>NZ_JBIVRD010000055.1:0-47757 GCF_044755565.1 Kitasatospora sp. NPDC092286 | reverse complement strand
CGCGCCGTCTGCTCCGCAGACATGACGCGCCGTCACTAGCGTGACGGAGCGTTGCGGCGCCCCTCCGGGGCGCAGTTACGAAGAGTGTTGTTGCGGCGCCTCCGCGCCGTAGCCCGGCGGGGGGCTAGACTCCGTGTCGAGGTGATCCTGAGCCGGGGTGCCGGCGCTCCGCGCCTGGCCCTACGGGCCCGTCCCGGGTTGGCCTTAGCGCGTATTTCTACTGGTCAGTTGGGGTTTTGCGCACTCCGTGCGCTTGGCTGGCCGGGAGAAGGGGTCGGGGTCGGGCCTCGGCTTCGTCGCCGCCCATCAGGCCGACCGTGGCCAAGGCCGACACTGACCACCTGACTGCATAGTGTCACGGCAGCATCCCCCCACGCAAGACCTACCCTCCCCAGATCGCCGCTCTCCGCAACAGGTCCAGACCACTACAAGTGGTCTGGACCACTCAGCCCCGATAAGCCCTCGTGCACCCCGAAGAATGACCCGTGACCCTGTATCAGAAAGCCACTGCCAGCAAGTCCCGCCACAACCGGCACCCTGCCCCGGACCGCATCCACAGAATGCATCACCCGGGACCCTGTGTAGAGACAGGAATCCCGCCCCATACCCCCTCAGAGAACCCGCCACCCAGGCCCGTTGACGATGTGGCGCGAAATTCCGGTACAACCACAAACCCGACCCCAAAATCCCTCATGTGAATACCCCATCAAACCCGCCATGCAAAAACCCCATAACCACCCCGCAAAACCCGGCGCTGGGCCCCGGCGGACCGGGGCGCAGCGACCCCCGGGCGGCCGGGACGACCACCACCAGGCCGACGAGCAGCTCCCCCCGACGACCACCGCCAAGGCGGGGACCCCGCCCCACCAGGAGTACTCGGTCAGTTCCATGTGCTGTTCCTCTGCTGAGGGTTCGACGGGTTCGACGGCGGCCGCCTGGTGGTGGCCGCCGGGCGACCAGTTGGAACGGGGTCGGTGCCGCGCTCGGGAGGTGGGCGCGGCACCGGGTGTGTGGCGGGTGGTCAGGCGCCGAGGCCGACGTGGGAGACGTACTGGTAGGCGCCGTAGTCGCTGTCGAGTTCGCTGATGACGTCGTCCCAGATCTCTTCGAGCTTGTCGGCGTCGCCGGTGGTGAGGGCGTCGACGGCGTCGTCCCAGATGTAGCGGGCCTGGAAGGAGCGGACGCGGAGGTTGTTGCGGCGGCGGGGTTCGTCGACCACCTGCTGGTTGATGGGGTGGATCTCGATGCGGGTGCCGCGGCCGTCGCGGTTGAGGTGGGCCTTGAGGACGGCGGGGTTGTTCAGGACGTTGGCCGCGCGCAGGTTCCAGTAGACGGTGTCGATCGCGTCCCGGTTGGCGGGGCGGGGGCGCTGGGTGCCCTTGGTCCAGGCCCGGATGGTGGCGGCGACGGCGGTGATGCCGGCGTCGGCCAGGGCTTGGGCGCCGCCCTTGTGGGTCATGAGGTAGCGCATGCGGGCGGTCAGGCCGCGGCGGGTGCTGGGAGGCGACTTGATGCCACCTTCGATGATCATGCGCTCCAGCGCGTCTTCGAGGGCGCGGCCAAGCGCGACGGCACCGTGGACGTTTCCCCGGTCGCGGTCGGCGCCGTAGCGGCCGAAGTTCTTCCATCCGTCCGTCGACATTTAGGCGCTCCGGGTGCGGGTTAGGGGCAGGGTGTACTGGTCCTTGAGTTTCATCTGCGTCGTCAGACGGCCCTCTTCGAAAACGCCGCCATTGGCCTTTCGCCATTCTCCGTCGGTGACATGCAATTCGTCGGTTCCTCGCAATGCGACGATCGTCAGTCCGGCCTTGTGGGCGCGTTGGGATTTGTACCAGAGATTCGCGAATGCCTGGGAGCGGATGATGTGCATCCAGTCGGGGCGGCGGATGTCGCGGTTGTAGGTGGATTCGCCGATCGTGGACGCGAATTTCGCGTACATGGCCTTGACGTACTTCTCGGTGACCTGGTCGCCGTCGGTGATGGCGTTTTCGCGGGCCTGGGTGAGGACGCGGCGGAATTTCTCCAGCAGGCCCTCGCTGGCGCCGGAGGTCCAGGCCTCGGTGATGTGCGGGGCCTCGGCGAGGCCGAGCTTGTGGCAGCGGATCAGCAGGCGCACGGTGGCCTCGTCCAGGAGCACCGGGCCGGCTTCGTGGCGGTTACCGATCGGGTCGGGCAGGTGCGGGTGGTCCCAGGTGGGGCGCTTGGGCAGCAGATAGATGCCGGAGCGCTTGGGGTCCCAGCCGCCGTCGGGGCGGTGCTGGAGGGCACCGATCGGCAAGTGGGTCTTAAGGGCGGAGCAGTAGGCGGCGTTGGTGTCCAGGACGTCCACCGCGATCTCGGCAAGGGTGCCGGCCTTGAGAGCGGCCATCAGCGGGGCGTTCTCCCACTTGTGACGGCCCTCCCAGATTTCGTCAGCGCCGTTCCGGGATTTCTTCGAGAGGGATTCCAGACGCTCCGGATAGGCGGTGTGCTCGTACGCGGCACCGACGCGGGTTGCGTCGAACAACGCCATTCCATTCGGAATTGCCTTCTTCTCCAGCGCCACGGACGCCGCCTCGATGTCGCCGTCGTGCTCCTCCAGTGCCTGCTCGACCGCCGTCGTGATCATGTCTAGGTAGTAGCCGAGGTCCCGGCCGGTGCCCGCGTACTCGCGGAACTTCGCCGACGGCGCCGACCCGGTCACCGGGGCGGGCGCGGCGGCCGAACCGGGCGCGGAGGGCGGAGCGGTGGTGCGGGCCGGGACGGTCCGGACGTCCTGGACGGCGCCGGGGGCCTGGACAGGCGCAGCAGCGGCCGGGGCCGGCCGGGCGGGCGCGGCCGCTGCGGGACCGGCAGCGGGGGCGCACCAGCCGCCGAGGTGAAGCGGGCGGCCCCCGATCCGGAACCGCACCGGTTCTCCGCAGCGATCGCACGGCTCGGCCGGGTGAACGGCGGGCTCCCCGTCCAGGCCCCGGTCCGCGTAGGTGTCGAAGACGACGGCGCCGTCCTCGGCGGCCGCGGCGGGCACCGACGTGGCCGGGGCCTGGACGGCCTCGGCGGCCGGCACGGCAGCGACCGGAGCGACCGGGCCGTCGACCTGCTGCTCGGTGGCCGCGGCGGCGGGCGAGGCCTCGGTAGCGACCGGGGCGGTCGGCGCCTCGGGAGCGGGCGCAGCGACCGGGTTCGCGGGGACGGGCGCGAAGGTGGCGGGTACCGGCAGCGGTGCTGCTGCGGGGGCGGCGGTGTCGGGGGGCCAGGTCAGGGATTGGGCGGCGTGGGTGGGGCCGGCGAGCAGGTCCAGCGGGCGCATGCCCCAGTGGCTGGCGAGCGCGTCGACCTCGTCCAGGGACCAGGGTTGCGCGCCGGACTGACGGCGGGACACCTTGTCCTGGGTCAGGCCGAGGGCGGCGGCGAGCTGGCGCTGGCTCTCGCCGGTGCGCTGCTTGATCGCGGCGATGGTGAGCCGCAGCGTTTCCAACGTACTCAACGTCATGGAGGCATCATACCCATTTTTGATGGATGATTTCCATCAGAAATGGGTATAGTCGCTGCTTTTGAGTGATGGGGTGAGCAGCGCGTTGACGTCCAGACCCGGCGCGGCGCAGGCGGCTTGGACGGGCGCACCCTGGCGGTGCCCCGGAGCACCCTCGCCCTGGGGGCCCCGGGTCCGACCTGCGAGCGGGGAACACCCGTCGTCGGGCGCCTTTGTCCGGAAGGCTGGGGTCATGGCTTCCGGGATTTTCCCTGTGTCCCCTCTCGCTGGGGAGACGATTCCCTCGCTGGTTGGCCGGGCCGCCGCCCGCTACGGCCTGGACAGCGCGGCTGTGCTGACGCGCTGGCAGTGGCGCGGCCACCGTCTGCGGCACGAGAGCGGTGCGCAGCGGGCGGACGCTGAGATGCTGCTGGATGCGGCGGGACGGCGGGTGCTGGCCGGGTTGTGCGGGGTCGGCGAGGAGGTGCTGGGGCGGGCGTTGCCGGCGTGGGGGCTGGACGACGAGAGGCTGGCCTCACGGGCGGGCGGGAGCGGCCCTGGGGCGGTGTGGCGGGTGGGCGGTGCGGTGGTGGGGCCGGTGGTGTTCGGGTGCCGCTCGTGCGCGGCCCGGCGGACCGGAGCGCCGGTACGGGTGATGCGGTACGCGCAGCGGTGGGAGCGGGCGTGCGTGCGGCACGGGCGGTGGCTGCTGGACGCGGACCAGGCGCTGGAGCACCTGGATCTGCGCGGCCTGCCGGAGATCGTCGAGGCGCAGCGGCGGTGGGTGCGGGTAGCTCGGCGTGCGGTGCGGGCGGGGGTGGGGCCCGGGGACCCGCCGAGGACCTGTAGATGGACGTCGAGACGTATGAGGAGGGGGAACGCCGGGCCTGACGGGCACCCTGCGACGCTACCGGCACCCGCGCCACCTGGGCCGGACCGGGCTGGCCCAGGCCGTGCTCGAGGCGTTCGCCGAGCGGCGGCCGCTGGTGGAAGGGGTGCGGGCGGTCGGGGACCCGCTGGAGGTGTGGCCGGTGGTCTTTCACTGCCTGTGGTCCGGGCGCCTGGGCGTCGAGCTGGGCAACCCGCTGCACGAGCGGGTCCTCGTCGGACCGGGACGCACCAGCGGCGGTCAGGAGCGGCTGGCAGGGTTGGCGCGGCCGGGGGTGGGGGCGTGAGCGGGAGCTGGCGGCCTGTGGTCGCGGTGGGCTGCCATGTGGTGTTCGAGGACCGGGCCTGGCAGGTCGTGGGCCTGGAGGCGTCCGTGGTGCGGCTGGTCGACGAGCAGGGCGCGGCGGCGGCGGCGGACGTGCGGCACCTGTGCGGGTCGCCGGGGTTTCGGGTGGTGGGGGCGCAGGCGGTGCCGGGGGCGCCGCAGTGGGGGCTGTTCGAGGGGGTGTCGGAGCGTCAGCGGGAGCGGGCGCTGGCGTGGCAGCGGCACATCCAGGAGGTGGAGTGCGGACTGCCGGCGGGGCCTGGCGCATCGGGGGTGCCGCGGCCCGCCTACGACCCGGCGCGGTGGTCGATGGCCGAGCGGGAGCAGGCCAAGGCCGAGGAGCTGACCGCGCTCGGCTGGCCGGAGGTGAGCCGAGCGACGGTGGTGCGGATGCGCGCCAACTACCGGCAGCGGGGACTGTGGGGGCTGGTCGACCATCGCACCACGCGCGGTTCCAGCCGTACCGGGCGCGGACGAGCGGGTGGTGGTCGCCGTCCTGGAGGCCCTGCGCCGCCAGCGCGGACAGTCCAAGGGGACGGTGGCGGGGCTGCGGCGGCTGACGGTGGAGATCCTGGACGAGGCGCACGGGCCGGGCGCGGTGGCGATGCCGGCGCCGGCGACGTTCTACCGGCTGGTGCGCGCGCTCGCCGATCCCCGGGAGCTTCCCGGGCGCCCCGCCAGGACGGCCACCGTCCCCGCGGCGCCGTTCACGCCGACGAACGTGCTGCGGCCCGGTGAGCAGGTCATGCTCGACACCACCCGGCTGGACGTCATGGTGGTCTTCGACCAGGGCGTCGTCGGCCAGCCCGAGCTCACGATCGCCCTCGATGTCGCGACGCGCTCCATCCTGGCGGCCGTCCTGCGGCCGGCCTCGACGAAGGCGGTGGACGCCGCGCTGCTGCTGGCGGAGATGGCGGTACCGCACCCGATGCGCCCCGGCTGGCCGAAGGTCCTGGAGCTGTCGCACGCGGCCGTTCCCTACGAGCGGCTGCTGGCCCTGGACGCCCGGCTGGACGGAGCGGCCGCGCGGCCGGTCATCGTGCCGGAGACCGTCGTCGTCGACCGCGGGAAGGTCTTCGTGTCCGAGGCGTTTCCTGGCCGCGTGCGAGACGCTGGGGGTGAGCGTGCAGAGCGCCCCGCCCCGCCAGCCGGCTGCCAAGGGGCCGGTGGAGCGCACCTTCGGCTCCATCAACACCCTGCTGTGCCAGTACGTCGCCGGCTCCAACGTCACCCGCCGCGGCCGCGACGTCGCCTCCCAGGCCCGCTGGACGCTCCCCCAGCTGCAGGACCTGCTCGACGAGTGGATCACCGCCGGCTTTACCGACCGTAGTTTGTGCTGTTCGTGACGTTTGTTCGAGCCTGTGGCGTGGACGTCATGGGCTCGTTTACCGACCGGGTTCAGGACGTTCGTCATGTTCTGGAGTCGGTACGGAGGACGAATGGTGCGGCACCTTGTGGTCGGGGATCTGAGGGTCCAGCGGATCGAGCGGAAGGGCGGGTGGAGGTCATGGACCATCGTCTGGCCCGAGGGCGCTGTCCACGCCGAGGCGGACAGGTTCCTGCGCGTCCATGACGGCTCGGGCACGCAGAAGACCTACGCGTACTACCTGGTGGATCATCTGCGGTGGCTGGAGCGCGAGTGCCTGGCCTTCGACAAGGTCCAACTGCGCGATCTGGAACGGTACATGGGCGCCGTCGACGCCGAGGTCCACATGCCGCTCGGAGAGCCGTGGCGGATGGGCAAGCGACCCTACGGCCGGGCCGCGTTGTCGACCGTGGCGTCCTGCCTGAAAGGCTTCTACCTGCACCAAGCCTCTCTCGGCGTCAACGTGGGCCTCGGTGAGAAGCTCGACGGCACGCGGCTGCCGTCGCGAGTGGACCGGCGCCGCTCGCTCCTCGGGCACGTGAAGACGGCCATGCCGGCGAACCCGCTCGCGCCGAAGGGACCACACCGCCGGCACCCGAAGATGCTGCCCGACGGCGCGAGGGAGAAGCTGCTGGCGACGGTGAACTCGGCCCGTGACCGGATGGTGGTGACCTGGCTGGCCGACGGCGGCCTGCGGATCGGCGAGCTCTGCGGGCTGCACCTGGTCGACCTGCACCTGCGCGAGAACGCGGCCTGCGGCGAGTGCCGCGCCCCTCACCTGCACGTCTGTCACCGGCCCGGTAATCCGAACCGGGCCGAGGCCAAGACCAAGCACTCCTGGCGGGTCGAGCACGGCACGGTTACCGGCGGGCTGATCAAGCGGGTCAGCCCGGCGATGGTGCACTCCTACTTCGAGTACCTCACCAGCGAGTACCCGCGCGAAGCCGAGCACGGCATGCTCCTGGTCCAGCTGCACGGCGCCTGCGTCGGACAGCCGTGGGCGCCGGTCGGGGCTCGGCGGATGATCGGCCGTGCCGGGAATCGCGCTGGTCTGGGGCTGGTGAAACCCCATGCCTTCCGGCACACGTTTACTTCCGCGGTCCTCGACGCCGCCGACGGCAACCTGCTGATCGCCCGGGATGCCGGCGGCTGGGCCTCGGCCGCCACGGTCGACGAGGTCTACGGACACGTCGATGTCCACGACCCCGCCTTCGACTCCGCTCTGCGCGCGGTCTGGGGTGAGGCGCGGTGACCGAGACAGTTCTGGCCCCGGTGCGGGATGGCCGGGACCGGTTCGAGATCACGACCGCGCTGGTCAACTCCCCGACCTTCGATCCGGTGTTCCGCTCGGAGATCGTCGAGATCCCACCGGACCACCCTGTCTACCGATGGATCTGCCTGGTCACCAATTGCGAGCGGCCGAGGGCAGGCCGGGGAGATCTCTGCGGCGCCCACGAAACTGCGTGGCGTCGGCTCCGCGCGGAGCGGTCCCGGACGGACTTCCTGCGCACCGCAGACCTGGTTGGGCACGGCGAGGAACTGCGCGAACGGCCGTGCCGGCTCTGCCCCGAGCGGCCGTCACGCCAGTTGACGTTGGAGTTGTGTCACCACCACCAGTTCAGCTGGTATCACTACCGCGACCGGCACGGAGACGCCGCCGACTTCGACAGCTGGCTGGCCAAGCAGTTGCCCCGGCCCGGATATGGACGCTGCAAGGCCGTGGTCTGCCCTGACCTGGCGGAATCGCCCCTGGGGCTCTGCTATCGGCACCACCGGCGCTATCGCAGGGAGGGACGGCCGGGCGGGGCCGTGCTGCCCGCGCAGTGGGGCAACCGCTACGAACGGGTCGGTTCGCCAGTGCCGGTCGCCTACGACAACGAATCGGACTTCCGGTGGTGGTGCTCAAGGACAGCGCCAGTATCCCGACCGGGTCAGATCAACCTCCGCGGTCTGCACCCGCTCTTGAGAGCTGAGATCCAGTGGGGACTGTTCGTCCATGCCCGTGGATCGGGCAGGCGCTGGGAACTCATCCAGATCCAGAGCCTGGCGGACTACTGTCGCGACCACGGATTTCACTCGCTCACCGACCTGGCTACCGACAGCCTGGACCTGGACGAGGAAGATAGTCGGCTGACCACGGCCGGCCGGGACGCCTCCTACCTCGCCGGGATCCTCATAGACCTGCTCACCCCGCTCTATGTGACGCCGGAGCAGACCCGCGAGCAGGGCTACCTGAACACCGAGCATTTCGGCCGCAGGCTGAACAACCGGTCAACACGCATCGACCTGACCTCGATATCTCAGCGGTGGCTCCGCGACCTGGCCTGGGATCATTTCGCCGCGATACTGCGATCCCCGAGCTGCCCGCGCTCAGGCCACACCTTCGACGGCACCCGGCGAGCCTGCACCGAACTCAGTGCCTTCCTGGAGGTCCAGGCCCCCGGCGGCGGTCACGACCCAAGGCTCCTTCGGCCGCACCACATCCACGACTTCGCCGCCGACCAACGGCTCCGCGAACTGGATGGGCTGCCGTCCCTGGGAGTGAAAGGTCTGCACGGCAAACCGTCCATCGTGACGGCCTACACCCGTCAGATGGTCTTCACCCGCACCCGGCGAGTTCTCCTGGAAGCTCTCGAATCCGGCGAAGCCGAACGGCTCGGCCTCGACCGGGGGTTCGTCACCGCCATGCCCTCTCCGGAAAGGATCATCACCCGGACACGAACCCCCTTCTCCGACGATGTCGCCCGAGCCCTCGCTGCGGAGACGAACCTGCAGACACTCGCCGCCTGCCACGACCCGGCCGATCGCGGGCTCCGAGACGCCTGGGAGACCATCATCGTCACCGGACGGCGTTGCAGTGAGGTGATCAAACTTCGTCTGGACTGTCTGGGCCGCTACGGCGGGCTCCCCATGCTCTGGCACGACCAGACGAAGGTCGGCAACTACGACGCCGCGATCCGTATCCCTGAACAGCTCCACCAGCGACTGGAAGCCCGACAGCGCAAGACCCTGGCGTTGTTCGCCACGCGCCACAACCGCCCGCCGACCCCGGAGGAGCGCGCCCATCTGCCGCTGTTCCCCAGCAACCAACGCAACAGCGACAGCCGTCGGCCCCTGTCCTACCAGTGGTTCCACCGGGGCTTCAAAGCGTGGATCAACGATCTCGACATCGGCCGGTGGGTGCCCCACCAAGCCCGACACTCGCTGGCCACCAGCCTGCTGCGAGCCGGAGCGAGCCTGACCCACATCCGCCGCTACCTCGGTCAGGTCTCCGAGCGCATGGCCGAGCACTACGTCCACCTTGCCCAGTCCGACCTGGAGAGCGTGCTCCAGCACGTCTGGGTGGCCGGCCCCGGCGCCGCCAACCCCGGCGAAATCCTCACCGACGACCTCACCCCACTCACCCGAGAGCATGCCATGGCCCTCGCGATCGACCTCGGTCGCCGCAGCACCCCCGCCGAGGGCGGCTTCTGCACCTTCCAGCCCGTCGTCGACGGCGGCGACTGCCCCTGGAACCTCAACTGCCACTCCTGCGACAAGTTCGTCCTGTCCGGGGCCGATCTTCTCTACTGGAGGCGCAAGCGGGACCAGTGGCGATTGTTGGCCAAGGGTGCCCCCGACGACGCCACCGCCGACTACCTCCACCGCTACTTCGAGCCCACCGCCCGCGCCATCGACGGCTTGGAGAAGGCCCTGGCCGGCCTCGGCCTCCTCGACGAGGCACTCGCCCTGGACCTGCGCAAACCCCAGGACTACTTCCACCGCGTGTGGTCCACCGCCTTCCGCGCCGCCGATCTCGCCGCGGCAGCCGCCCAGGACGAAGACGAGTACGCCGACGACACCGCGATCGACGAGCAGGAGTGCGCATGAACCCCACCACCCACCTCCCCGAGCCGCGCACGGCCGCCGCGCTGGCGGCCCGCCACCGCGGCACCCAGGACGCTCTTACGCGCGTCCACGATGCGATCGCCCGGCTCCGCCGGGAGAAAGCTCGCATCAGCGTCGCGGCCGTCGCCCGCCGCGCGGACGTCTCTCGCACCTTCCTCTACGACAACCCCGAGGCCAGAGCCGCGGTCGCCACTGCGATGACCGAGGCTGGCGAACGCCGGTCCCAGATGCTCGCCGAGCAGGACGACGACCGCGAGGCGACCTGGCGCGAACGGGCTCTGAATGCCGAAGAAGGTCTCAAGGCCGCCCAGGCCGAGATCCTCACCCAGCGCACCCGCATCGGTGAACTCCTCGGGCAGATCCGCGACTTGCAGGCCGAATGGACCGAGGAAGCCATCCAACGGATCACCACAGAGAACACCACACTCAAGCAACGCGTCCGCCAGCTCACCGCCGACAACCGCACCCTCGACGAACGACTCAAGGCGGCACGCTCCAACCTCCGCTTCCAGGACCGCCGCGTCGCCGACCTCGAAGCCCAGATCGTTGAAGGAGACCGAACTATGAGCTGATGCCGGAGCTGGAGCCGCTCACCGCCACCCCTCCTCCGGGCTTGGCGGTGAGAAATCCATGGCCGTGGACCGCCACGGTCCACGCCGACCGCTCGTCATTGGCCGGCACCAGCAAACGCCAGCCGCCAGCGAACAGAACGCGGAGAATTCCCTGATCGGAGACGTTGACCTCGGCAACGACCTGACGCAACAGCTCGGTCGCCTTGCCGAGGTTCGTCTGCGGCCATGCCGCAAGCCCATATGCGCGCTCGTCAGCCACAAGCTCCGCCCACGAGCACAGCATGATCTCGTTCGACCCGACGCGGAGCCTCAGCCGGTCATCGATGACGAGTTCTCCCACGCCCAGCCCACGGACCGCGGGCACTCGCCAACCGTCATCCACGCGCACTATGCCCTGACTCATGCCGACACCGTATCGATCAGCTGGTCGCAGCAGCCGCGATTATCCGTCTGATCGCGCAGTCGTGCTCCACCCAAGAACGAAGTCAGAGAGCCGCTTCGGCAAGCAACGCAAACGCTACTGAAGTGTCGTCACGGACATGTACGCTATGAGTCGCCGCAGGTCAGAGCAGAGCTACGAGCTCCCACGGTCGGTAAAGCCGGCTGGCAGAACCGCCCCCACGAAGGCCTGCGGCACCCCATGATGCCCCGGGCCTGCCTGTCGCCCAACGAGATGTGGGGCGCCCTGGTCGCGGCGTGCGGTTACCTGCCCGTCCCGCTGACCGGCGACGACTACACCGAACTGCTGCCCGTGGTGTGGAAGGCCGTCACCGACCGGGGCATCCGCGTGGACCACCGCACCTACGACCACGCCGTCCTCAACCCGCACCGCGGCCACCCCTCCCCCGTCACCGCCCAGGGCGGCAAATGGGAGGTCCACCACAACCCCCACGACCTGCGCCAGGTCTGGATCCGGCTGCCGAACGGCAAGCTCACCGAGATCCCCTGGATCCACCGCGACCACGCGACCAGCCCGTTCAACGACCACATCTGGCAGTACCTCAAGACCCAGGTCGCCCGCCGCCCCGACCGCGACCACTACGAAGCCGCCCTCGTACGCGCCCTCGACGACCTCCTGCTGCGCGCCCGCACCGCGAACCCGGACAGCAACGAGCGGGCCCGCACCGCCCGCCACATCACCGACACCGCCCGCCCGGCCGACGCACTCGACACCACCACCGCCATCGCCACCATGGAAGCGGGGGCGGCGAGCGGAACGGACCCCGGCCGGAAGGATGACACCGTGCCCGGCGGCTCCGGCCACCGCGGGGCGGCCAGGACGGCCATGCCGGGCAGGACCGGGCAGCCCTCTCCCCGGGACAGGGCGACCCCGGCGCGCGTGAAGCCGCCGGACCGTCGTATGCGGCGCTGCCGGCGGCCGCGCTCCCGTGGGCGGCGAGCGGCACGGGAACCGGGCCGGCGCCGGACTCGCCGGAGGGCGACTGGGCGTACGAGTGCTCGACCTGGGACGGCTTCCAGCGGTTCGTCGACACACCCGTGCCCGCGCCTCCCGCCCCCGGCGGGCCGCCGCGCAGCGCCGAGGACAAGCTCGCCTACCACTCCAGGTTCGTCACCGTGCAGACCCCCGCCATCGACAAGGTCTCGCGCACCGTGCGCACCCTGATGGTCCTGGGGCGCCACCAGGACACCACCGCCCGGCCCTCCCTGATCGTCACCGGGCCGGCCGCGTACGGCAAGACCACCGCCATCCTGCACATCGGGCGCGCCTGCCACCTGGCCTCACACGCCCGCGCCGGCGCCGACGCGAGCGGGGACACCGTGCCGGTCGCGTACATCCTGGTTCCGCCGGGCGCGACCGCCAAGACCCTCGCCGCCGAATTCGCCCGCTACCTCGGCATCCCCGTCACCGCCCGGATGACCCAGGCCCAGATCGCCACCGCCGTCTGCCACCCCTACGCCGCCGCCCGGGTCCGGCTGGTCCTCATCGACGAGATCCACCGCCTCAACCCCCGTACCAGCACTGGCGCGGACGCCGCCGACCTCCTGAAGGACCTCACCGAACGCATCCGGGCGACGTTCCTCTACGCCGGCATCGACGTCACCGACACCCCGCTGTTCACCGGCGTGCGCGGACAACAGCTCGCCGCCCGCGCCAGCCTCATCGACACCGGCGCACTGCCGCTTCGCCACGGCACCCGCGAACCGTTCCGCGACCTGGCCGCCGCCATGGACAACGCCCTCGACCTCGACCACCACCGCCCCGGCACGCTGCCCCGCCTGGCCGGCTACCTCCACGCCCGCACCGGCGGCAGGATCGGCAGCCTGGCGCGCCTCGTGCGCCAAGCCGCCATCACCACCATCCTCGACGGCACCGAACGCATCACCCGCGCCGTCCTGGAGGACATCGACCTCGACCACCTCGCCGAAGAGCAGCACCGCCCCCACACCCTGACACGCACCACCGCCCGGCGATGACAGCCATGTTCTACGCGCCTCCCGTCACCCCCGGCTGCCAGCGCGTACGGCCCCTGCCACGCGAAACCACCGTCTCCTACCTCACCCGCCTGGCACACGCCTACCGGCAGAGCCTGCCCCAGCTCCTGGACGCCCTCGCGATCGCCGTCGACGCGCAAGGCAAAGGCCTCGCCACCGTGCACGGCGCCGAACTCCACCCCAACCGCGCCGCCCAGGTACGCATCGCGGCCCTCGCCCGCATCCCCCACCCCCACCTCGCCCTGCCCCGCTGGGAACCCGTCGCCGGCACCCGCCCGGCCCGGCAGCGGCCACGAACTGCCCCACATCACCTGGCAGCGCACCGCACGCCACCGGCAGCCACCCATCGCCGCCTGCCCCGCCTGCGTCCTACACCACACCCGCGGCGCCACCCGCACGGCCTGGGCCTACACCCCCGACCACCAACGCCTGTGCGCCCGCCACCACACCTGGCCCACCACAGGCGAACACGGCCACATCCTCGACGTCACCACGCTGCCCGAACTCGAGCACGCACAACGCGCCCACCAGCGCCTGCAACGCCGTCAAGACGCGGACCTCGCCTGGAGCTGGGCCCAGACCATCACCACCCGCTGGTACGACCACCAGCAACACCTCGCGCACCGCTGGCACCGGCGCACCAGCACCCTCGCCGCCACCAACCCCCGTCTCGCGCCACGCACGTCATGGGCACTCCACGCCCGAGATGCCGCCACCTACCCCGAAACCGTCACCCTCGCCCGCGCACTCCACCACCACCGAGTACTCGCCACCCCCGACAACCACAACGGCCCCCACCGCCACACCCACCCCGCCCACGCCGCGTTCCTCCACCACACCGCCACCAGACTCGGGCTCCCCCGCCTGAACCCGTCCGACGACGACCCCCTGCGGACATGGATCCACCACCACACCCAAACACGACCCAGCACGCCGTCACCCCGCCGTAACGCCTTCCGGACAGCCCACGCCACCCCATACGAGATCCCGAAGACAGCGTGGATCAACGACCCCGCCAAACGCCGCGAACCCGCACCACAAACCTCATAACGCCACGACCGTCTCACTGGACTTGAAATCTTCCGCCCCGACCCGATCCGTCCCGACCCGCCCGACCGGGACGGCCAGGAGGACGACGGTCGCCGAGCGGCACCGGACCGCCAGGACCGGCGAGCGGAGCGGCGGCCTGAGCAGGGATCCGGGCACCGAATCGCCGCCACGCGGAACCTGGGAGCCAATCGACATCAAAGCCTTCGATCAGCAGGCAATTTCTTGAACGGAACGTTAAATGCAAGGCTTTGTCTCGTATTTGGGTGTAGACTCTGAAGCGCAGAGGGTGGTCCGAAGGGTCGGCATCGCGGTGATGCCGACGGATCACCCGCGGACAGGGGGAGCACCATGACCTACCACCTCGAGGTGGCGCGGGCGACGATCGACGAGCGTCTGCGGGAGGCCGAGAAGCACCGCCTCGCGCGCGCGCTCCGGCTCAAGAGCCGCGCCGAGCGCACCACCCGACGCGCACACCGGGCCCTGACAGGTCTGGTCGGCCCGACCGTATGAGCATCACCCGCGATGGGCCGTCACCGCAGCACCGGTGACGGCCCATCTGCAATCTGCAAAAAGCCTTCGGTGAACCGGCCCGGTCGGCCACACGCAGACGAATGCCGGGGCCTCAGCCGGTGGGCCTGAACCGCCTCCTCAACCCGGAGGCCGAGAAAGCCGACCGGGGGTGGGGCCGAACAGGACCTGAAGGCCGGCGGGGCACGGGACGCCCTGCCGACCGCGCCGACAACACCTCCACCACCGCGGTCGGGTCAGCAGCCGGCTTCCCGCACGGTCACACGGCCGAACCGCCTGGAGGCCGATCAGCGAAACCTGCTGGCGGCGATCAGGGTCGAGGAGGACCCCGAGCCGGTGGCCGCGAAGGCGGCTGCCGAGGCAAAGCCGAAGGTCTCCCGCACAGACCGGTTCACCCAGTGCCTGGCGGTGCTCGCCCAGTTCGTGGCGCGGGAACGGCATGCGCGGCCCTTCTAGCCGTTGGAGACCGTGGAGGCCAGCCCCGGCGGCGAGGAAGAGGTCGTGGTGCACCAGGTGGCGCTGGGTTCATTCTTGAACAACGCCAAGGCGAGGCGGGCGAAGCTGTCCCCGGGACAGCTCGCGCAGCTCGCCGAACACGGCGTGGAGTGGGCGTAGCGGGCGGTGTACGGGATTCCCGGGACACCCCCGCGAATCCCGTACACCGACGAAGTCGGCAGGTCAACGCCGGTCGGGCCTCCCTCATAGACGAAGCCCCGACCGGGAACACCGGCTCGACGCCTCAGCGGACGAACCGGACGATTCCCGCCGGACTCACGAGATGCGCCGATCAGAGGCCATTCAAGCCTCGGCGCAGCGGCAGGAACTCACGGGGAAACGCGTGTGCCGGTCGCCGCGGCACCGGACGCGCGACGGAGCCTGCAGAATCTGTCCATGGGCTCCGCCCGCGGCTGTAGGCCAGGTTGCCGGTCCGGTCAGGTGTCCGCGGTGGGTTCCTGGCCGTGTTGGGAGCGGCGGAGTTGCTCGTTGAGGCGCAGGGCTTCTTCGAGTTGGTCTTCGAGGATGACGATGCGGCAGGCGGCCTCGATGGGGGTGCCCTGGTCGACGAGGTCGCGGGCGCGCATCGCGATCCGTAGTTGGTAGCGGGAGTAGCGGCGGTGGCCGCCGTCGGAGCGCAGTGGGGTGATGAGGCGGTGTTCGCCGAGGGCTCGTAGGAAGCCGGGGGTGGTGGCGGTCATCTCGGCGGCACGGCCCATGGTGTAGGCGGGGTAGTCGTCGTCGTCGAGTTTGTCGGGTGTGTCGGGGCTGGTCGTTGTAGTCACTGCACCTCTCTGGTTCTGGGAGAACGCGTTGAGGGGCCCCGGCGCCGTGTCGGCTCCGGGGCCCCGAAGGGGAACAACACCATCTACCGGCCTGGGCCGGTCCTTGGGTTCCGCACTGCCCCGGGGGAGGGGGTGTGTGGGGATCGCGTATGCGTGACCGGAAACCACCGTCCTTGCGTTGGGGTCTGCGGTGTCCGCCCGGGCGAGTGTTCACGGGCCGGGCGATCCTGATGGCGCTTGCGCCCTCCATTCATCCTCTGGACTGCACTGTCACTTTCGTACTGCCGGCACTGCACTCACTGAACCGCGTACAACCGGTACCGCTGGTGGCGGCCCCTGATACCTGCGGGCCGCCCGGTCCGGCAGCCAGTCCCGTCGCCGTCCTGCACCTGCCTGGCTTCGGAACTCCACTGCTGGACCGAACCGCGAACTCTGTCCAACAACCCCGGCCAGTTCGTGTCTGGCCGGTATCGCCGACTGCTGTCTACGAGAGAAACGCTAGACCAGCCCACGATCAATGTCTACTCCGGCGCACACAGATTTTGCGGATGCGAGAAGGGAGGTAGTCTTCCGCTGCGCGGCGGCGGCAACCCCCCGAGCCGCCGCCGCGCGCCCCGAAACAGCGAGCGACACCGCGCAGGGAGGCGGCAGTGGGACACCCGGCGCCCGTGGCACCGGAGACGGTCCGGGACGGGCAGGCGGCCTTGATCGAGGCGATCACCGAGGCCGTGCACGACGGTGACGACCGCACCGTCCGCCGGCTGCTGGCCCGCTTCGCCGAGGTGGCCACCATCGCCGACCTGTACGCCCTGCGCGACGCCCTCGACACCGCCCGCCCATCCGACGACCGCAGGCAGCGCTGACCTTTGCCGACCGGGCGTTCAGGTCGATCCCACGCCGGACGTCGTGACCTCTGCGGATGCGCGCTCGCCCCGTCCGGCCGGGGCGAGGGGAGCAGGTGCCCGCCCGGTGGGTGAGCTCGCGCACGGTGCCGCTGAAGGCCCGTACCCGGTCCCGGGTCAAGCCGCGATGGCGAGGTCGGCGCGGCCGAACAGGAGCGCGTAACCGCGAGGCAGGTCGGCGAGGAGCCGGTCGGTCAGGTGGTCGCCGGCCAGGCCGGCGAGGGCGGCCAGGACGAAGGAGACGTCCCAGCGGGCGCCGGTGAGGCTGGTGTTCAGGGCGCGGGCGCCGGCTTCGACGAAGGCCGGGGCGGCAACGGACTGGGGCAGCGGGATCTGGTTGGCGAAGGCGGCGCGGGCGCGCTCGGGCAGGGTTGCGGCGAGGTCGCAGCGTTCCTCGCCGGTGAGCTGGCTGCCGAGGGCTGTCAGGACGGCATGCAGGACGCGTTCGGCTTCCTCGTCGGACGTGTAGCGGCCGAGGGTGCGGACGTGCTGGAGGAGGAGGCGGTACCGGGTCATGACCGTGGAGCCTTCCGGGTGCTGGCCGGCCGCGGGCTGGCGGCGGCGCGAGGGTGGTCAGGGTCGTTCGCCTGTGGCCGGGCGTCCGAACAGCAGGTCGTAGCCGGGCGGCAGCTGGGGCAGGACGCGCTCGGTGAGGTCGTCGAGCCGCCCGACCAGGCCGTACCCCGCTGGAACGGTCTATGGACGCTCCCGCTCCCGGAGGACCTCGACGCACTGCACCGCACCACGGCCGCCAGAAAGGCCGTAGCCGAAGAACCCTCCCCGCCGCCCGCCACGGAAGGGCGCACCACGGCACTGACCGGCCACCCCGAGCGCTGCGGGTCGCCCGGGGAGCGGACGTGCATCTGTGCCCCCGGCGACGCCACCGGCAAGACCGTCGGAGCCGCGGTCGAGTACGCGGTCCTCCCCTCCCACCACGGGCGCATCGCCGCCACCGTGCCGCTGCGCGGCGGCCGCCCCGGCGACGTCCTGTACGAAATCGACTGGCACAGCCCCCCACCCCCGAACCAGCGGCACAACCGGTACACCGCCATCGAACAACGCCTCACCCGGCAACAGCCCTGAACAGACCTGGCCGCCCGGCCGGTGGCAGGGGCTCCGGTCACAACCGGCCGCGACGCACCACGGGCCTGGCGGGCCGGGCCTGCTCGCCGCGCAGCGCGAGGGCCGCGGCGCGGGTGCGGTCCACGTACTGCGACGACCCGTGGTCCTGACCATGGCCCAGTCACCAGCCGAGCCTTGCCTGGCGGTTCCTCAGCGGCAAAGGGTCCGCACTGCTCCGACAGGTCCAGGCTTCGGCCGCAGTGCCACCCTCACCTTCGCCGCAGGTCTGGTCAAGTCATTGCGAGTCATTGCTGGTTGACGAGGTGGCGGGATAGCTTCACCCCTGTACCACCCGTCATGCACCTGCCTGGCCGGCACTCTGCTGTCGGGCGGGTCCTGCACCCGGATGATGTGGAGACCACATGGCTCGACGACGTTCCTTACTCCGGCTCGGCCTGGTCGTACCGATCGTGCTGTCGCTGACCGCCTCGCTCGGATTCCTTCCCGCGTCGGCCTCGGCGACGCCCCGAATACCGTCCGCCGCGCGGGCCGAGGACGCGCACACCCTGGCGTACGTCGTCAACACCAAGACCGACCGTCGCACGATCGCAGAGGTGCAGCGGGCCATCACCGCGGCCGGCGGCACCATCGTCGTCACGTACGACGGGATCGGCGTCATCGTCGTCCACTCGGCGAACCCCGACTTCGGCAGGCGGCTGCGCGCGGTGCGCGGCGTGGAGTCGGCAGGTACCACGCGGACCGCGCCGCTCAGCGCGGCGGGGACGACCGACGAGGGTGCGGTGCGGTACCTCTCCGAGGCCGAGGCCGCGAGGATCGGGAAAACGTCCGGCGACGGCACCGAACCCCTCGAAGCCGAGCAGTGGGACCTGCGGGCGATCGGCGCGGACAAGGCCGCGAGGATCAACCCGGGCAGCAGGGACGTCACGGTCGCCGTGATAGACACCGGCGTCGACGACACCCACCCGGACCTCGCTGCGAACTTCTCCCCGTCGCAGTCCGCGAACTGCGTCAGCGGCAAGGCCGATACCACGTACGGCTCCTGGCGGCCGGTGGACGCGATCCACTTCCACGGCACGCACGTGGCGGGCACGATAGCCGCGGCCCGCAACGGCATCGGCGTCGCGGGCGTGGCACCCGGTGTGAGGGTCTCCGGCATCACGGTCTCCCAGCCCACCCCGCGCCAGCTGATCTACGCCGAAAGCGTCGTCTGCGCCTTCGTGTTCGCCGCCGACCACGGTGTGCAGATCACCAACAACAGCTACTACGTGGACCCGTGGCAGTACAACTGCCTGGACGACCCCGACCAGGAGGCCATCGTCGAGGCGGTCAACCGCGCCCAGCTCTACGCGCAGCGCAAGGGCATCCTCAATGTCGCCGGGGCCGGTAACTCCGACCACGACCTGGCCTCCAAGGCCTTCACCGACGGTGTCAGCCCCAACGACTCCACCCCGGCGAACCGGACGGTCGACCCGCACAGGTGCTGGGAGCTGCCCGCACAACTGCCGGGCGTCGTCACGGTCAGCGCGACCGGCGCCAGGAGCGCGAAGTCGTACTACTCCAGCTACGGCCTCGGCGTGATCGACGTCGCGGCGCCGGGCGGCGACCAGTACCAGGCCTCGGACACACCGTCCGGGGAAGGCGGCATCCTGTCGACGCTGCCGAACAACCAGTACGGCTACCTCCAGGGCACGTCCATGGCCACTCCCCACGCCTCCGGTGTGGCCGCGCTCCTGAAGTCCGCCCACCCGGACGCGACCCCGGCCCAGTTGCAGGCACTGCTCAAGGCCCAGGCGGACAACCCGGGGTGCCCGGCCGACCCGCACGGCGGGAACGGCGACGGCATCGTGGACGCCGCCTGTGCGGGCGGCAAGCGCATCAACGGCTTCTACGGCTTCGGCATCGTCGACGCGCTGCGCGCGGTCAAGTAGTCGGCACCGCACAGGTCCCGCTGCCGTAGTCGTCCCCGCGACTACCCTGTTCCGCGCCTGAACGCGGACGCCCCCGGCCGTTCCGGCCGGGGGCGTCCGCGTTCTTCGGGCCCGTTGGGTCAACGGGCGTACAGGTAGCGGTCCACCGGGCACAGCAGGCGCCGGTCACCACCGGGCCCGGGCCTGCCGTGGGGCTTCACCACGGGGCCTACTTCGATGTGGGGAGGGCCTCTTCCTCCTCCGCGGCCGCGGCCCCGTCCGCCGCCGGACCTCCGCGCAGCCCGGGCGCCAGCAGCAGGGTCGCCACCATGCCGGTGGCCGGCGAGGTCAGCTCGGCCACCGAGCCGGCCACCACCGCGCCGACACCCTGCATGGTGAGCATCCCGGAGCTGTGCAGGCCCAGCGCCTGCCCGCTCAGCTCGTCCGGCGTCAGCGCCATCAGCCGGTCCTGCAGCAGCAGCCCCGCCCCGTACCCGAAGGTGGCTGCCGTGACCCAGGACCAAGGCGATGGGCAGTCCCGGGTCGAACACGAAGAGCGGGTACGGTGCGGCGTGCCGCCTCCCGGGCCAGGGCCCGGATCAGTGCGGACGGGTCGTCGAGGTACGGCACCACGTTCTGCGGGGATCCGGTGCGCATCAGCCCTGTGAGGGCGGTGATCCGTACCTCGGCGTGGCGGCTGCGGGCCAGGCGGCGCAGCGGCTCGACCTGGTCGGTCCACACCGCCTGCCGGGCGGCGGCCTCGGCGGCCCGGGCCCTGACCTGCCGGCCGGGGTCGCTCTCGGCGAGGGCCACGAGGTCACGAAACCTGAGGCGGTGCGCGGTGGTGTCGAGGACGAAGCGACGCACCACCGGGTCGGGGGCCGTGAGAAGCCTTCCGGACAGGGCCGTGCCCGACTCGGCCAGCAGCGGCACGAGTAGTTGACCGTGGGCGAAGGCGCCGCGCTGGCGCCGGTTGGTCAGCAGGGCCGTACGCACGGTCGCCGGGGTGGCCAGCAGGGGGTTCTCGTGGAGCAGCACGGCCAGAGCCGCGCACGCCGGCTCCCGTACCCGGCGGACCCAGTCGCTGGTCCGCAGGACGAGAAACGGCATCATCTCGGGACGCGGCTGGTGCAGCATCCGCCGCACCACGCGCTCACGGATGCGGCCATCGGCGTGCGAGGCCGCCAGGACAAGGGCGACCGGGTCGGCCTCGGTGAGTGATGGAGCGGGGCGCGTCGAGTACCACGGCTCCCGTCGTATGAAGGCGTCCAGGCGCAGCAGCAGCGCCGGACGTCCCGTCAGCACACGCAGCGCCTCAAGCGAGTCGTCAAGATCCCCGGCCGAGCCGACCGCCAGCAGTGCGGCGATCAACTCCTCGAACGCATCTCCGTCCCGAGACCGCGCCCCGGCAACCGCCAGCCGGACACGCTCCAAGACCTCCACGCCCGGGAAGGCCGCGAGGCAGGCTGCTGACGACGGAAGAAGAAGTTCACCGCGTCATCCTGCCGGAGCCGATCAACCTGCCGCTTCCCGTATACGACGCCCACAAGATCCCTGTCCCGGGCCTCACCGCTGCCGGCCGGACCCCGGCAGCCGCGATAACGATCGGCGTCCGTGGTTCACCGCACCTCGGCGTGATGCTTCACCACCACATCGGCGCGGCCCTTCACCACTGCCCGCTCACAACACGTCCCTGAACAGCAAGAACCACCACCCGACCCCGGGTGACCAGCAACGCCGAACCCACTGAAAGCATCACGCCAATCATCACCAGGAGCTCACCGGGCCACCCGCCCGGACGCCACCGGCACCCCCGCTGCCGGGCAGTACCGGCCCGGTGAGGCGTTCTGGGGCCCGCCGCCTCCGGGGCCCGCCCGGCCCCGGAGGAACTCACCCAGCCCCGCCGGCACTCCACCGACGGACTCCGGGACAACCCAGTGCGGCCACCCTCCGGCCCCTCCCTGGCCGTACACAAGCCCCACCGCCCCCACATCCCACCCCTCGGGACCCGCACCCCGGAACCGACCCTCGCACCACCTCCTCGGGGCGCAGCGGCGGCTCCCGAGCGGCCCGGCCGTGCAGGGATGCAGGAGGTGTCGCGAACCCGGGCGTCCGGCCGTACGGAGATGCAAGAGCTGTCAGGGACTTCACCCCCGGGCCACGGCACAGCGCGGGGAGCAGACACAACCCGGCCAAGGGCAGGAGGCAGGGGCCGGGTCGGGGCGCAGCAGGCACCGCCACCCGGTCTTCAAGCGGACGGCCTGGCGGCCGCGGGTGGGTGTGCCGGCCCGGTGGCCGCACCCAGCGGGCGGCCGGGGTGCCGGGCAGGTGCGCGGTGCGGGCCTGCGGCACCGGCCCGGGTGGCGGGGACAGGACGGAGGCCCCGATATCCCCTTGGAGCCACTGCCCTGCCGACTGTTGACTGGGCATGCGACACGACACCGACCGACCCGAAGGAGAGACCTGTGGAGGATCCGCAGTTCACAGTCCTGCTGACCGACCCCTCGCCCGGCGGGCCTGCGGCCCTCAAGGCGGTCCGCGCCGTCACGGGTCTGAGCCTGTGGCACAGCAGACAGCTCCTGAACGGCGCACCCGTCACCGCGCGGGAAGCCATCCCCTTCGCCACCGCCGCCGAAGCGGCTGGACGACTGCGCCGGGCCGGTGTGCCGGCCGCCATCCGATGCGACTGGTGCCGGCGCACCCTGCCCGACGACGGCACCCCCGTCGGCCCCGGCCCGTGCACCTCCCGGGCATGGCCCACCGCCCACTGCCAGGCCAACTCCCTCACCACCTGCGACTGCGAGTGGTGCACCGCCTACGGCCCCCTGCCGGGCCACACCACCCCCTGAACCCATACCGCCACCCCGGGCGCAGGGGGGACAGCCGCCTCGAGCACCAAGCCACGGCAGGCCAACGAGCGCAGCGGAGCGGCGGGTAGCGAGGAACTGGAGGGCCTGGCGGCCCGGCCCGCAGTGAAATGCGGGGCCGGGCCTGCGGCCTCGGCCGAGGGTGGGACGCAGACAGGGTGTGGCGGGTCAGGGACCGGGCGGCCTGCGGCCGCACCAGTGGATGGCCGGGACCGGGGCCTGACGGCCCGACCGGTAGCAGGTGCACGGGCCGGGCCTGCGGCACCGGCCGAGGGCGGCAGGCACAGAGCTGGACCGACGGGCGGGAGAAGTTCCACGGCCAAACCGCCCCCGCAAGCCGCCCGGACGGAAACGGGGGCAGCGGGGCGGGTGCTGGGTTGCTTCCGGCTAATCGTCAGGATACTGGTTTTTCCAGGAAACACAGGTCGGGCGCTGCCCTCCCGATGCCAGGAATTCCTTCACTGCCGCCCGGGCGAGGTCAATGGAAATCTCCGTCTGGTCGGGAAATTTGGTCCAGTGTCCGGCAAGGTAGTACTCGGGGGCATTCCTTGACTCCGGCGGACCCGCCGTCACGAAGTTCCCGCTGCGGTCGATGAAGAGCAGAACCCCAACCTGAAGCTCCTTGTCCACCCCAACCTGGAAATCGTGATCCGGAACGAGCCGCCCGACCAGGCCGCACCACCCCGTTGGCGCGGCCAATGGCCGATCCGCCTCCCGGAGAGCCCCGACGTGCTGCGCCGCGCCTCCGCCGCCAGGGAAGCCGCGGACGAAGAACCCTCCCCGCCGAGGACCACGGAAGGGCGCGCCGTGGCACTGACCTTCCACCCCAAGCCCTGCCAGTGGCCCGGCGAGCGGACGTGCATCTGCGGCCCCGGCGACACCACCGGCAAGACCGTCGGGGCCGCGGTGGAGGACACCCCCGTACCACGGCTACGGCCTCTGGAGGGGAGGCGACGGGATTCTCCGCATCGAGCCCCAAGACCTCGCGGCCCCCGGACCTGCCCGCGGAAGACTGCACCGTGCAGTTCCTGGCGGTCGGCCCGGCCGGCCCGAAGAAAGGCGCCACCCCCGGAGTTCCGGCCTTGCTTGGCCTTTCAGCCGGACAGCCTCGTCAGGATGGCGTCGGGCACCCTTTCGGCGTGGCTGCGGAACACCAGGCTGAACACCGCGAGCGCGCCCAGCATCAGGACCAGGCTGGACAGGCCGAACCGCTCTCCCGCCCAGACCGCGGCCGTGACGACCGCCACCCCGGCCCCGGTGCGCAGCGAGGCCCACAGCAGGGTGTGGTCCTTGGCGGGTTCCAGGCCTTCGAGCTGCTCGGCGGGCAGGAGGGCCGCGTAGTGGCCCCTGGTGTGGTTGGTGCTGATGGTCAGCAGTGTTTCGAGCAGGTCGTTGCGGTGCTGGGTGTCGAGGCGGAGTTCGGCTTGGCGCAGGGCGGCGACGACGAGTCGGCGGTGGGTACGGATCTGGTGGCGTCGCGGCCGGCCGACGCCTCTTTCCCGGGCGAGGAGGGCTCGTTCCAGGTCGCGGAGGCGGGAGCTGACCTTTCGGGTCGCCGCGCGGCGTCTGCGGTTCGGGCTGGCTGCGCGGGGGCCGAGGGCGGCGGCGGCGAGGACGGCACGTGCGGGAACCGACCACGTGCCGCCCAGCCGGCGCAGGCCGGTACCGAAGACCGACCACCGGGCCTTTGTCATGAGCATGGAGGCCGCGGCGAGGCCGGAGAGTACCGCCTGGAGCCAAAGGGGCTCCAAAAGCCGGGTGTTCACTGCCACGACGCCGAGCGCCGTGGAGTACAGGCCACCCAGGGCGTTGTAGAGGTCCCTGCCGACGGCTTCGAAGGCTTTGGTGCGGCCGATGACCCGGGCGGTGATCCGTATGTTCGCAGCGGCCCGGGCCGGCAGGCCGGCGGCCCGGGCCGCGCGGGCGAGATCGAACAGCAACAGCTGGGCCCTGACCTCCCCGCCCACTCGGGCCAACTCCGCCCGGCGTCGGTACCAACCCGCCATGTGCGCCCCCTCCCCGGGATCCGTACACGACAGCGTTCCAGGTTCCGTTCGAGGGCGACAGGCCGCGTATCGGGGCCGGGGTTGTGCCACGTTCCCCGGCAGGGCCATCCCCTTGTCCGGTGAGCCGACGGCGGTCCCTCCCGGCGCGCCAACGCGGCGCCGGACAGTTCCTGTCGCGTGAAGCCGCTCGGCAAAAGCCTTCGGGGCCGCCGATGTCGGCCGCCCTGCGGCTCACACCTGCGCGAGGTGCGCCTTCATGACGGTGAACGCGGCCAGGTGCCCGATGCCCGCCCTGGCGAGCAGGCCGGCGACGGCGGCGACGTCCAGGGCGTGCTCGGAGTACGCGGTCGACGGGCCCTCCTTCGCCGGGCGCAGCGCGGCGAGCTTGGTACCGGCCGGGAGGAGGGTGGCGGCTTCGCGGCGTCCGGCCGTGGTCAGGCACCAGAGCTTGCGGCCGTCGGACAGGCGCAGTTCCTCGCGGACCCGCCCGACCGTCTTCAGGTCGGCCGGGGCGTCGCGGATGGACTTGTCGCTGCGCTGGTGGGGCGGGACCAGCGGCCACAGTTCGCGGGCGGTGGCTCGCAGGAACAGGGCGAGCGCCATGAGGACGGCGCCCCGGACCGGTGCTGTCGATCCCCGCTTCCACCGTCCTCCTCCGCTGTCTTCGACAGCGGAGGAGGCAGCAGGGTTGTCGCCACGGCCCGAAACCCTTGTCCGGGGCACCTGACCAGCGGAAATGCGACCCTGCGGGGTTGGGGGCGTGGAGGTGGGGGCGGAGGTGCCGGCGGGGATGGTGGCGGGCTGATTGTCCCGGCCGGGCGAGGCCTGCGCCGACCGGTCCGGAACGTGGCCGGTGCCCTGGCCGCCGTCGTCGGGATCGGGTTGGGCGAGCGCGGTGGCGGTCATCGAGTTGGCCTTCCGTCAACGGTCGACCGGGGTCGGCACGGTGGCCGGCCCCGGCACCCGGGCACTCACCCGGGCGCCGCCGACACTGCACGAACTCGTCGACCAGCAGGCCAGCTTCCGCGACGTGGCGAAGTCCGTACACACCGCACGCACCTCCGCGCAGATCCCCTCCGCGCTGGCCGCCGCCTGGGAATCGGCACTGAGCGCGCCGTACGGGCCGGTGTGGGTGGAGATCCCGCAGGACGTCCGGCTCGCGCCGGTGACCGTACCGCCGGTCACCGGGCTGCGCGCCGAACCCCGGCCGCCGGCCCCCGCCCGGAGCTGATCGCCGAGGCGGCGGTGCTGCCGGCCGAGGCCGAGCGCCCGGTGATCCTGGCCGGAGGCGGCGTGGTCCGCGCCGGAGCCAGCGGCGAACTGCTCCGGCTGGCCGAGCTGTTGCGGGCCCCAACGTGCTGTCCTGCCCGCCGTGCTGCGGATGTTCGCGCCCACCCACCTGGACGCCTGAGCCACGGAGGGGGTGCGGCGGCCAGGCCGCCGGGGGCAAGCCCGTATCCCCGGCCGTCCGGCGCCGTTCCGCCGGCCCTTGGATAGGCTGCCCGGATGGCCCTCGACTCCCCCCGGCTGCTGCGCGCCGACGCCGCCCGCAACGCGGAAAAGATCATCCGGGCTGCCCGGGAGGTCTTCACCGAACAAGGCCCCGACGCCCACCTCGACGAGGTGGCACGCCGGGCCGGCGTCGGCGCCGCCACGCTCTTTCGCCGCTTCCCCGACAAGGCCGCGCTCCTGCGGGCCGTACTGGACGAGCGCTTCGGCGGGCACGTCCGTCCCGTCATCCAGGCTGCCGCCCACGCCCCCGACCCCGCGTCCGGACTGGCCAGCGTGCTGGAAGCGGCGCTGGAATCGGTGGCCGGCGACTACAACGTGCTGGCCGCCGCCCGCGCCGCCGGCGTCCTGACCCCGGCGACCGGACAGGAGTTCTTCGCCGCCCTCGACGCTCTCCTGGCGCGCGGTCAGCACGCGGGCGTGATCCGCGCCGACCTGGTACCCGACGACCTGCACCGCATCGTCGTCATGCTGGTCTCGGTGCTGTGGACGATGGAGCCCCGCGAGGACGGCTGGCGCCGGTACCTGGCCCTGGTCCTCGATGGCCTCACCCCCGCCGGGGCCAGCCCGCTGCCCTGTCCCGCCCCCGCGCTGCGCACCCGCACCCCCTGACGCCGAGGTGGGTGCCGGCCGCCCCGCCGGGCCGCCGGCACCACCGGCACCACCAGCCGCTAGGGCGCCGGATACAGCCGGATCGCCGAGGCCGGGCACATGGCGGCCGCCTGGCGGGCCTGTTCCGCCGCCCGTCCGCCGGGCTCGGCGGCGAGCACGACGACCTGCCCGGCCTCGTCCTGGTCGAACACCAGCGGCGCGGTCACCGCGCACTGCCCCGACGACACGCACCGCGAGGTGTCCGCCTCCACCCGCGCGACAGACCACTCGCGCGGTTGCTCCCCGTTCACCACAGGACCGGGACCTCGCCGAGGCCGCCCGCGAGCCGTTCGGAGTGGTCGCGCAGGCTGCGCGCGTCCACCGCCAGCCGCAGGCCGGGGAAGCGCCGGAACAGCGCGGTCAGCGCGACCTGCATCTCGGTGCGTGCCAGCACGTTGCCGATGCAGTAGTGACCGCCGTACCCGAAGGCCAGGTGCGCGTTGGGGGAACGCGACGGGTCGAAGGTGTCAGGCCCCTCGAACGCCCGCCCGTCCCGGTTCGCGGCGTTGATCGCCACCAGCACCGCCTCGCCCCGCGCGATCGCGGTCCCCGCGACGGTGACGTCCTCGCGGGCGTAGCGGGTCAGGCCCAGCCCACCGGGCGCGGACATCCGCAGGACCTCCTCCACGGTGGCGCGGGCCAGCACCTCCGGGTCGGCGACGAAGCGGTCCCGCCGGCCGGTGTCGCTCAGCAGGAACAGGACCCCCAGGTCGATCCGGGCCGACGTCGTTTCGTGGCCCGCGAACAGCAGCCCCACCGCCAGCCGGGTCATCTCCCCCTCGGTGAACGAGGGGTCCTCCGCCTGCACGGCCAGGATGTCGCTGATCACGTCCTGCCCCGGCTTCTTGCGCTTCTCCTCGGCGATGGCGGCCACGTACGCCTCGAACTCGGCCATGGCCGCGGCCCCGTCGGCCCCGTCGTACAGCGCGCCGATCCGCTCCGACCAGCCGCGCAGCAGGTCCCGGTCCGCGACCGGCACACCCAGCAGCTCGCAGATCACCATCACCGGCAACGGGAACGACAGGTGGTCATGCAGGTTGACGGCACGTTCCGGATCCCGCGAACGCTCCTCGTCCATCGTCTCCAGGCAGGATGCGGCGAGCTCCCCGATCCTCCCGCCCAGCCGGCGCATCCGCGGCGCGCTGAACGCGGGCGTCAGCATCCGCCGCATCCGCGTGTGCTCGCGGTCCTCTTCCTCGGGTGTGGGGGCGGGGCGCGTGTGCAGCGCCGACTCCGAGATCCTCGGCGCGTCCTCGGAATCGGGGCGCAGCCGGGAGAACCGGGTGTCGCCCAGGACCACCCGGGCCTCCTCGTAACGGGTCACCAGCCAAGCCGGGTCACCGGCGGGTGTGGTCACCCGCGTGATCGGGCCTTCCTCGCGCAGACGCGCGAGCAGCGGCGCCAATTCCAGGGCGTTGGGGCGCTCGAAGGGTAACTGCGGTGCGGGTGCGGTCATGGTCTCTCCTCGCCGGCCAAAGGCCACAAGAGCAGTGAACGCTTGGCGGAACCGCCCTCTCCTGCACGTCCAGGCCCGGGACGGACGAACGGCATCCCTGGCCAACAAGTGAGAGTCAGCTCTCTCTTCTCTCTGGAGCGTAACACCGCCGGCACGCACAGTCAGGGCGCCGTCGGCCTGCGGTGACAACCCGCCGCGCCGCCGCCCTCTGCAGCCGGCCGGACGCCGTGCCCGGACCGCGGCCCGGGGGACCGCGGCCCGGGCGGTGGGGTCGACCGGTGGTCGCCCGAGGTCAGCCGGTCTTGGCCCGGACGCCGTCGATGGTGTACCAGGGGCTCATGGGCTTGCCGTCGGCGGTGTAGGAGTGGGAGACCTTTCCGTCGGCGCTGCCGATGGCGAAGACCTCGGCGGAGCGGGCGTCGGGCTCGTAGAGGGCCGACGGGGTGCCGGTGAACGCCCACTTGGTGTTGAGGGACTCCCAGCCCTGGTAGGCGCCGGCGTTGAGGTTGTAGTTGTGGTTCAGCACGCCGTCCTTGCCGATGCCGAAGACCTCCATGGCGTTGGTCGTCGCGTTGTACACGGCCGCCGGGCTGCCGCCGAACCGGAAGCCTTCGTCGAGGGTCTCCCAGCCGTGCCAGGCGGAGCCGTTGAACAGGTAGTTGTGGGACATGACCCCGTCGCCGCCGACGGCGTACACCTCGGTCACCTTGTTCACCGGGTTGTAGGCCACGGCCGGGTTGGAGGCGAATGTGAAGCCGGTGAAGTTGGTGCTGTCCCAGCCCTGGAAGTGGCCGCCTGCGGTGGACCAGTTGTGGACGACGGTGCCGTCGGTGCCGGTGGCGAACACCTCGGCGGTCTTCGTGTCGGGGTTGTAGAGGGCGGCCGGCGTTCCGACGGCGAACTTCTTGTTGCTGTCGAGGGATTCCCAGCCGTCGTAGGCGCCGGCGTTGAGGTTGTAGGTGTGGTTCAGCACGCCGTTCTTGCCGATGCCGAAGAGCTCGATGGCGTTGGTCGTCGCGTTGTACACGACCGCCGGGCTGCCGCCGAACCTGAACCCGTCGCCGATGGTCCGGAAGCTGCTCCACTGCGCGCCGCCGTTGAACAGGTAGGAGTGCGAGATGATCCCCTCGGCGGCGCCGGTGGCGAACACCTCGGCCACCTTGTTGACCGGGTTGTAGACCGCCGTCGGACTGCCCGTGAAGACGAACGAGTCGTCGATGGCGAGCCAGGCCGACCAGGCGGCGCGATCGGTGCTGTAGGAGTGGCGCATATGGCCGTCGGTGTCGATGGCGAACGCCTCGGCGGTCTTCGTGTCCGGGTTGTAGACGGTCGCCACCTTCCCCGACACCAGTGACGACGCGGGCACCTGCGGGTCCGGCGGCGGGGTGGTGTCGTCGACGATGCTGTTGTTGCGGACCGGGGCGTAACCGTTGCCCTTGATGTATTCGGGGAAGTACGGGTACGGGATGGTGCGGTGGTGGACACCGCTCCCGCTGAACTCGTAGCCCAGGTAGGACGTGTGCGCGGCGTTGGCCCAGCGGTCGAACAGGACGATGTGGCCGTCCTTGCCCGCGGCGTCGTTCAGCAGCGCGTCGCCCGGCCGGAGGTCCTCCTTGCCGATCCTCGACGCGACTCCGCTCGGGATGAAACTGGTGGTGTCCAGGCCGGGGGTGCCCAGCTTCCAGGCCATCGAGGCGTAGCCGGAGCAGTCCTGACGGTACCCGTCGTGGTAGGCGGACCAGCTGTAGTCCAGGCCGAGTGACACCCAGGACTGGGCCCGGGACAGGACCTCGGAGCGGCTGATCCGGGGTCCGGCCGCCAGGGCCGTCGACAGGGCGCGGGCCTCGCCCTGCCCCGGTGAGGCGTACTCGACTCCCGGGCCCGGGTCGGCGTTCGCCGGGGCGGATCCCAGGGCGAGCGCGGCGAGACCGGCGGTGAGCAGGAGGGACGCCGCGCGGAGGGCTGGGCTGGTGGTGCGCATGTGTGGTCTCCAGGGAGTTCGCACGTCACCGGAGCGAGGAGGAGCGAGCCACCGCGGTCCGTTCACCCCCGACCGGACGGATGTGCTGATCGTTACTCCGCCCGCTCACAGCCATCTAATATGTCGATAACAGCGACCATGATCGATGTGACCGTCCGTCATTACCGGGGGTGCTGGCATGGGAATCCGGTTCGGGCTGCTCGGGCCGTTGCAGGTGGAACACGACGGACAGCCGCTGCGAATCACCGGCCCGAAGGTGCGCACGCTCCTGGCCCTGCTCCTCTGCTCACCCGACGAAGCCGTCCGGGTCGACTCCCTGGTGGACCTGCTGTGGGACGGGAATCCGCCCCGTACGGCGGTCGCGTCCCTCCACAACCACGTCAACCGGCTGCGAACGGCACTCGGTTCGTACGGCACCCGGTTGCGATCGGCACGCCAGGGCTACCTGCTGTCCGTGGAGCAGGACGAACTGGACCTCATCACCTTCACCACCGCGGCCGACCGGGTGCGCGAGGCGCACGAGCGTCAGGACTGGCCGGCCGTCACGGCGGAAGCGCGGAGGGCCCTCGCGCCGTGGCGGGGCGAGCCGTTCGGCGACGTACCGGCGCTCATCGGCTCCCCCCGGGCCACTCAGCTGCGCGAGACCCGCCTCGCCCTGCTGGAGCGGACCTTCACCGCGGGATTGCGCACCGGCCGGCACCGGGACCTGGTCGCGGAGCTGACCGCGCTGACCACCGAACACCCGCTCCACGAGGCGTTCCACGCCCAGCTCATGCTGGCGCTGCACGGCTGCGGTCGCACCGCGGAGGCGTTCGAGGTCCACCGGGTGCTGCGGGCGGCACTCGCCGAGGAGCTCGGCGTCAGCCCGGGCAGCCTGGTGCGGGAGGCCCATCGGGAACTCCTGGCCACGGACTCCTCACCGCACGCTCCCGGAACGGCCGTGCGCGCCCCGCACCAACTGCCCCGTACCGCCTCCGTCCTCATCGGACGCGAACGCGAGCTCGGCCAGGTGACCGCCGCGCTCCGCGCGCCGTCGGAGGGCACCCCGGCGGACCTCGTCGGAACCGTTCCGGTGGTGGTGGTCTACGGCATGGGCGGCCTGGGGAAGACCACCCTGGCCGTGCACGCGGCCCACCTCCTGCGGGAGGCGTACCCGGACGGACAGCTGTACGTCAACCTCAACGGCTACGGCACCGGCCCCGAGCGCGAACTGAACGACGTCCTGGCACGGTTCCTCACCGACCTGGGCGTCAGCGGGAGCTGCCTGCCCGACCACCTCGACGACCGGGCCGCCCTGTACCGCGACCACCTGGCCCGGCGCCGCGTCCTCGTGCTGCTGGACAACGCGCACGACCTCACCCGCATCGCCCCGCTGATTCCCGGGGCGGGGCCGTCCGCCGTGATCGTGACCACCCGCCGGGCCCCGTCCGGGCAACTCGACGCCGTCCGCATCCCGTTGCGGCCGCTCGGCACGGAAGGCCGTGACCTGCTCGCCCTGGTGTGCGGCGAGCACCGGGTCGCGGCCGAGCCCGAGGCCGTCCGACGCATCCTGGCCGTGTGCGGCGGTCTGCCCCTGGCCATCCGCCTCGCCGGCGGCCGGATCGCCAACCGCCCGGGCTGGCCGCTGAGCGTGCTCGCCGACCGGTTGGAGGACGCACCGCAAACGCTGGAACTGCTGACCGCGGACGACACGTCGGTGCGGGCCGCGTTCGCCATGAGCTACCAGACGCTCCTGGAGAACGACGGTGCCGGGGAGGCGGGCTCCGCCCGGGCCTTCCGCCTGCTGGGAGTGTGGCCGGGCTTCCCGCTGTCCCTCGAAGCGGCCTCGGCCCTGCTGGACGAGCCGATCGACCGCACCCTCGACCTGCTGGACACCCTGGTCGACGCCCAGATGATCCAGTCACCCGCCCCGCACACCTACGTCCTCCACGATCTGGTCGCCGGCTACGCGGCGGAACTGGCGCGCACCCAGGAACCTTCGCAGAACCAAGCGGCCGCGCATGACCGCCTGCTGGCCTGGTACGCCCGCGCGGTCCACCACGCCGGCACGCTCAGCACCCCCTACTGGGGCGACACCGAACCGGTGGACGGGCTCGCCCCCTCCCCCGCGCCGCTGCCCCGACTCGCCTCTCCCACGGACGCCCTGGCCTGGCTGCGCCAGGAGATGCCGGCGATCCGGACAGCCGTCCGCCGGGCGGGCGCCTCCGGCCGCCCCGAACCGGCCTGGCAGATCGTCGGCCTGCTCACCGGCTACGGGACCAGCTACTGGTGGGAGGGCCACTGGGGCCCCCTCGTGACAAATGCGCTGGACCTCGCGCGGGCACACGGGGCACGGCGGGCCGAGGCCCGCCTGTACGTCGTCCTCGCGACGATCTCCGGCCACAACTGGGACCACGCCGGGTGCCTGGCGCACCTGAACACCGCGGAGGAGGTCTATGCCGAGGAGGACGTCAAGGAGGGCCTGGCCATGGTCCTGCTCGTCAGGGCGCTGACCTTCCTCAAGGAGGGTCGGCTCACCGAGGGCATCACGGCCGCCCACGAGTCCATCGCCCTCTTCCGGAGCGTCGACGGCGGGGACAACCCGGTGGCCCTGTGCACCCTGGCCAAGCTGCACCTGGCGACGGGGAACGCCGAGGAGGCCGAGCGGATCCTCCGCCGGTACACCGAGGTGTTCCGGCGCGAGCTGCCCTCCCTGGTACCCACGACACTGACCAGCCTGGGCGAATCCCTGGCCGCCCTCGGCCGGCGGCAGGACGCCCTGGCGACCCTGGCCGAGGCGCTGTCCATCGCCGAAGCACTCGGAGACCACAGCGCCGCCGCGGTGGCGCTGCAGGTGACCGCCACCGTGCACGCCCGCTCCGGACGGACCGACGCCGCGAGGGACTACTGGACCCGGGCCCTCGCCCTCGCCCGCCGGGCAGGCCTCGTGAAGGTGACCAGCTACAGCCTCGACGGGTTGGAGTCCCTGGCCGCGTCCTGACTTCGAGGTCAGCGAACCCACCGCCCCCCGCTGGAAGCGAAGTGGACAAAGTAGGATGACTCAACTCCCGCGCTACGCGCGAAGAGTTCCATGAATATTCCATTTGTCCGATTCATCTCCGCTTCACACGCACGGAGCCACCCTCATGGACAACCCGTCCGACGCCGACACCCGCGGCGCGATAGAGACACGCGGTATCGAACCCGTCCCCGACCACGAGCGCGGGGGCAGAGTCCGCGAGCTCTTCCCGACCTGGGTCGCGGCGAACATCAGCGTCCTGCTGCTCACCATGGGCGCCGCCCTGGTGGTGTTCAACCGGTTGAACTTCTGGCAGGTCCTGATCGTCGCGGCGTGTGCCGCGCTCGTCTCGTTCGGCATGGTCGGCGTGCTGTCGGTCTCCGGGAAGTGGGGCGGGGCACCGGGCGCGACCCTCTCGCGGGCCACCTTCGGGGTGCGCGGGAACCTCTTCCCCGGCGCGATCCTCTGGATCGCCCGGTTCGGCTGGGAGACGATCAACGCCGTCACCGGTGCCTACGCCGTACTGACGGTCCTCGACCTGCTCTTCGGCGTCAAGAGCAACACCGCGCTGATCGTGATCACGCTCTTCACCTTCGTCGCCTGCACCTTCCTGGTCTCCGGCATGGGCCGGAAGGCACTGAACGTCTGCAACACCTGGTCGACGTACCTCTTCGGCATCTTCAGCGTGCTGGTGCTGGGCTACCTGGTCGCGACCATGAACTGGAGCGAGGTCTTCGCCAAGCCCGCGGGTACCACCGCGATGATGATCGCCGGCATCGGGACCATCGCCGCCGGTGGCATCAGCTGGGTCCCCACCGGCCCGGACTTCGCCCGCTACCTGCCGCACGCCGCCTCCGGCAGGAAGATCGTCGGCGTGACGGTTTCCGGTGCCGGCCTGGTGATGGTCCCGATGGTGCTGATGGGTGCCGTGATGGCGGTGGCCTCGCCCGGCCTGGCGCAGGCCGCGGACCCGGTCTCCTTCCTCGGTGACCTGCTGCCGACCTGGCTGGCCGTGCCCTACCTGCTGACCGCGATCGTGGGCATGCTGCTGATCAACAGCCTCTCCATGTACTCGGCCGGCTTCACCGCGCAGACCATGGGCGTCAGGCTGCCGCGCGCCCTGGCCGTCAGCATCAACGCCGTGATCTCGCTGGTCGGCGGCCTGCTGCTGATGCTGGTCGCCAAGAGCTTCCTGGGCTCCTTCATCACCTTCCTGATCCTGCTCGCCGTCTCCTTCTCGGCCTGGATCGGCGTCTACGCGGTGGACATGTTCCGGCGCCGGTCGCGTGCGGTGCGCTACGACGCCGCCGCGCTGATGGACACCAGCAGGAACAGCCGGTACTGGTACGCGGGCGGCTTCTGCTGGCAGGCGATGACGTCCTGGGTGCTCGCGCTGCTGATCGGGCTCGCCTTCACCAAGTGCGACTGGTTCGCCGGCCCGCTCTCCGACACCCCCGTCGGCAGGTACGGGCTCGCCTGGGCGGCGACCGTCGTGATCTCCGGCGTGATCATGGCCGTGCTCCCCGCACCCCGGGAGAACACCTCCGCCACCGCCGAGCGGCCCGCCGGCCTCCAGGCGGAGCGGACCGAACGGGTCACCGCCTGACCGCACGACGCGAACCTCCGCACACCCCCGGACCGCCCTCGGCGGTGAACGGCTTGCTGCCCGGTCGCCGGGGGCGCTTGCGGCCGGCCTCCAGGACCAGCGCGACCGGCAGCAGCCCCTCACGGCCGGTCTGCGGGTAGACGGTCGGCCACAGCCACAGGTCGTGGGTCCGGGCGCCCCGCCGGCGCAGCGAGGCCTCAGCAGCGGTGGCCGGCCCCGGCACCCGGGCGAGCGCCCGGGTGTCGCCGACACTGCACACCACCCCCTTGTCCGCCGTCTGACCGGCCCCCTTGTCCCACTCCTTGACCAGGCACCTTGTCCCGCCCGGAATACCCCGATCAGGGGCCTTGTCCTCCCGGTTTGTCCGTGACCGGGGATCGCGCCACCGGTGTCTGCGCGGCCCGGCGGAAACCAGGCCGCTTCGTCAGCCGGTCCTCGCCTTCTTCGTGCGCTGCTTGGCCTGCTGGTTGGCGTACTGCTGGCGGGCGGCGTCGGCGGCGCACTGGGCGCGGTCGGCCTCGGTGCGCACGCGCTCGTTGCCGAGCGGGTGCCGCTCCCACTCGCGCAGGGCGTCGGCCTTGCGCTGGTGCCGCTCGATCACCTCCGGCAGGTCGCCCGGACCGGTGGTGACGATCCGCCGGAACTCAGCGCCGAGCGCGAGAAGCCGCCCGCGGAGATCGTCCGGGAGCTCGGCCGGAATCCTGAGCAGGCCGATGGTGCCGACGATCCGCAGCGTGCCATGCCGGGTCGAGACGATCTCCACCCGCTTCTCGACCACCTTCGTCTCCGGGCGCCGGTAGCCGGCGGTGAAGACGGGCAGCGGCTGGTCGAGCCCCGCACCGGTCAGGCCAGGCACGACGACAAGGCCCGTGTCCATGAGGTCGCACGTGATCTGAACGGCCTCCTTCACGCCGATCGGCCGACCCGCCGGGCCCGGAAGTCCGGCAAGCTGCCGTACGGTCGCCTGCTGCGCGGCGGCGGCCTGGCAGGCCAGCCAGGCGAGCATGCGCGCTTCGATCAACGGCAAGCGGCCGATGGCGGCCGCAGCCAGTGCTTCACGGGGAGGTGTCGCCGTGGGTTTGGTCTGGCGCGCCTCGTCATAGGCCCGGATAGTGATCATCGACAGTCCGTCGTCTCGGAGCACCCGTCTCATGCCGAGGAGTGCCGCCCGGAGATCTTGCCCGGAGAGCAAGTGCGGGAGTGAGTTGTCCGAGCAGAGCAGGACGTCGAAGACCTTGTCACCGAACGGCAGTCGGCGCATGTCGGCCGCAGCCGCTGGAGGCCTGCCGCCTCGGGCCGCCGCCTCGACGGCAGCGCGCGCGGCGGCGACTGGGCTCAGGTCGCTGCCGACGACCTGATGTCCGGCCAGCCGTCTGGGACCAGATCGCCGGAAGCGGATCACCCGACTGTTCCTGCCCTATGTGGTGTTCCAGCAGCTGGCGGAGGTGGCCACGGCCCGCGAAGCAGTGGCCCATGACACTGCGGGATGTCTTCGTGGCCGGAGAACAGCTACGGGTGACCCCGCAGCTGACCGCGCTGTTCACCCATGTCCCGGCGGTTCTGCACAACCACTACGGACCGACCGAGGCGCATGTCGTCACGGCTCTCACACTCACCGGCCCGGTCACCGGCTGGCCCGCGCTGCCGCCGGTGGGACGCCCCATCGACGACGTCCGGATCTATCTGCTGGACGCCCTGGGTACCCCGGTCCCCGCAGGGGTGCCCGGCGAAGTGCACGTCGCCGGCCCCTGCCTCGCCAGGGGCTATCTGAACCGGCCGGAGCTGACCGAGGCGAGCTTCGTGCATGACCCGTTCCACGGGGCGCCGGGCGAGCGCGTGTACCGAACCGGGGACCTTGCTCGCTTCCGGGCCGACGGGGAGATCGAGTACCTGGGCCGCATCGACCGGCAGGTCAAGGTGCGCGGCTTCCGGGTCGAACCCGGCGAGATCGAGAACCGGGTGATGGCCCACCCCTCCGTTCGCGAGGCCGTCGTGGACCTGCACGGCACCGACGGCGCCGAACAGCAGCTGATCGCCTGGGTGGTCCCGCAGCCGGGGGCCACGGTGGACGCCGGGACCTGCGCCGGCACTGCCGGCGCACCTTGCCCGAGCACATGACCCCCCAGGTCTTCGTCCCACTCGACGCGCTGCCGCTCTCCAACGCCGGCAAGGTCGAACGCAAGCGGCTTCCCGAACCCGGCCCGTATCAAAGGCCCGAGGGTGCCTGCTACACCGAGCCGACGACCGACACCGAGAAGTCGGTCGCCAAGGCCTTCGGGGAGGTGCTCCAGGTCGCGCCGGTGCGTGCGCCGTAGAGGGTGATCTTCCGGGAACTGTTCACCCTCTACGGCGCACGCACCGGCTCGACCCCCGGCACGCTCCCCGAACTCCCCGTCCAGTACGCGGACTGCGCGGCCTGGCAGCACGCCCGGCTCGCCTCCGGGAAGCTCCAGGACACCGTCGATTACTGGCGCGACCGGCTCGCGGGCGCGCCGGCCCGGCTGGAACTGCCCACCGACCGGCCCCGGCCGCCGACCCAGTCCTACCGCGGGGCGGTCGAGCACTGCCATCTCGACCGGGAGCTCCTGGGCGATGTCCACGCACTCGCCCGTGAGTCCGGGGCGACGCTGTTCATGGTGCTGCTGGCCGCCTGGATCGTTGTGCTGTCGCGCCGCTCCGGCACCGAGGACCTGACGATCGGGACGCCCGTCGCCGGACGGCCCGCCCTGGAGATGGAGCCGTTGATCGGCTTCTTCGCCAACACCCTGGTGCTGCGGGTGAGCACCGCGGGCTCCCCCAGTTTCCGGGAGCTGACCGACCGGCTGCGGACCGTGACCATGGACGGATTCGCCCACGAGGAGATGCCGTTCGAACAGCTGGTGGAAGTGCTGCAACCGGAGAGGTCGCTCAGTCACAGCCCCCTCTTCCAGCACATGTTCATCCTCCAGAACACCCCCACCGAGGGGTTCGCGCTGCCCGGACTGTCGACGGGCGCCCTGACCGAGGACTGCCCGGACGGCCTACGCGCGGGACTGGAGTACGCCACCGACCTCTACGACCGGGACACCGCGGAACGCCTCCTCGACGAGTGGCGGACCGTGCTGCGGGCGGCGGTCGCCGCCCCGGACACCCCGGTGGACCGGCTGCCGCTGCTCTCCCCCGCGCGCTGCGCCGACGAGGGGTGGGACCGGGGACCCTGGTCGGGCTGTACCTCCTCCGCTCTCCGGAGCTGGTGATCTCCCTGCTGGCGGTGCTCAAGGCGGGCGGCGCGTATCTGCCGCTCGACCCAGGCGCCCCTACAGAGCGCACCGCGTACATCCTCGGCGACGCCTCGGCCGCGTTCGTGCTCGTCCGGTCCACCTCGGCCCGGCCGTCGGATGTCCCGGAATGCACCGAGGTCCTTGAGGTGGACCGACTCGACCTCACCGGCCACCCGTCCGGCCCGCCGCACCCGGCGGCCGGCCCCGCCGACCTCGCGTACGTGATCTACACGTCCGGTTCCACCGGCCGCCCCAAGGGCGTCATGGTCGAGCACCGCAATATGAGCGGTTTCTGCGCCGCCATGGACGAGGTGTTCAGCGCCCCGACCACACACGGGGAAAGCAGGCGTCCGCCCAGGTCACAGCGCACGACAGCACCCCTCGCGACAGGGGGTGTCCCGTCTCAAATGGTCTGCTCTGCGAGTAGGGCTGTGACCTGCGGCGACCAGATCACTTGAGACGCCCGGACGCCGAAAATCTCAGGCTATCTGGTCCCGGAAGCCTGGATGCCGGGTGTCGTCTCAGTTGATCCGGTCCGTCCCAACGCAGGCCAGCGGCCTCGTAGTCTCTCGATGTGCCCGCATCCCGAAACATCGGCTCCTGGCAGCAGGTGGAATCCCGAGCGGACTTCGCCACTTACCTCCGCTTCCTGGCCTTCGACCGCGAGCGTGCCTGCGGCGCCAAGCACCGGACCCACCAGAGCATCAACGGCTTCCTGTTGGGCTGGGTCCGCCTGCTGGGCAGCCGTATCGACGGCACCGACCTGCTGCACGAAGAAGCCCCCGAGTCGACCGGCCTGGTTCGCGGCCCGGAATCGCGGTTGCTGACCAGATCACTCCGTCACGGGCAGGCACTCGGCGAGCAGGTCGACGACGTCGCGCCAGGCCCGCTGCGCGTGCCGTGGGTGGTGGCCGACGCCGGGGAGCACGGTGTGGTCGACCGGCGGGTAGTGGAAGGCGTGCAAGGCTCCGCCGTAGACCACGAGGCGCCAGTCGACGCCCGCGGCCTGCATCTCGGCGGTGAACGCGTCCCGTTGCGCGGGCGGCATGATCGGGTCTTCCGACCCGACCCCGGCCCACACCGGGCAGCTCCGGCGCGGTCCGGAGGCGGTCGCGGTCTCAGGCCACCGGCCGGAAGGGCGCGGTGGAGTACGGCGTGGGGGCGATGATGTGATGGTGGCCGTCCTGGACCTGGTAGACGAGGTGGGCTTGCGCGATGGACGGGTCGGTCGTCTGGTCCGGGTAGACCAGGTTGGTCTGGTCGGGAGAGCCGAAATGGTAGGAGCCGTTGACCCCGCGATGGACGATGCGGCGCAGGACGCGGTTGACCTCTTCGGTGTCGTGGGGCGAGTCGCATTGTGACCATGCGGCGGCCAGTAGGTGGATCATGTCGTAGCGGATTCCCGCGCTGGACAATCCGGGTGTGCTCCCGAAGCGCCGGAGGAACCGTCGCTCGAATTGATGGCCGAAGTTGTCGCCGTACAGTCCGCTGACGGTCGCCCAGAGCATTCCCTCGGCGCGGCCGTCGGCCTGGTCGAGGAATTGGGGAACCGAGGGCGAGTACAGGGCGTACAGCAGGGCGTCGGACGGATCGCGCCGGAATTCGCGTACGAAGGCCGCCATCTGGGCCGTGGCGAAGTGGGCGATCATGACGGCGGCGGGGTCCAGGTCGCGGATCTGGCTGATGACGGTGGTCCAGTCAGGCGCGAAGGAATTGATGTGTTCGACGGCCGGCCGCCATCCGGCTCGTTCGGCCGCTTCCATCGCGGACGGGGTGAACGTGGTCATATCGGTGTCGTCGGTGTCGAAGACCTGAAGTCTGTTCGAGGCGGGGCGCCACGCTCCTGAGTCGCGCAGCGTGGTGAGCATACGGACGAAGCCGGTTCCGTAGACACTCTCCCGGCCGCACACCTGGAAGACGTTGCTGAACGTGTCGGTCTCTTCGGCGATGAGATCGGCGGCGCTCGCCGACGTCGAATGGTGCAGTAGGGGAGAGCCCGCGGAGGCCGCGGGGAGGAACTGCGCGCTGAGTGAATCGCGGGAACGCTGGAGCGTGTATCCCGTGGTGATCGCGTCGACGTCCTCGCCGACGAGTCGTTCGATCGCGTACTGTATCGCCCGGCCGTCCTGGATGTTGACCCGGAGCGGGATGTGCTCGATCCTGCGGCCGGCTACACCGCCGCGTTCGTTGATCTCGTCCACGGCGAGTCTGGTGCCCTGTTCCATCTTGAGGCCGTCACCGAGCCAGTCCCCGGCGGAGGGATAGACGGCGCCGATCAACAGGGGTCGCGGGCGGGTGACGCGCCGTCGTGGAGCGTCGGGGGTGGACGGGCTCCCGGGGTTGTCGCGTACCGCCGCCTCCAGCCTCAGCGGGCCGAGCGACGGGAGGCCCGCCAGCTCGCCCCGTACCGGGAGGGTGAACAGGTCACGGTCCAGCGCGATCGCTGTCGCCGCGGCGCGGCTGGTGACTCCCAGCTTGTGCAGAAGCCGCTCGACGTGGGTGGCGGCCGTGCGCCGGGAAACTGTCAGGCGGGTGGCGATGTCGGGGTTCGTCAGTCCGCAGGCGACCAGGGTCAGCACCTGGAGCTCACGCCCGGTGAGTCCGGAACGTTCCTCCGGCGCGAACGGCCGGACCTCGACGTGACAGCCCCCGGACGGACGCCCGGCGGGTGCGATATGGACGCGCAGGATCTGGGGATGGCCCGTGTCGGGCTCCTTGGGGAGTACGGCCGGGTCGGGGCCGGTGTCCCAGGCGAAACACACAGGGGCGGGCAGCCCGATGCGAGCCGCCGTGCGCAGATAGCGGGAAAGGCCGGCGTGCACGGTGATTTCGCCGCGATGGCGCTCCCGGATCTCGCCCGCGCGGGACACCATGGCGATCACCGTGGAAAAACGGGGCGGATACGTGCTCATCAGGGCATCGTAACCGGGGGCTGTGTTGTCCGCTTGTCGGTCATTTGACCGACGAATTCTGACGATTTCGCTGACAGCATGCGGACATCGACCGGACTCGAGGGAGACCCTGATGCCCAGAATCGCCAGCTGCACTTCAGCGTTCCGTGAAGTCGCGGATTTCGAGGAGTTCGCCGCACATCTTCGGGATCTGCTCGACCAAGCGGTCGGCGCCGACCTCGTCGTGCTGCCCGAACTGGTCACCTTCGAACTCATGACGGCCGTTCCCGGCTGGCGCGACGCTGTGGATCTGGAGCCTGTGGTCGAGACCGTACGGTTCACCGACCGGTACCGGGAACTCATGGCCCGCGAGGCCGCGAAGCGCGGACAGTACATCCTCGCCGGTTCGCATCTGGTCCGTACCGGGGATGGCGGCCTGCTCAACGTCGCTCCTCTTTTCGGGCCGGGCGGAGCGCTGCTGCACGAGCACGCCAAAACCCACCTCTTCCCACTCGAAAATTCCCTCGGTATCGGCGAGGGAGACGATATGGCGGTCGTGGAACTTCCCTTCGGCGTCGTCGGCGTGAATATCTGTTACGAGGCCGAGATCCCGGAGTGCTCCGCGTCGCTCACCGAGCAGGGTGTGCAGATCGTCCTCGTCCCCTCGCTCACCATCACCGAGGCCGGGTTCTGGCGCGTCCGTCACTGCGCCGCCGCCCGCGCCGTCGAGAACCAGATCTACACCGTGCACTCCGGTGTCGCCGGTCCCGCACGCGGGCCCTGGCCCGGGGCCTGGGCGCGCAGCGCGGTCCTGGGCCCGTGCGACGCGGGCTGGCCCGACAACGGGGTACTGGCCGAGACCGCCGCCAACGTCGACGCGGTCGCCGTCGCCGATGTCGATCTCCAGCGGCTCGCCGAGAACCGGAAGACGGGCGCCGCGACGACCTTCGCGGACCGCCGCCGGCGCGCGGAGCGCTACCGGACCTGGCCCTCCCACTGAGTCCGCGTTCGGCCACCGACCATCCCGATCAAGGAGACGAGGACCCATGTCCAAACCGACCGTATGCCTGACCTTCGACTTCGACGCCATCTCCGTCTGGCTGGGCACTATGGGCCTGTCCACCCCGACGTATGTGTCGCGCGGCGAGTTCGCGGCGAACGTCGCGACCCCGCGCATCCTCGATCTGCTGGAGCGTGAAGGAGTCACGTCCACCTGGTACATCCCCGGCCTGGACGTCGACACCTACCCGGACGTGTGCAAGCGCATTCGCGACGCCGGCCATGAGATCGGCCACCACGGCTACGCCCATGAGGGGCCGACCAGCCTGGACGAAGCCGCCGAGTCCGAAGTGCTGGAGCGTGGACTCGACGCTCTCGACCGGGTTCTCGGAGTCCGCCCGGCCGGCTACCGGTCGCCCGCGTTCGATCTCTCCCCGAACTCCACACGGCTGCTGTCGGACTTCGGGTTCACGTACGACAGCAGCATGATGGGACACGACTTCGAGCTGTACCGCTGCCGTACCGGCGACATCATCCACCGTGACCGGGCCGTCGAGTTCGGGCGCGAGCTGGACCTGGTCGAGGTGCCCGTCTCGTGGACCCTCGACGACTTCCCCTTCATGGAGTTCGCCCTCGCCCCGCCGATGTTGATGCCCGCCTCCACCGACGTCGAGGGGCTGGCCAACCGCTGGCTGGCGGATCTCGACTTCATGGTGGAGGAGGTTCCGCACGGGGTCTTCACCCAGACCTTCCACCCCCAGTCCATCGGCCGCGCCGGGCGCATCCGCATCCTGGAACGGATCATCCGCCGGGCCAAGGAACACGGTGCGCGGTTCTCCACCGTGAACCAGGCGGTCGGCGACTGGACCGCACGGCCCGGCACCGGCAGAGGCTGACCCCACCACGCACCCCGGGTTGTGCATACCGCTCCCCGAACAACTGCGGCAGCCCCTCCGGATCACGGTCGGGGTCTCGGTGCCAGCGGATGAAAGCGGAGGCTGCGGGACGGCGGGCATCGCAGGCCGGGCAGGGCTCCATCCACACGCCCGTCATCAGGCGAGCAGCAGTCGGCCCGGCCGGGCCGGTCCGCGGACGACTTCGACGGCGGGGTGGCCCCAGACCTCTTCGGTCTGGCGGTCGTTCTGGTCTCCTCCGAGGCAGGCGGTGATCAGGTTCCGGTCGGTGCCGTAGGCCCGGCGTGCGTTGTGGTCTTCGGTGAGCAGGCGCAGGTGTCCGTCCAGGAGGAGGTAGGCGCGTGCGTCTCCGGACCAGGCGACCGACAGCAGGCCGCCGGGGATGTGCACCACGACGACGGCCGCGGCGGTGGGAAGGTCGTGGTCGGCGGTCCGGGCGGGCTCTGCGGCGTAGTGGTCGTACTCGGCGCGCAGGCCGGCTTCCGCGTCCGCGTGCAGGACTGCGGCGCGGGCCAGGCGGCGGGCGGCGGCCTGGGTCCAGGTGCGGACGGCCGGGGTGTCGCCGACGCCATCGAGGAGGGCGTAGGCCCGCGTACCTGCGGACGACGTCCACACGGCGGTGGCGTCGCATTGATGGTTCCGGTCGCCGCCCAGCTGGGATGTCCCGTACGTGATCAGCAGCCGCCCCCGCGGCATCGTGCGGGGCATCCCCGCCGGGACGGTACCCCTCCGCGCAGAGCTGCCGCGACAATGCCTCCAAGCAGTGGGTGACGCATCTGCACCAGCTGCAGGTCGTGCTGTTCCGTCGCGGCCAGGTGGCCGCCCAGCCGCGCAAGCTGATGCCGTCATGGAAGCCCGCCGATGGAGCTGCCGCTGTGCATGCTGGCGGTCGCCCAGAAGTGGCTGGCGGCACGCGAGCTGACCGATGCTCCGTCGACGGTGGACAAGCTGGAGCTCGCGGTGCGGGTGTTCGGCGTATGGCTCGGCGAGAACCATCCCGAGATCACCACCTTCGCCGACGTCACCCGGGAACACTGCCTCGACTGGATAGGCCACATCGCCCAGGCTCCTGCGGAGCGGACCGGCAAGCCGCTGGGCGTGATGTCGCGGATCCAGCGGATCTCCGGGCTCTCCCAGTTCTTCCGGGACACCGCCGTCTGGCAGTACGCCGACGTTCCCGGCCACACCCTGATCGGTGCGGGCGATGCCCCCAAGTACCCCCAGAAGGTGCCCCGCTTCATCTCCGACCACGAACTCGACAAGCTGATGCCGGCCATCGGGTGGCGGGTGAGGTCCCGGATGGCCCGGTGGTCGCGGTCGGTGAGGATGTGGAGGCCCGCGCGGGCGAGAGCGGTGTAGAGCGGGTCGGCGGCGGGCCCGGCAAAGCGGCGGTGCGCAACATCGGCGCTCTGCCGGGCCTGGCGGGCGGCCTCGCGAGCGCGGTCGGCAACGTCCTGGCGGTGGTGCTCTGCGCACTGGGCGCGCTGGAGTCCGAGGTCGTGGTCCGGGCCGTAGGACTTGAGCATGGTGGTGGCGGCCTCGCCGCGGATGCGCTGCCGCTCCTGGAAGACGACCGCGGCCCGGACGACGGCGCCCTCGTCACCGGTGTCGGCGTGCCGGTCGGCGATCCGCAGGTCGTCCTGGGCGGCGGCAGGGCCCGGACGACGGCGGCCGTCAAGGCTGGCGGCCGCCTTCTCCCGGCAGAACGACGCCCGCGGCACCCGGCGACGCCCGGCGGTGCGCTGCCGGGCACCGGCGTGGGTACGCTGCTGCCGATCGGGGTGTTTCGGACGGCCGGGAAACGGCACGAGGGCCTGTGCCCGCGCAGATGCGCGGGCACAGGCCCTCGTGGGTCACTCCGGTTGCCCCTGTCCGGCCCCCGGGGTGAGGGGAAGCCGAATGGTCGGCTTAGTACCAGTGGTGGGTCTGCCAGAAGCTCCAGGCGGCGTTCGGGCTGCCGTAGCGGGTGTTCATGTAGTCCAGCGCCCACTTGATCTGGGTGGACGGGTTGGTCTTCCAGTCCGCACCAGCCGAGGCCATCTTGGAGGCCGGCAGCGCCTGGCCCAGACCGTACGAGCCCGAGCTCGGGTTGGTCGCCGTGACGTTCCAGCCCGACTCGTGGGAGATGATCTGGCTGAACGAGGCCAGCTGGTCCGCCGACACGATCTGAGCGGCGATGGCCTGCGGGGAGGCGTCCGCGGCCGAGGCGACGGTGGGGACCACGGCGGCACCCAGGGCGGTCACACCGGCGGCACCGGCAAGAATCACGGCAGAGGTACGCATACGGAGCTTGAAAGCGGGCATGAAGAGCAAGACCTCAATCGGGTTGGGCCGGTGTCACGCCCCGCCTCGACCATGGCCGGACAGGGGCCGAACGGTCGCAGGGCGTGACTCGGCGGTAAGCCGTTCACCGGCGGGACAGGAGCCGGTGTGGCTGGCGACGAATGCCAAGTTGCCAGACCGGATCGGCGCTCGCCAAGGCCCCTTCGCTACGACCCGCGGTCGTAGCGAAGAGGCCGGATCCGATTCGAAGGAAGGGCCTGTCTGGAGCGCGCCACCCCTCCCGGCCTGCACAAACACCCCCCAGCCCCCTTGCGAAGTGGTGCAAAACGGACTGCTAGCCGTCGTCGTTCATCGCATCCGCGTGTGAGCGCACTCACCGCCCCGGCCCCGGCACCATCACCGACCGGCCCACCACCCACCACGCCGAGTCACCACCGATCGCCCGCCATTGAGACCGCCACCACACCTGGCCGACGCGGGAACGGCACCACCGGGCGTCGCCACAGCTGCCGCCCCCCCTGACCGGCACGGCGGCAGCTGGGCAGGGCGCGAAGCCGTCGCAGGACCCGCCGGCCACCGAGACGCTCGTCCCGGCCGGCACCGCCCGCATCGAGGACCTCACGTCGTGGCGGGGCGGGGCGGGCACCGGCGGCTGGTGTCCGCCCCGCTGGTGTCCAGTGCTCGTTCCGCCAGGCCCGAACGGCTTCGTCGAGGCGCTCGGCGCCCTCCCAGTGGGCCGGGTGGGGCATCCGGCCGGCGGTCTCGCCATCCGTACTCGAGGGCGCAGGCCAGGCCGACCGGGTCGGAGGCGGCGGGGACGTCCAGTTTCATCGGCGGGTAGACGCCGGGGCCGGATTCGCGGTCCCGGACGTACGACCAGTCGACCGTGCTGTCCCAGTTCACGGTGAGCAGGCAGTCGGCGTCGGAGGCATCGGGGTCGCCGACCGGGCCATGGTTGCCGGCGCCCGAGCCGAGGAGCGCTTGCAGCCCGGGAGCGCCCCCACCGCCATCAGCGCGCCCGAAGCCGCCGGCTCAGGCCCGCACCCGGCCGGCGACGACACGGCGGACCGGGTGCTGCTGGGACTGGCACGGTCACCGCACGCGTTCGGCGAGTCCTTCGGCGACATGGCTCCACCGCTGCAGTTCCAGTTCAAGCCGTATCAGGACCTGCTCACGTCCCAACTGCTCCAACGGGTCGGCGACGCTGAGAGGACCACGCCGGGCGCCCTGGCTTGACAGCCCACCCGCCGGGGCCGGAGCGGCTGCCACCCGCCGAAACCGCGACCGAGAATCCCGGCAGGCTGTCACCAGAAATCCCGGCACCCGCCAGACCGGGCCTTACCCGAAGGAAATACCGGCCGCATTCGTGAGCGGAATACGGCGGCCTTTTGGGCGGTCCGTCACTTCGCGGGATTACCCGGACCGCCCCGAGACGGCCCCCGGAGGGCTCCGGACGGCCAGGCGAACACCCCCGGGAACACCCACAGCGGCAGCCCGGCCGGGCCTCCAGACAGCCGGAGCAGGGTTGCGTCACCAGCAGCCGGTAACGCAACCACCGGCCCGGGCCCGGCGCAGCACGGACAGGCCGGGACGGGCAGGCGCAGCCGAGCCGGGCAGACGGGGGCCAGGCGGGAGCGGGCAGGCCGAACGGGACGAGGCGGGACCGGGCCACCACCCCACACAGCGGGGCGGCTTGTGGTGACCTCCGGGTTCCGTCACCGTGGGATGGTGACGGGTCATCACGGACAGACGCCTGCCGCCGTCGCCCTTGCCGTAGAGGTCACGGTGATCCGATATCGGTGCCGCCCTGACCACCGCATTGCTCAGGGCCTCCCATTCCGGCAGCACCGCAAGCGCCACATCTGTGATGGCCTGGGGTGCGGAGGGCAGGTTGCATGCCTGCTCGAGCCAGGTAAGGACGGCCTGACGCAGCTGGGAGGTGTCTTCCATGCGGCACGAAACTAGCGCACTTCGCCGTCTACGCGACGTGTTCTCACACGTCAGAAGCGATGCGAACTCTGCAGTGGTCGGTAGAGTCGACTTCGGCTGGATGCGCAAGCTCGGCTGGATCGAGCCCACCGCCCTCGCCGCGGATGCGCTGCCACTCCTGGAGGACGACCGCGGCCCGGTCGATGGCGTCCAGGGTGAGCCCGGCCGCCCGCCGACGGACCCGGGTACGGACGTCCCCGAGCAGGCCGTGCTCCCGGCCGTCCGACTCGTCCTCGTCGACGGCCTGGTCGTCGTCAGGGCGGGCCGGGTACTGGGCGAGGGCGGCCTGCAGCGCCGCTGCGACGCCCGTCTCCCCCGGCCGGCAGGCTGACCGGTAACCCAACAACCAGAGCTCCCTACAGCGTTCTCATTGGCTTCGGAACGCGGTTGCAGCTCTTGAAACACTCCAGGTCGGACGCCACACACGAGGTTCCCCCTGACACACCGTCCCTTAAATGCCCAGACCAGCGCCCTCTTGCGGTACGCCTATACGCTCTCTCAACTCGTGAAACAAAGCAGGTCAGAAGCCACCAGCGACCTCACCGCGTTTCAGTTCCACTGACTAGCCGTTGCTCTATCGATCCTGGTGGGCGTGAGTTCGAGTCTGCCGACTCGGTCGGGTGATCTTCTGGTCGGCCGGGCATGAAAGTGGG
>NZ_JBIVRD010000054.1:0-50904 GCF_044755565.1 Kitasatospora sp. NPDC092286 | reverse complement strand
CAGGACCCTCGACTGGAGAACTCCTGCCGAATCCCTCGCCGATCAGCTAATGTCACCGGTCAGAGCCGGTGTTGCAACGACTGGTTGAATCCGCCCAATACGGCTCGGCCGAGGTCGCGGGACTCTGCCGGTGCCACGGGATCCGGCGGAGCATGGGGAAGGTCGGCTCCAGCTACGACAACGCCGCGGCGGAGAGCTTCTTCGCCTCGCTGAAGCGGGAGTTGATGCCACGGGGCCCGATGGGCCAGCCGGCATCAGGCGAGGCTGGAGGTGTTCCGCTGGGTCTCCTTCCACAGCCTCCGCCGTCGCCACTCCACGCTCGGCTACCTCAGCCCGGTCCAGTTCGAACAGCAGACAGCGGCGTCCCGTAGGGTCACCCTCGCCGCATGAAACCCCGGTGTCCACCTCCCGGGGGAAGGCTCAGTCGGCGACCTGGCCCGCCGCTGGGCCCAGGCCAACGGCCAGCCCAACGAACCGGTCGACCGCGACGGGCCCTGAAAATGCCTCGACGCCGCCCCCGACCACCGCCACCCGCCACTCACCGACGACGACCTGGTCCTCGCCTTCACCGACAACCGGGCCCTGGACGCGCAGATCGCCGACGCCGCCGGGCACGCCCGCATCCCCGTCAGGAGGTTCACCGCATGACCAGCACCACCCAGGAGCCCGGCGGCGCCGACCTCGCCCGCACCGCCCTGCGCGCCGCCCGCCCCAACGGGGACCGAGCGCGACCACCGCCCCACGGTCGAGGACGAGCAGGCCCTGGCCGAAGCCGCCCGAGCCCGCGACCTTCTTGCACGCCACCGTGCCGCCCAGGCCGTCGCCCGCGGCCATGCCGTCCCGCTGCGCACCGCCCGCCAGTCGCAGCCCGGCGCCGTGCGCGGTGCCGCGTGAGGACGCCGACCGCCCGGCCGATGCCGAGTAGCCTCACACCCAACGAGAGGAGCGCCGCCATGAGTCAGCCCGCGCACGACGGAGTCGAGCTTATTCCCAGGCCCGAGCAGAACCCGGCCGCTCTCAAGGCCGCCCTGGCCGTGGTCGCCGCGGACCGCCTCCCGGAGATGATCGACGGGCAGACCAAGGCCATGGCCGAAGCCATCACCACGGGCAGCGTCCAGCCGATCCGCTCGTTCGTCGACCGCTGGGCCACCGTTGTCGAGATCGAACGGCACCCGGCCACCGCGCAGGCCTACCACCGGGCGAACTACCTCGCCAACCACGCCACCACCATCGCCGAGTGCCGTCAGCACGCCACCACCATCGCCGAGCTCTACCGCGCCGCCTAGCCGGCGGTGACCGGATGACCTGGAGCTGGGAGTACCTCCCCAGCCCGGAGCACGTCACCGCCGGCGCCCCGGCCGACTTCCTCGCCGCCGTCGAACACCGGGCCAACGAACTCGCCCGGGCCGCCGCAGCGCTCTACCTCGACGGCACCTCCTACCAGGGCAGCGGCGAACCGATGCGCTACCTCTACACCGACCCGGGCAAGCCCCGCATCGCCTGGAACGACGAGCAGGCCCGCGCCGACCTGGTCGACGCCCTGGTCCGTGACGCGCTCAACCTGCTCGGCCGCCTGCCCGAACGGCAGCTGGACGAGAAGGCCGCGGACGCGGTCGGGCTGCTGGCCCTGGTCGCCGGCCAGGACATGGAGGTCACCGACGGCTCCGACAGGCGCGACGGACGCTGGCGCATCGCCCGCGGCACCGTCCACGACCGGGTGGTCTCCACCGTCGATCCCGAGGCCCGCCACACCCACAAGAACCGAACCCGCTACCAGGACGACTTCCGCGCCCACGGCGCCTTCGAACCCGAGACCGGCCTGCTCACCGAGGTCGAGCTCACCGCCGGCACCGGCGCCGAGAACCACGAGGCCGCCGTCGCCCGGACTCTCCTCGCCGACGGGACCGGGGACCTGACCGTCCTCGGCGACACCGCCTACGGCACCGGCGACCTGCGCGAAACCCTCGAAACCGACGGCCACACCCTGATCATCAAACCGCCACCACCGCGACCCGCCGTCCCCGGCGGCTTCACCGCCGACGACTTCCACGTCGACACCGCCAAAGGCGAGGTGACCTGCCCCGTCGGCCACAGATGGAGGGGCACCCTCACCCGGGACACCCCTCCACCAACAAGATCTTCAGGAGACTTCTAGGCCTCCGGACGGATCGCGGGCCGGAACGCCGGAGAGGCCGCCGGACGGATCGCGGGCCGGAACGCGGGCCGGTCCGCCGGAGGTGTGATCCCGGGGCCGTTACCGTGCGGCGCCGGCCGCACCGGGCACGAGCGGCCCGGTGACCTGCTCGATGTCGTGACTGTTGTCCTCGTCCGAGGTGACGGCGGTGGTGATCGAGCCGGTGGCCCAGGAGATCAGCCCGATCAGGAGGAACGCCACCAGCAGTCCGCGCCCGCCGCCGCTCAGCACCAGCGGCCGGGTCGCCGACACCGGGCCGCCCGGTACCGAGCCCGGCTCGTCGCCGAAGAGCCGCTTGGGGTAGGCGGAGGAGACAAGCAGCAGATACGCCATGAACCGCATCCGGTAGCGCAGGATCGCCGCCGTCGCCTCGAAGAGCGGCAGCGGCATCCGGCCCATGATCAGCACCACCAGCCAGCCGAAGAACGCGACCGTCCACCACCCGGCGTACAGCAGGCTCTGGACGATCATCGCCGGGACGGCCAGGATCAGCCGGAAGAACACCGCGAGCCGGTTCAGCTCACCGGGCCGCAGTTCCACCCGCACCGGATACTCCGGGGTGTGGAACCGGAACGGCGGATAGCGGTCCACGGTGAGCAGCAGATACGCGTTCACCCGGGTTTCGTACGGGACGTAGTTGGTGAGGTAGACCGCGGCGAAGCCGGGCAGCCGGCCCAGTACCAGTGCGACGAACCAGCCGGCCACGGCGACGAAGAACGCCACCACCGACAGCACCCACACCACCACGAACTGCGGGATCAGCAGCAGGACGCGCACCAGCACGGTCAGCCGGTTCTGCGGGGCCGGGGCGGGCATGTCCAGCACCGGCAGCCACTCGTTCTCGACGGGGGCGGGGGGAGCCTGCCACATCCGGGCCTCCAGGTGTCGACACAACGCGGACGCGGCGGTGGGCGCACCGCGTGCTCCGAAGATCGCAGCCGGGCAGCATCACCGCGCGCTGCGCTGGGCCGAGCGGGGGACATCCGGGGCTCAGGGCCGTGGGCACCCGAAGGGTACGGGACCGAGCGGCGCGGGCGTGGCGCTACCGATCGGTTGGCTGATCGCATTCCGTTCATGGTCAGACATGGATCGGTCAAAAGAGTTCCAAGGAGGGGCACTTCCCGACATCGGGCCTGGCGCCACCGAAGCGGGAGGCAGGATCGCAGCGGCGGTCGGCCACGTCGTGCCACGTCCAGTCATGGAGTGGCATGTCCTGGCCACACAGCGATCACTGTGGGGGTGCCCGTTTTGCCAGCGACCGACGACCTCTTCGAGCCGGCCGACCACGCCGGCCCGGGCGATCTCCCGGACCCGGAGGACCTCGCCGACCGGACCGACCTCTCCGACTTCGACGAGTTCCTCAGGATCTCCGCCGGGCTGACCGGCTTCGACGAGACCGAGCTGCGGGCGACCGGCATGGCCCATGAACACCACCGCACCACGCTGGCCCACCGAGTCCGCGACGAGCACGCCCTCATCCACCTCTGGTACGTCGGAGCCTGGCCCAACGAGGCACCGTCCTCGGCCCGCGCCCACGACGAGGGCCTGATGTGGCGCACCTTCCACGGCACCCCGCCCGGCGCCGCCGCACCCGGCTACGGCAGCTGGGCCGAGGCCCCGCGCGGTGGTGGCGACCGGTGAGCGCGCGCTGGGACGCCATCGTGGTCGGCGCGGGCTTCGCCGGATCGCTCGTCGCCCAACGCCTCGGCGCGCAGGGCTGGCGGGTCCTCGTGCTGGAGGCCGGCCGACCCGCCGACAGCGCCGCCGCCACCGCGACGGCGTACCGCGCCGCGGCCGGCGGCACACCCACCTCCCCGTACCCGCACAGCGCGGACGCCCCGTCCCCCGACGTCGGCGACCTCACCGGGCTCCCGGACGGCGGCTTCACCGCCACCGGCTACCTCGTCCAGCGCGGACCGCTGCCCTACGCCAGCGGGTACCTGCGGGCCAACGGCGGCACCGGCCTGCTCTGGACCGGACTCGCACCGCGCATGCATCCCGAGGACCTGCGCACCGCCGACCTCGGGCACGGCCGCAACTGGCCGATCACCTACCGCGACCTCGAACCGTACTACCGCCGGGCCGAACGGGAGCTCGGCGTCGCCGCCGACGCCGACCAGCAGCGCGAGGCCGTCGGACTGCCCATCCCCGACGACTACGCCTTCCCGATGCGCGCCATCGCGCCGAGCTACCTCGACCGCCGCCTCGCCGACGCCCTCGACGGCCGCACCGTCCGCGACCCCGCCGTGGCCGACCCCGCCACGCTCACCGTCACGGCCACCCCGCACGCCCGCAACGGTCTGCCCACCGAGCCCGGGCGCCCGGGCCGCCCGCTCGGCAGCCCCTGTGCGGGCAGCGCCAGCTGTGTCCCCGTCTGCCCGACCGACGCCAAGTACACCCCGCTGCGCACCCAGGCCCGCTGGGCGCCCACCGTCCGGCTGCGCACCGAGGCGGTGGTCAGCCGGGTGCTGGCCGACGGCACCGGCCGGGTCGCCGGCGTCGAGTACCTGTCCGGCGGTGCCGCCCACCGGGTGGAGGCGGAGCTGGTCGTGCTCGCCGCCCACGCGATCGAGAACGCCAAGCTGCTCCTGCTCTCCGGCCTGGCCAACCGCAGCGACCAGGTCGGCCGCAATCTGATGGACCACCCGGTGCTGCTCACCTGGGGCCTGATGCCCCGGCCCGTCGGCCCGTACCGCGGGCCGGGTTCGACCAGCGGGCTGGAGGCCTTCCGCTTCGGGGCGCCTCGCCTGCTCCGCGCGCCGTTCCGGGTCGAGATCGGCAACTGGGGCTGGTCCTGGGCCGCCGGACCGCCGCAGACGGAGGTCACGGCGCTGCTGGGCGCGGGACTGCGCGGCAAGGAGCTCCGCGACCGGCTGGGCGACCGGCTTGGCCGACAGTTCTCGCTCCAGTTCGAACTGGAACAGCCCGCCGACCCGGCCAACCGGGTCACCCTCGACCCGTCGCTGCGGGACGGCCTCGGCCTTCCGCGCCCGGTGCTCGACTACGACCTCTCCGCGTACGTGCGGCGGGGGATGGCCTCCGCCCGGGCCGTCTCCGACCAGCTGTTCGCCCTCCTCGGCGCCGAGGACCACACCCGCTACGAAGCGGGCCCGCAGTGGCCGGGCCGGCTGGAGTTCGAGGGCCGCCCCTACGCCTACCGGGGCGCGGGCCACGCGGGCGGCACCCATGTCATGGGCGACTCGCCCGTGAACTCCGTCGTCGACCAGTGGCAGCGGTGCTGGGACCACCCCAACCTGTATGCCGTCGGCTGCGGTTCCATGCCCTCGCTCGGCACCTCCAACCCGTCACTCACCATGGCAGCGCTCGCGCTGCGCAGCGCCGACCGGATCCACCGCGACCTGCTGGCGCTGCGCCGCCCGGTGACCCTTCCCGCCACCCGGCCGCCGGGGCCTGTCTCCGCGTCCGTCTCCGCGTCCGTCTCCGGGCCGGCGCCGTCCCCCCTGCCCGCGCCGTCCACCCCGCCCGCCGAAACCATTCGGGAGTCCTCATGACCGTCGGCCTTCCGCTCCCGCCCGTGCCGGAGCCCTACCATCTGCCCTTCCACTACGGTGCCCTGCACAACATCGGCGTCGACTACCTGGTCGAGCCCGAGCCGGTGCGCGAACTGCTCGGCAAGCGGCACCCCGGGCTGGCCGCCGCCGAGTTCGACGGCATGGCCTGCGTCTCGCTCAACTACCAGCTCTACTTCGCGCACTACCCGGGCGGCGGCGGGATCACCCAGGAGGTGGAGATCAACGTCATCGCCCACCCGCTGTTCAGCGGCGACCGGGTGCCCGTGCTCAACTACGGCCAGTACGCCCGGGGGTACGACCAGACCAAACTGCTGGGCATCGCCCGGCTGCACGTCCTGTGTGACAACCCGCTCGCCATCGACGCGGGCACCAGGCTGTACGCCGAGCCCAAGTACCCTGGCTGGTTCGAGACGGTGATGCCCTCGCTCAACGCGCCGTCCGTCCGCGAGCGCTGGTCGGTCTCCTGCCGTCGGGCCTCGCTCGGGCCGGACGGCCTGCGGCGCCACGACGAGGAACTGTTCGCCGTCGAGGCGGACCTGGTGGGCCTGACTCCCGAACCGGTCAGCAACACGCCGATCACCGGCTACGGCACCGACGAGGAGGGCACCCTGCTGGCCGGCCCGCTCAACGTCCACCAGCCCTACCGCTACTACGCCCTCGACGACCGCACCGCCGAGCGGGTCCGCCTCGCCCTCGGCAACCCGGCGGAGGAGGCCGCCCGCGACCTCGCCCGGCTCATCGCCGACGCCCCGGCCGCCGGGGTGTGGACCTACCAGTCCGCGCCGGTCGCCGCCCACAACCGTCCCTATTACGTTCGCTGACCGGGAAACGCCCGCCGCCCGCCGCTCGCACCCCCGGGCGGCGCGCGGACGGGCGGCGGCGGGCAACGGACGCACCCGGACGACCGCGCGTCACACCCCGACCCGGGGACACACCACCGCCGGGGGAGACGTCAACCCCACCGCCGAGCGGCCCCCCGATCGACTGATGCGCCGTCCGGGCCGGCCCCGCGGCGCCTGGGCGCTGCCAGACTGTCGACATGACGGCCAACTCCGAGAAACCCTTCGAGCCGGGTGCCACCGCCGTCCGGCGGGACATCATGCACGGCAAGGTGTGGACGGCGATGCCGCTGCGCACCCTCGCCGACACCGGCGACACCCTCGCCCTCGCCGCCTGGCCGGGCATCGAGAGCCTCGCGCCGACCACCTGGATCACCTCGCTGCGCACCGGTGACGAGGCGGTGCGCAAACAGGGGATCGCCGATCTCGCCGCCGGCCGCTGGGAACTCGGTCGCTGGGTCTGGCGCGACACCACCGTGCTCAGCTGCTACACAGCCGGCGAGTACTTCAGCGTGCACCGCTTCCTCGACGAGCAGGGCCGGCCGCTCCGCTGGTACGTCAACTTCGAACTGCCCCACCGGCGGACCGCCATCGGCATCGACACCTTCGATCTCTTTCTGGACCTGGTGGCCGCCCCCGACCTCTCCACGCACGCCTGGAAGGACGAGGACGAGTATGCGCAGGCGAGGCGGCTCGGGCTGATCGACGACGCGCACCACCGACTGGTGGACCAGGCCCGCGACCGCGCCCTCGGCCTGCTGCGGCGGCGGCAGGGCCCGTTCGCGCCTGCCGGTTCCACCTGGACGCCACCGCCCCTCTTCCCGCTGCCCACCCTGCCCGACACCGCGCTCTCGGCGCCGCCCGCCCGGCCCTGACCCGCCCCCTGGTGCCCGTCCCTGGTGAGGGGGCGACCAGTTCTCCGCCCTCCGGGGTGGGCACCGGCGGGCGGAGTTGCTACGGTGGCCCGCCGGTATGGATGATCTCGAAGCTCTCGACCACCTGCACGACGGCGGGGACTACCGCCGCCTCGCCGAACGCACGGCCAACCCCGTGGTGCTGCGCGAACTCGCCCGTTGTGGGTACCCGTTCGTCTGGCACGCAATCGCGGCGAACCCGGCCACCCCGGGAGATGTCCTCGCCGGACTGGCCGATCGTCGGCACACCCCGTGGAACGACAACCGGCTGCTTCTGCTGCTCGCCGAACACCCCGCGACCGTGGGCGAGGCCCTGGACCGCGTGTACGACGCCGTCACCCGGCAACTCGCCGCCGGTCACCGTCCCTTCGCGGCGGTACTGGCCCTGGCCCGGCGCCCCGACCTGCCGGGGGACCGGGCCAGGGGGCTGGGGTCGCTGCCCGGGGCCTCGGCCCGTCTTCGCCGCGGAATCACCCGGGAGCTTGCCGCACGCCCGGGTGGCTGACCCGGGCCCGCTGGTCGGCGGGCGTCGCCGGTGGCCCGGGCGCGGCCGGGTCGGCTTCGGGCGGCAACCCGGGAACGGCCCTGTCCGGCCCTGCCTCGTCGGGAGCCCTGGACCAGCGGCCTGCGAGCAGAGTGCCGGCCACCAGCTGAAGCTGGTGGTATGCCATCAGCGGCAGTACCAGCAGGCCGGCCTGCGGTCCGAACAGCACGGTGGCCATCGGCAGACCGTTCGCCAGGCTCTTCTGGGAGCCGCAGAGGACGGCTGCGATTCCGGACGCCCGGTCGAGCCCCAGCAGACGTGAACCGAGGTGGGCGAAGGCCAGGGCGGCGGCGAGGAGCGCGAGCAGCACGGCCAGCAGCCCGAGCAGGGCGGCGGGCGTGGCAAGGCCCCAGATGCCCTGGGCCATCGCCGCGCTGAACGCGGTGTAGACGACGAGCAGGATCGAGCCCCGGTCCACCGGAGTGAGCAGCCGTTTGTGCCGGGTGAGGAATCTGCCGATTCGCGGGCGCAGCAACTGCCCGGCCAGGAAAGGTGCCAGCAACTGCCCGCCGATCCGCAGCAGGCCGTCCGCGGACAGCGCGGTGTGCGAACCCAGCAGCCAGGCGGCCAGCAGCGGGGTGAGGACCAGGCCGGCCAGACTGGAGTAGGTGCCCGCACAGATGGCCGCCGGGACATTGCCCCGGGCGGCGCCGGTGAGTGCCACCGAGGACTGCACCGTGGAGGGCACCAGACAGAGGAAGAGCACACCGGTCTGCAGCTGCGCGGTCAGCGGAAACGGTGTCAGCACGGCGGTGGCGAGCCCGAGCAGGGGGAAGAGGACGAAGGTGCAGGCGAGCACCAGCCCGTGCAGCCTCAGATGGCGCAGCCCGTTCAAGGTTTCCCGGGCGGAGAGCCGGGCGCCGTAGAGGAAGAAGAGCAGCCCGATCGCGAGGTCGCAGGAGAGCTCGGCCGCCCGGGCGGCCGAACCGGTGGCGGGCAGCAGCGCCGCGAGGGCGACGGTGCCCGCGAGCGCCGCCATGTAGGGGTCGAGGCCGCGCAACCGGAGCCGTGGACCGGGCCGATCCCGGTCATCCCGGCCATCCGGGCCAGACGGCGCGGCCGCCCCGGGCGGGCCCGAGGGATCGGGTTCGGAGCAACCGGGGCCGGGTGGCGGCGGGCCGTGCCTCGGAAGCCCACCGCTCATCCGCCGCTCCCTGCCGTCGAACCGGCCGTCCCGGAGCCCAGCAGGCCGCCCACCAGGGCGTTGGCGCCGTCGTGGTCGCTCCCGGCCGTCCCGCTGCCGGTCTGGAGGTTGGCCGTCCGGTCGACCTCCAGCACCGAGTCGGCGTGCGAGTTGTCGAGCACCGTGATCAGGCTGCCCTCCGCCGACGCGGGCACCGCACCGCAGACGAGTACCGCGCAGACCCCGGCCAGCCCGGCGGCCGCCGCCCGCCACCGGGCCACCGCCCACCTCGCCACCGGCTCCGCCCCTGCTCCCGGCTCGGGCCCCGGCCCCAGCCCTGCCTTCGGCGTATCCGGATGGTTCGGCGCGGGCCCGGGCAGCGAGGCCGTCACGCCGTCACCGTCTCGCGCGGGCGGGCGATGTTCCGCTCCAGCAGTTCGGTGGACTCGCGCACCCCCACCTGGCGGCTCTCCCCGGCGGCGGCCGGCAGCCGGCCGTCGGCCACCTTCAGACCGGCCAGCGCCTCGTCCATGGCGCGATGCGCCGCGAAGAGGCACGGCGTGCTGTAGATCGCGACATCCACCCCGAGGTCGCTCAGCTCGGACAGCGAGAGCCGGGGCGACTTCCCGCCGGCGATCTGGTTGAACAGCAGCGGTTTGCCGTTGACGACCTGACGGATCCGCCGGATCCACTCCTCGCTGCGTACCCCGTCGACCAGGACGACGTCCGCGTCGGTGGCCGCCAGGGCCTCGGCGCGCTCCAGGATGTCGCCCTCCTCGGTGGCGTCCGTCCGGGCCACCACGACGAGGTCGCTGCGGTTGGCGAGGACGAGGTCCAGCTTCTCCAGGTACTCGCCGAGCGGGAGCACCTGCTTGCCGTCTGCATGGCCGCAGCGGCGTGGCCGTTTCTGGTCCTCCAGGATGACGCCCGAGGCGCCGATGCGTTCGAGTCGGCGCACCACGTGGCAGGCGACCTCGGGATCGACGTAGCCGTCGTCGATGTCGACCAGCAGATGGTGCCGGGGGAAGGCACCGCGCAGCCGCTCGACGAAGGCCACCATGTCGGGCCAGGCGATGAAGCCGATGTCCGGCAGGCCGTAGTAGGACGCCGCGAAGCCGAAGCCCGAGACGAACATGCCGTTGTAGTGCTCGGCCGCGATGGACGCCGAGTACATGTCGTAGACGCCGATGAGAGGGGTCGCCCCGGGCCTCGCGATCTCCTCGCGGAGCCGCTGTCCATAGCCCGAAGCCGTGTTTTCGTGCAGCAACGCCTTCTCCTCGCTTGTCAGGGAGGCGTCGTGCGGAGGGCCACCGCATCGGCTGCCGACGGGGCCGACGCCCCGCACGACGCCACGGGACTTTGCCTGGGCTTGGCCATATCTAGGACCAACTGAGGCGTAATCACTATGTGGCCTTTAATGTTCCGTGGGCAAATCTTTAAGGGAAGTTCCCTCGTAAGGGTGGATCCAGTCGGATCAATAGGAATGAAATATCAATAGCCGTGGCGCGCGGAGAGCGGCGAGATCCCGGTGGCTTCGGAGATCGGCGCGCAGCCGTGGCGGGGGCATCGGGGCCCGGGCGAGGGCGCGGTCGCAGGCCCGGGGGAGAGCGGACCGCAGTGGTCGGGAAGCGTCCGGGCGGCGGGCCCCGAGGTCACCGCAGCAGGGTGAACACCAGCGCGCAGACGCCGCCGAGTGCCGTTCCGGCCGCGACCTGGGCCGGGGTGTGGGCCCTCAGCGCCAGCCGCGACCAGCCCACCGCCGCCGGGACGGCCGCCGCGAACGGCAGCAGCGCCGGGCCGAACACCAGCACCAGGATCATCGCGGCGCCCCCGGCCACCGCGTTGTGCAGCGAGACCTGCCACCAGACCGTCACCGTCAGCGCCGACAGCAGGCCGCCGAGCATGGCGACGACCAGCGCGCAGACATTCGCCGGGGCGTGCAGCGCGTACAGCAGTGCCACCCCCGCCAGCACCGACAGCAGGCTCGCCGCCAGCGGCACGACGCGCTGGCGGCGGATCCGGACGTGTTTGTCGGTCAGCGTGCCGCGCCGGACCCCCAGCGCGATGATCCCGATGGGTACCACCCCGCAGAACGAAGCCGCCAGCAGCCCCCACCCGGCGCCCGACCAGCCGTCGGTGCTGTGGGCGCCGACGAGCAGGAGCAGAGCTATGACGAGATGGGCCGGCGCCAGGACGTCGGTGACGATCCGCGCGCCCTTCTCGCGGGGCGAGGCGACGGCGAAACGCGGCGGCTCCGGCGGGACGAACGTGCTCATCGGGGCAGCCCGGAGGCTATGGGCGAGACGGTGGCGCGGCGCATGGCGACAGCGTACTGACCCCGGCCGGGAGCCGGATCCGGGGCCGGACCGCCCGGCCCGTCCGGGCCGTGTTCAGCCGGTCCGGACCGCCTCGGCCGCGCGGCGGCTGCGCAGCGCCTGGAGCACCCGCCGGGTCGCCCTGGTGGCGACCGGCGGCAGCAGGTCCAGTGCCAGCCGGCGCGAGGCCGACCGGGGCTGCGTCCCGGCCGGCCGCACCGGGCGCTTCAGCCGCAGGACCCGGGCGTCGGCGATGCTGTCCTCGTCCAGGGAGTAGCCCTCGGACCGCCAGTCCCGGCTGAGCAGGACCCGCTGTGCGGCCTCCGCGTCCCCCCAGGTCCCGTAGAACTTCATCGGGGTGAGCAGCACCGGGCGCAGCCCGCCGGTGAACACGGCCTGCCAGACCGCGGCCGAGACGCCCGGGGTGTGCTCGGAACGGTAGTCGTCGAGCACCACCAGGCCGTCCTCGGCCAGCGCGGCCCGGGCCACCCCGATGTCCCCGGCCACGTGCTCGTACAGGTGCGAGGCGTCGACATGGACGAAGCGACAACTGCCCGCCGGGATCCGCCCGTCGGCCAGCGCCGAGGTGGGCGCCTGCACGATCACCGGCAACCGGGCGTGGAACGCCAGGTAGTTGGCCTCGAAGGCGCTCCTGGTCAGGGTCTTGCGGTAGGACATCGTCATCTCGGCGGCGTTGTCGGCGTCGCCGGCCTCGGAGTCGAACAGGTCGCAGACGGTCAGCTGCTCGCCGGGCTTGAGGTGGTCGCCGAGGAGTACGGCGCTGCGGCCGAGATAGGTGCCGAGTTCGAGGATGTCGCCGGTGCGGCCGGCCTCGTTCTGGGCGGAGAGGAAGTGGCCGAAGGCCTCCTGGTCGACCTTGAAGAACCAGCCCGGGATGCCGTCCCGCGTCAGGCGCGGCGGGTGGACGGTACTGGTGGCGGCAGCGGGCATGAGGGCCTCCAGAGGGTGCGGGCGTGGCCCGGCGGACGGTTCACGCCCTGGCGACACCATGGTGTGAGGCGGATCATCATAGCGACGGTTCCGCCCGGTTGCGCCAGGTCCGGAAGGCCGCAATTCCGGTCACCCCCCGCACCGTTCCGGGGGCTCTCAGACGCGGCCCCGGACGGCCTCGGGCCGGGCCGGAAAGCCGGCCCCCGACGGGCCGGGGAGGGCGGCGGCGAGCACGGTGCCCAGGGCCGCGACGACGGCCAGGGCGAGGACGGCCGGGCCGAGCGCGGTGGTGAGCGGCGCGTGGCCGGCCAGCGTGGTCGCGGCGGCGACCCCGACGGCGGGGCCGATGTTCAGGGCGGTCTGCTGGAGGCCGCCGGCGACTCCGGCATGGGCCGCGGCCGCCTCGCGGACGACGACGGCGGTCGCGGTGACCATCACAGTCCCGAAGCCGGCACCCAGCAGCAGGAAGCAGCCGCCGATCGCGACGGCGCCGGAGGACTCGTCCAGCCCGGACGTCAGCAGCGCGCCCAGGGAGATCAGCGCCATCCCCGGGACGGCGGTGCGCCGCGCTCCCTGACGCTTCATCAGAACCGTGGAGGCGGGGGCGGCGAGCACCATGGCCACGGCGAGCGGCAGCGCCCGGAGGGCGCTCGCCAGCGGGTCGAGGGCGAGCACGTCCTGCAGGAAGTAGGTCCCCAGAAAGAGCGTGCCGGAGATCGCCGACGAGGCCGTCAGCAGGACGCCGAGGGCGGCGGTGACCGTCACCGACCCGAGCACGGCCGGCGGCAGCAACGGGTGGGCGGCGCGCCGTTCGTGCCGGGCGAGGGCGAGACCGAGCACCACGGTGACGAGCAGCCCGAGCCCGGTGGCGGTGGTCCAGCCCCGCTCCGGTATCCCGACCAGCGTGTGGACCAGGCAGACGAGTGTGACCGCGAGCAGTCCGGCGCCCGGCAGGTCGAGCCCGGCGGCGCGGCCGTCCGAGGGCGGCCGCGGCAGCCGTACGGTGAGCGCCGACAGGCCGACCGCGAGGGCCGGAACGACGGTCAGGAGGAAGACGGCGCGCCAGCCCAGTTGGGCGGTCAGCGCGCCGCCGACCAGCGGACCGGCCGCGGCCGCCAGGCCGATCGCACTGGTCCGCAGTGCGATCGGCATCGCGAGCCGGTCGGCCGGGTAGGCCGCGCGGAGCATGCCGAGGGTGGCCGGTTGCAGCAGCGCGCCGGCCGCGCCCTGGGCGACGCGCAGGCCGACGACCCAGCCGATGCCGGGCGCGAGGCCTATCCCGGCCGACGTGGCGGCGAAGCCCAACGCGCCGATGGCGAAAACGCGTTGATGGCCGTAGCGGTCTCCGAGTCGGCCGGCGAAGACCAGCAGGCTCGCCACCGCGATCAGGTAGGCGGTGCTGGTCCACTGCACCGCTCCGAGGGAGGCGTGCAGGTCGCGCTGCATGCTGGGCTGGGCGACGGTGAGTACCGTCCCGTCCAGGGCGACGACCACGGCGCCGGTGATGCTGCCGGTGAGGACGAGGCCCCGGCGGCCGACCCGGTTCACCGGGGCTCCGGGCCGAGGTGGGCGTCCAGGGCGGCCCGCAGCAGCGGCTCGATGTCGTCGGCGCCGGTGGCCGGCCGCAGACTGCCCCAGGTGCGGAGCTGGGCGAGGCCGTGCAGGTTCGCCCAGAGCGCGGTGGCGACGGCCGCCGGCGCCCCGCCGGACGGTGGCCGGACCTCGGCGACCAGGCGGGTGAAGGTCTCGAAGAGCGGCAGGGTGGTCCGCCGTAGGTCCGCACCGCTGCCTTCCAGGAGGTCGTGGCGGAACATCAGCTCGAACATGCCGGGGTCGGCGGCCGCGAAGCCGAGATAGGCGCGGCAGAGCGCGGCGAGCCGGGTGCGCGGGCCGGCCCCGGGGCCCGCCTGGGCGTCGGCGGCGGCCAGGGCGGCGGCCAGTTCACCGAAGCCGTGTCCGGCGATGGCGGCGAGGAGTTCGCGGTGGGTGGGGAAGTGGCGGCGGGGGGCGCCGTGGGAGACCCCGGCCCGGCGGGCGATCTCGCGCAGGGTGAGCGCGTGGACGCCCTCGCCGGCCAGTAGCTCGACCCCGGCCGTCACCAGACGTGCGCGAAGACCCCTGTCCTGATCGTTCATGGACACTGCCTACCAGCGCGCCGTAGACAGTGTCTATCCGCAGGTGCGCACCGGTCGGTGCCGGGGGAGCCGGACGGGGGAGAATCGGCGGTATGGACGAAGGCGGCGAGCCGGCCTGCTGGCTGGACCGGGTGTGCGAGGAGTGCGGGCGGCTGCGCGAGCGGCCCGGGCCCGGCCGGTGCGAGCACTGCGGCGCGGGCGCGGAGCCCCCGACGGGCCGGAAGGATCACAAGAACCCGGACGAGCAGGACGACCAGAAGAGCTGAGGGCGCCTCCTGCGGATCCTGCCGGGTGTGCGACGGGATCCGCAGGAGACGCCCTGGCCTGCTGGGGGGGGTCAGCGCGGCAGGCTGTTGACCTGTTCCTCGTGGGCGAGCTCCGGCTGCTCGGGGATCAGCCCCGGCGGCACGTCCGCGACGGTGGTCGACGCCGGGCGGCCGCGCCGGCGCAGCGCGCCCAGCCGCTCCACGGCGGGCTCGGTGTACCGGGCCGCGAGCGGGCCGGTGACCACCAGGATCAGGACGTACGCGGTGGCGAACGGCCCGAGTTCGGGTTCGATGCCCGCGGTCACGGCCAGCCCGGCGATGACGATCGAGAACTCGCCGCGGGAGACCAGCGCCCCGCCGGCCCGCCAGCGGCCGCGTTCGGCGATTCCGGCGCGGCGGGCGGCCCAGTATCCGGTGGCGACCTTGGTGAGCGCGGTGACCACGGCCAGCAGCAGGGCCGGCAGCAGCACGGGCGGGATGCTGGCGGGGTTGGTGCTGAGCCCGAAGAAGACGAAGAAGACCGCGGCGAAGAGGTCCCGCAGCGGGCTGAGCAGGGTGTGCGCACCCTCGGCGGCCTCGCCGGAGAGGGCGATGCCGACCAGGAAGGCCCCGACCGCGGCCGAGACCTGGAGCTGCTGCGCGATGCCCGCGACCAGCAGGGTGAGCCCAAGGACGACCAGCAGCAGCTTCTCCGGGTCGTCGTGGGAGACGAACTTCGAGATCAGCCGCCCGTAGCGGAGCGCGATGAACAGCACCGCGCCGGCCGTGGCGAGGGCGATGGCCAGGGTGATCGAGCCCGCGAGCAGCCCGGCCCCGGCCAGCAGGGCGGTGAGGATGGGCAGGTAGACGGCCATCGCCAGGTCCTCCAGCACCAGGATGCTGAGGATCACCGGTGTCTCCCGGTTGCCGAGCCGTCCGAGGTCGCCGAGTACCTTGGCGATCACCCCGGACGAGGAGATCCAGGTGACCCCCGCCAGCACCACGGCCGCGACCGGCCCCCAGCCGAGCAGCAGGGCCGCCGCCGCGCCGGGCAGCGCGTTGAGGACGAAGTCCACGGCGCCTGCCGGGTACTGGGCCTTGAGGTTGGTCACCAGATCGGCGGCCGTGTACTCCAGGCCCAGCATCAGCAGAAGCAGGACGACGCCGATCTCCGCGCCGGTGGCGACGAACTCCTCACTGGCGCTGAGCGGCAGCAGCCCGCCCTGTCCGAAGGCCAGTCCGCCGAGCAGGTAGAGCGGGATGGGGGAGAAGCCGTAGCGGCCGGCTATTCGGCCGAGCAGGCCGAGGACCAGGATGACCGAACCGAGTTCGATGAAAACGCTCGCGGTGTGCATCCGATCACTCCCTGCCCAGAATCGCGGCGGCGGCGTCCACGCCCTCGCGGGTACCGATGACGATCAGGATGTCCCCGCCGGCCAGCCGGAAGTCCGGCGCGGGGGAGGGGACGGCATCGGTGCGGCGCAGCACCGCGACGATGGAGGCGCCGGTGGCGGTCCGCATCTGGGTCTCGCCGAGCAGCCGGCCGTTCCAGTGCGAGGTGCCGCTGACCGGGATGCGCTCGGCCACCAGGCCGAGGTCGGTGGTGTGCAGCAGACCCGGGCTGTGGTGGGCCGGGGTCAGGGCGTCCACCAGGGCGGCGGACTCATCGGCGGTCAGCCGGAACGCCTGGGAGCAGGCGTCGGGGTCGTCGGACCGGTAGACGTTGAGGCTCCGTGAGCCGTCCCGGTGCGCGATGACCGACAGGTGCCGCTGTTCTCGGGTCGTCAGGTCGTACTGGACGCCGACACCAGGCAGGGTGGTGGTCCGGACACGGGGGATCGACACGGCGGCTGTCCTCTCGTCAGGGCTTCCAACGGCGTGCGCGACTGCGCCGGAACAGGGGCCGGCCTGGCGGGCGGTGCGGGGGTGACCTGCGCCGCTCCACGTGCGGCACGCGGAAGCGCTACCGCCAATAGTAATGAGTATGTAAAGTCCGCCGGTGGCCGGGGACGTCGACGGCGTGGCGAGCACCCCGGAGAAGGGGCTCGGCGGCCCGGGGATCGGCCGGGATGCGGAGCCCCGGAAGCGCGGGTCCCGAGACATGCGGCACCCCGGTCCGGATCGGGCGTCGGACCGGGGTGCGGGGTCCACGGGGCGGTCGGACCGCTCCGGCGGGCTGTCGGGCCCGCGAATGGCGCGAGGCCGAGGGCTACTGGGGCGGCTGGTCGCGGAACTGGTCCTTGAGCTTCTCCTGGGCGGTGTCCACCTGCCCGCTGTACTTGCCCTGGGTACGCTCGTCGATCATGTCGACGCCCTTGTCGACGCCCTTCTCGGCCTGGCTTTCGTGGCCCTTCAGCATCTGCTTGATCTTCTCGATCATGGACATGCGGTCACACTCCTGGATGAGACGCCCCCTCCCTTCCAGGATCACCGCGCGGCCGGGTGTCCGCATCCGGTCAGCTTGCGCGGCGGGGTTGGCAAGCCGACGCCGGGCATGTCAAATCGGGAGTCCCACGGACTGTCGGAAGGACTCGCCTTGAACGCTTGGACCCGTCGCCTGACCGCCCCGCCCCGCTCCTCGGCCGCTCCGGCCCGCCGTGCCGCGGGCGCCGCGCTCGCGGTGGCGGCCCTGGTGACCCCGCTGCTGCTGGTCGGTGCCGGGAGCGCCGCCGCCGACCCCGACCCGGCGCGGAAGGGGGCGAAGCTGGCGGCGCGGCTGGTCGCGGAGAGCAGTGCCCGTGATGCCTACGACACCCTGAAGGTCCTCCAGCGGATCGCCGACCGCAACGGCGGCACCCGGGTGGCGGGCGCGCGGGGGCACGACGAGTCGGCCCGCTACGTCTACGAGCAGGCCCGCCGGGCCGGGCTGAAGGTGTCGAAGCAGGAGTTCGAGTACACGTTCTTCGAGGCGCTCACGGAGCGGCTGACGGTCCTGTCGCCGCAGAACGAGTCCGTGCCCGTGAAGGCGATGACGTACTCGGCCGGCGGCCCGGCGGCCGGCCTCACCGCCGAGCTGGCGGTCGTCCCGGTGGACGACACCACCGGCTGCGAGGCGGGCGACTACGCTGTCGGCGCGTTCACCGGGAAGATCGCGCTGATCAAGCGCGGCGGCTGCAGCTTCGCGATCAAGCAGGCCGCGGCGGCGGCGGCCGGCGCGGTCGGGGCGATCATCTACAACAACACCGAGGGCGACCTCAACGGGACCCTCACCGACCCGACGGCGGGCCGGGTCCCGACCGGCGGGATCACGCAGGCGGCCGGCCAGGCGCTGGCCGCCGAGGCCGCCGCCGGTCCGGTCACGGTCGGCCTGGACATCCGCACCTTCATGGAGAAGCGCACGACCTGGAACGTGATCGCCGAGACCCGCGGCGGGGACGCGAACAACACCGTCTTCATCGGCTCCCACCTCGACTCGGTGGCCGCCGGACCGGGTATCAACGACAACGGCTCCGGCTCGGCGGGCATTCTGGAGGTCGCCAGGAACCTCGGCACCCGGCCGGTGAAGAACAAGGTCAAGTTCGCCTGGTGGTCCGCCGAGGAGTTCGGCCTCAAGGGCTCCGAGGCCTATGTGACGTCCCTGTCCGAGGCCGAGCAGAAGAAGATCAAGCTCTATCTGAACTTCGACATGATCGCCTCGCCCAACTTCGCCCAGTTCGTCTACGACGGCGACGACTCCGACCACGTCGGCTCCGGCCCCGGCCCCGACGGCTCGGCACAGCTGGAGCGGCACATCACCGACTACCTGGACCGCCGGGGCAAGGCCCACGAGGGCACCGACTTCACCGGCCGCTCCGACTACGGACCGTTCATCGACGCGGGCATCCCGGCCGGCGGCACCGACACCGGCGCCGAGGTGATCAAGTCCGCGGCGCAGGCGGCCCGGTACGGCGGCACCGCCGGAGTGGCGTTCGACAAGTGCTACCACAAGGCCTGCGACAACCTGGGCAACCTGGACCTGGGCGCCTTCGACGTGAACATCGACGTGATCGCCGACTCCGTCGGCACCTACGCCTGGGACCTCTCCTCGCTGCACGCGCCGGTGACGCCGCAGCACACCGACGGCCAGGCCGGCAGCGGCGGCGGCCTGCGCGAGGGCCACACCCACGAGGTGGACGCCTGACGCGCGGCCTCCGCCGGCGGGCCCGCCGCTCCCGGTGCGGCCCGCCGGCGGAGGCGGGCGTCCGGAGGGCCCCGATGGGTGCGCCGGCCGGGCTCCTGACACGATGGCATCCGGATCACGTCACCGTGGCACCTCCGGAGGAGTCAGCACCATGAGCAGCACGCACTACGACGTCGTCGTCCTCGGCGCGGGCCCCGGCGGCTACACCGCCGCCGTCCGGGCCTCTCAGCTGGGCCTGCGCACCGCCGTCATCGAGGCGAAGTACTGGGGCGGGGTCTGTCTGAACGTCGGCTGCATCCCCTCCAAGGCGCTGCTGCGCAACGCCGAGCTGGCGCACATCGTCACCAAGGAGGCCAAGACCTTCGGCATCAAGGTCGAGGGCCAGGTCAGCTTCGACTACGGCGAGGCGTTCCGCCGCAGCCGCTCGGTCGCCGACGGCCGGGTCAAGGGCGTCCACTACCTGATGAAGAAGAACGGCATCACCGAGTACGACGGCCGGGGCACCTTCGTCGACGACCGCACCCTCCAGGTCGCGCTCAGCGGCGGCGGCTTCGAGGTCGTCACCTTCGACCACTGCGTCATCGCGGCCGGCGCCACCACCCGGCTGCTCCCCGGCACCAGCCTCAGCGACCGCGTGGTCACCTACGAGGAGCAGATCCTCGCCGAGGAGCTTCCGGGCAGCATCATCATCGCGGGCGCCGGCGCGATCGGCGTCGAGTTCGCCTACGTGCTGCACAACTACGGGGTGAAGGTCACCATCGTCGAGTTCCTCGACCGGATGGTGCCGCTGGAGGACGTCGAGGTCTCCGCCGAACTCGCCAAGCAGTACCGCAAGCTCGGCATCGAGGTGCTCACCTCCACCCGGGTGGAGTCCATCGACGACAGCGACCCGGCCGCCAGGGTGAAGGTCACCGTGGTCCGCGACGGGCAGCAGCAGGTCCTGGAGGCCGACAAGGTGCTCCAGGCGATCGGCTTCGCACCCCGGGTGCACGGCTACGGCCTGGAGAACACCGGCGTCAAGCTCACCGACCGGGGCGCGATCGCCGTGGACGGGCGCGGCCGGACCAGCGTCGAGCACATCTTCGCGATCGGTGACGTCACCGCCAAGCTGATGCTCGCCCACGCGGCCGAGTCGATGGGTGTGATCGCCGCCGAGACCATCGGCGGGGCGGAGACCATGGAGCTGGACTTCGTGATGATCCCGCGCGCGACCTACTGCCAGCCGCAGATCGCCAGCTTCGGCTACACCGAGGCACAGGCCCGGGAGCTGGGACACGACGTCAAGGTCGCCAAGTTCCCGTTCGCCGCCAACGGCAAGGCGCACGGCCTCGGGCACCCGATCGGATTCGTCAAGGTCATCAGCGACGGCAGGCACGGTGAGCTGCTCGGCGCCCACCTGATCGGGCCCGAGGTCACCGAGCTGCTGCCGGAACTGACCCTGGCGCAGCAGTGGGACCTGACGGTGCACGAGGTCGCCCGCAACGTCCACGCCCACCCGACCCTCGGCGAGGCGGTCAAGGAGGCGATCCACGGGCTGGCCGGTCACATGATCAACATGTGATCCGCCGGGACGGCGAGGGCCGCCACCCGCCTCGGGTGGGCCCCGCCGGCGCGCGGCTGCGTGGTCCCCGCACTGAGCACCGTGGGGTCTTCGGTGTCCCGCCAGATTTCCTGCCTCAGGGGCCGTCGGCCTGCTACCGTGGCGACCATGAAGCGCGCTGTTGTCGTCACGACGACGCCGGAGAGAGTCCCGGCGCGCTGACTGCTGAGCTAGTCCGAAGCCCCGGGGTGAGTGCCCCGGGGCTTCGCCGTACCGGTCCACTCGCCCGCAGAACCGAGTGGAGACCACCGCCATGCACGACCATCGCAAGCTCGGCCGCGAGCTCGAACTCTTCGACACCGACCCGCTGATGGGCTCCGGCCTGCCGTACTGGCTGCCGGCCGGGGCTGCCGTCCGGCACACCCTGGAGGAGTTCATCCGTGAGCGTGAGCGGCGGGCCGGCTACCGGCACGTGTACTCGCCGGTGCTCGGCAAACGCGAGCTGTACGAGATCTCCGGCCACTGGTCGCACTACCGCGAGGACATGTTCCCTCCGATGGACCTGGGCGCCGAGCAGGTCGTGCTGCGGCCCAGCCTCTGTCCGCACCACGCCCTGATCTATCGATCCAGGGCCCGAAGCTACCGGGAACTTCCGCTCAGGATGGCCGAGTTGGGTAGCATGTACCGCTCCGAGCCGTCCGGGGTGCTCGGCGGGCTGACCCGGGTGCGGGCGATCCAGCTCAACGACGGGCACGTCTTCTGCACCCCCGAGCAGGCCGGCGACGAGGCGGTGGCCGCGCTGGAGCTCATCCGCGAGGCGCACCGCGCGCTCGGCATCCGTCCGGTCCGCTATCGCCTCTCGCTGCCCGGAGAGGGCGGCAAGTACGTGGCCGATCCGGCGCTCTGGGAGCGGGCCACCGCGCTGCTGACCGAGGTGCTGGAGCGCTCCGGGGTGCCGTTCGAGGCGGCCGAGGGGGAGGCGGCGTTCTACGGGCCCAAGATCGACATCCAGATCGCCGACGCCGCCGGGCGTGAGTCCACCCTCTCCACCGTGCAGATCGACTTCCACCAGCCGGAGCGCTTCGGCCTGCGTTACATCGGCGCCGACGGCGCCAGGCACCGGCCGGTGATGGTCCACCGCAGTGTCATCGGCAGCGTCGAACGCGTGGTCGCCCACCTCATCGAGCTGTACGGCGGCGCGTTCCCGGCCTGGCTGGCCCCCACTCAGATCGTGCTGCTGCCCGTCTCCGACGACGAGCTGCCACCGGCGGACCGGCTCCGGCAGCGCTGCCTCGACCTGGGCCTGCGGGCCGAGGTCGCCGGGCCCGAGCACGGCAGCCTGGGTGCCCGGATCCGGGCGGCCCGACTGGTGCCCTACCAGGCCGTGGTCGGGGCCAGGGAGGCGGCGGACGACCTGGTCGCCCTGCGGCTGCGCGACGGCCGCCGACTCGACCCGCTGCCCGCCGGCCAGGCCCTGGCCCGGATCGGCGCCCTGGTCGCGGCGGGCAGCTCCGACCTGTGGGACGGCGCCGACCTGTGGGACGGTGCCGTGTAGGCGGCCCTGTGAGGGGGAGCGGTGCGTCGGCCGGGGCGGCCGCCGCACCCGCTGCCCGAGGACGGCCCGGTGCGCGACGTTCCGGTGGGCGCCGAGGCCCGCGCGGTGCGGGACGACGTCCTCGCGCCGCCGGGCGCGCAGAAGCGCCAGGCGCTCCAGGGTTGCCGCTCCGCGTCCACCAGGGGCCGGCCGACGCGGAGCAGCCGCTACCCGAGTGCCGACGGGCGCCTGGCGCCCGCGAACTCGCCTGCCCAGCGGGGGATTTCGAGCACGCCCTCAAGGCGGGCGACCAGCGTCCCGGTGCGCTCGGCGTGGATCATCGCGCCCTCGCCCGCATAGATCCCGACGTGGTGCAGCGGAGCGTCCGGGCGGGAGAAGAAGAGCAGGTCGCCGGGGAGCAGGTCGGCGCGCGCCACGGCGGCGGAGCGGTGGTACTGGGCGACGGTGTAGTGCGCGAGCTCCACCGCGCCGCCGCTGGCCCGGTACCAGCAGTACAGGGAGAGCCCGCTGCAGTCGAAGCCGACCGTGCTCTCGCCGAGGCACTCGCCGTTCAGGCAGCCGTTCTCCTCGTCGCAGAACCCGAGGCCCGCCCCCAGCCGGTCGCCGCCACCCCACGCGTACGGCACCCCGATCTGCGCGGCCGCCACCTCGGCGACCCGCCGGCCGAGCGGGCCCGGCTCGGCGGACGGTTCGGGGGACCGCGCGGTGGTGGCCGGGGCCGCGGCCCCCGCCGGGGCGGCCGCCAGTGCCGGGGCGACGCCCGCCCCCAGGGCCAGCCCCAGCACCCGGCGGCGGCCGACACCTCGACCCGAGGACGACAAGACCATGGCAGACCCCTTGCGCTCCGCTGTCCGACACCCGCTGTCCGACGGAGCACCAGGATTCCGGCCGGGCGGTCCGACCCGCCATCACCCACAGCGGTGAACCGGGAGCACGGGCGCCGGAAGGCGCGGGCCGGGGGCGCGGACCGTCCGCCGGTAAATCGGTTGACGGGTGATCACCACCTGCCAAGCATGGACGGTGAACGCCCTTCGACCTCTGGAGAGCCCGATGAGCAGTGCCGTCCGACTGATTCGCAACCCGCAGCTCACCCAGGCCGTGGACTACGCCTACGGGGCGGCCGTCGACGCGCCGGTCCGGTCGCTCTGGCTCGCCGGCGCCTGCCCGCTGGACACGGAGGGGCGGACGGTCGCGCTGGGCGACTACGAGGGGCAGGCCCACCAGGCGATGCGCAACCTGAGAGCCGTGCTCGAAGGAGAGGGCGCCGCGCTGACCGACCTCGTCCGGACCACCGTCTACGTCGCCTCCTCGGATCAGGCAGACCTGGTGAAGGTGTGGAACGTCTACCGGGAGTACCTGGGCGGGCATGACGTGCCCAGCACCCTGCTCGGCGTGACCGTGCTGGGGTACGACAACCAGCTCGTCGAGGTCGAGGCGGTCGCCGTGCTCCCCTGAGCCGGGAGCGCGGCCGTCGGGCGTACGCTGCTGGGCGCGTTCTCGGCGGGCCCGTCTCCTCCCGGCGGCGTACCGGGGTACCTCTGCCGATCTACCCTCGGCTCCTCACCTGGGGCGACGACCCGAAGGCCGTGCAACGGCCAGGCTGGCGACAAGGCGGACGGGGCGTCCGCCTTGACCAAGGGGAGGGCTTATGAAACGTCGTTTCGCCTGCGGACTGGCCGCAGCGGTCTGTCTGGCACTGGCGGCTCCGGCCGTACCGGCCGTCGCGTTCACGGTGGGCGCCGTGGACACGGTCGGCACGGCCGGCGCCGAGAATGTGGCCGGCACCTTCGGCGGGGGGCAGCGGCAGACCGCGCTGGAAGGGCTGACCCGGGCCGGCGCGACCTCCGCCATCGCGGAGATCCGTGACCGTGCCGGGGTCTGGCGCGGCACCTCGGGGGTGTCGGACCAGGCCACGGGCGCGCCGGTACGCGGGGACGGACGCTTCCGGGCGGGGAGCGTCACCAAGATGTTCGTCGCCACCACCGTGCTCCAGCTCTCGGGAGAGCACCGGCTCGGCCTGGACGACCCGGTGGAGCGCTACCTGCCGGGGCTCATCCCGAACGGTGCGAACATCACCCTCCGTCAGTTGCTCAACCACAGTTCCGGACTCTGGGACCCGACCAACGAGAAGGGCGGGATCTTCCCCGACGAGGCCGATCTCCCCGCGCTCCGGGAGTGGGTCGCCAAGGGCGGGCTGAACCGCACCGTCACCGCGCGCGAGCTGGTGGCCGCGTCGACGGCGCACGCGCCGTACTTCCCGCCGGGGACGCGGCACCACTACTCCAATGTCAACTACACCCTGCTCGGCATGATCATCGAGCGGGTCACCGGGCACGGCTACGCGCAGGAGGTCTCGGCGCGCATCCTGCGGCCGCTCGGGATGACGCGGACCACCTTCCCCGGACTTTCCAGGGGCATCCCGGGGCCGCACGCGCACGGCTACCTCACGCTGGGCGAGTCTCCCGACCCGGCCCAGAACGACGTGGACGTGACCGAACACAACCCGTCCTGGGCCGGTGCCGCGGGGGAGCTGATCTCGACCACCGACGACCTGCTCCGCTTCGAACGCGCCCTGATCGGAGGCAAGCTGCTGAAGCCCTCGCTGATGCGCGAGATGACTTCGATGATCCCGCTCGGGGAGGAGAAGAAGGTCCAGGCGGAGTACGGGCTCGGGCTGGCCCGGGTGCAGCTTTCGTGCGGGGAGATCCTCGGCCACAACGGCGGGATCTTCGGCTACTCCACCGAGCTCTGGGGGACCGCGGACCGGCAGGTCGCGCTCTCCTTCACCCCGCGTGGTGGTGAGGCCGAGCAGACGGCGCAGGCGCAGGCGGACTGGGCCTTCCTGAACGCGGCCTTCTGCGGCAAGCGCTGACGGCGGCCCGGGCGGGTACCACGGCTCCTCGGCCGCGGTACCCGCCCGGGCGGCGGGCGGTGGAGCGCCCGAACGGCGGACTACTCCTGCTTGATCGCGGAGATGTCGAACTCCAGCACCACCTTGTCGCCGACCAGGACGCCACCGCCCTCCAGCGCGGCGTTCCAGGTGATGCCGTAGTCCTTCCGGCTGATCGTGACCGAGCCCTCCAGACCGACCCGGAGGTTGCCGAACGGGTCGCGCGCGTTGCCGGTGTACTCGAAGTCGATGCTGACCGGGCGGGTCGTCTCCTTGATGGTGAGATCGCCGGTGACCACGTAGTCGGTGTCGCTCTTCCGCTCGACCGCCGTCGAAGTGAAGGTGATCGCCGGGAAGTTGGGGGCGTCGAGGAAGTCGTTGGTACGCAGGTGGCCGTCCCGCTGCTCATTGCCGGTGTCGATGCTGTCGGTGGTGATCGACACCCGGCCGGTGGAGCGGCCCGGGTCGCCGCCGTCCAGATGGGCGGTGCCCTCGAAGGTGTGAAAGGACCCGCGGACCTTGGTCACCATGGCGTGGCGCGCCACGAATCCGATCCGGGTGTGCGCGGGGTCCAGTACGTAGTCGCCGGTGAGGTCGGAGAGGGTGGCAGTCATGGTCAGCGGGTCTCCTGGCTGGTGCGGTGGCGGCGGTGCGACGGCGGTGCCGATGCGGGCCGGGTGGCCGGTCGAACGCGGGCCGGGCCGCCTTGGGCCACGCTAGGCGGTTACGTCCGGCCCCGCATGCGGTTGTTCACCCGGACGGCCCAGCTGGGTCCTGGCGGGTGCTGCCGGGCGCGGGCGGGCCGGTGGCGCGGCGACGCCGGTCCGGCCATGCGTCGCCGGACCGGTGGGGTGTCGCGGTGGGGGAGCCGCCCCGGGTGCTACGCGCATAGCACCGACGACCTGCGGATTCTTCGCGCGGAAGATTCCGGCAGTTCCTTGACCCTCGGAGTTCGGCTGTGCCACTCTCTCAGCCAGGTCTGGACCAATGCCCTATGGAGAGGTGTTCGGGGCCGGCCTGATGGGGCAACGGGGAGAGTGTCAGGTTCCATGCACAGAGCCACGGTTGGCGATGCCGAAAACGCTTCCGGCGGGACTGCGTCCGATGGGGGCGCTGCCGGTGGGACTGCCGTCGGCGGGACCGCTTCCGGTGCGGCCCGGGTGGCCGGGCCGCCGGCCGGCCGCACCGTGCACGGTCTGCTGGAGCTCCGCTCGGCGGCACAGCCCGACCGCACGGCGATCAGCACGGACGACGGGCAGCGGCTGACCTTCGCCCAGTGGCAGGACCGCTCGACCGCCGCGGCGACCGCCCTGGTCCGGCGCGGAATCCGGCCCGGTGACCGGGTCGGCCTGCTCTTCGGACTGCGCGACTGGCCCGAATTCGCCGTCCACTACTGCGCGGTGACCAGGGCCGGCGCCGTCGCCGTGCCGGTCTCGGACCGCCAGCCGGCCGAGGCGGTCGCCTATGTGCTGCGCCACTGCGGGGCCGCCGGCCTGATCGCGGGCCCCGCCGCGACCGTACCCGGCGGTTCCTGGTGGGTCGCCGGGCCCGCCGAGCTGGCCGCCGAAGTGCCCGAACCGGCTCTGGAGGACGTGGAGTTGCCGGAGGTCACCGCCGAGCACCTGGCCCAGGTGCTCTACACCTCGGGCACCACCGGGCGCCCCAAGGGTGTCCTCGCCACCCACGGCAACGTCGTCCACGGCACCCGGCCGACGGCCAGGCACCGGCCGCTGGCGCACTCGGAGGAGTTCCTGCACTCCTTCGCGGTCGGCACCAACGCCGGGCAGACCATGCTGATCAACGCGCTCACCGCACACCCGGCCGCCCTGGTCGCCACCCGCTTCACTCCGGGCCGGTTCGCCCGGCTGATCCAACAGCGGTCGGTGGGAAGCGTGTTCGTGGTCCCCGCGATGGCCGCCGAACTGCTCAACGCCGGCGTGCACACCCGCTACGACCTCTCCTCGGTACGACTGCTCGGCTCGACCGCCGCCGCGCTGCCGCCCACCGTGGCCGCCGCGCTGACCCGGGCGTTCCCCAACGCCACCGTGGTCAACTACTACACCTCCACCGAGGCCGCGCCCGCGCAGACCGCGATGATCTACGACCCGGACCGCCCGACCGCACTCGGCCTGGCCGTACACGGCACGGTCATGGTGGCCGGGCCGGACGGCCGACCGCTGCCGCCGGGGGAGACCGGGGACGTCCACCTGCGCTCGCCCGGGGCCCAGCGTGCCTACTACCGTGACACCGAGGCGAGCGCGGCGGTCTTCCGCACCGGTTGGGTCCGGATGGGCGACGTCGGTTTCCTCGACGAGGACGGCTACCTGCACCTGGTGGATCGCGAGTCCGACGTCATCAAGTCCGGTGCGTACAAGGTCTCCACCCTCCAGGTCGAGGCGGCGGCGCTGGAGCACCCGGCGGTCGCCGAGGTGGCCGTCGTCGGGCTGCCGCACCCCGTCCTCGGGATGAGCGTCGGTGCGGCCGTCGTCCCCGTCCCCGGCGCCGGGTTCGAACCGGCCGACCTCCGGGCCTTCCTCGCCGACCGGCTCGCCGGGCACGAGATCCCCGTCCGGATCACCACCCTGGACACGCTGCCGCGCAATGAGGGCGGTAAGCCGCTCAAGCGCGCCGTGCGCGAACTGCTGGCCGCCCCGGCCTGACCGGGACCGCCGCTCCGTCAGGGCCCCGCCTTCGTACCTCCACCTTCACGGCCCACCCGCCGTCCTCGGCGTCACCCGGCGCGTCGGCGTACCCGCCGTCCGACCGGAGCGCCCCTGCGCGTCTCCCCCTCCCCTGGCACCTCCCGACTCCGAAGCGAGCTGTCGATGCCCGACCGCACCCCCGAACCGTCCCCCGTCACCCCCACCGCCGTCGGCCTTTCGCGGCAGGGCGTCTGGCTGACCGAGCGCCTCGGCGCCGCGCGCACCGGCTTCCACCTGTCGCGGCGGATCACCTTCGAGCGGGTGGACACCGCCGCCCGGATCCGTACGTCCCACGGCGTGGACGTCGAGTTCGACGTCTTCTTCGACACCCCCCATGCGACCGGCCTCGCCGAGGCCGTGAAGGAGCAGCTGTGACCGACCGTGTGAGCACCGTTCAGGCCGAGGGCCTGCTGACCATCCTGGCCGGCTTCGTCGCCGAGGCCTCCGACGGAGCCGTGACCGCCGCCGAGCTGACGGCCGCGGCAGACACCCCGTTCGTCGCGCTGGGCATTGGTTCGCTCGCCCAACTCCGCCTGGTGGACGCGGTGGAGGAGCGGTTCGAGGTCTTCCTCGACCTCGACGGCGGCGGCGACTTCCTGCGCAGCCTCGGCGCGCTCGCCGAGCACCTGGCGGTCGGGCACGGTGTGGCCGGCCCGGGAGGGAGCTGACGGCACCTCGGCAGGTGCCGCGCGGTGTCCGGCGGTTTCCCGCAGGCGTGACTCAGGGGGAACCCGGGTCCCCGCCCGATACGTCGGCGGCGTTCGCGGCGACGGCGAGCACCCCGGTCCGCTGCGAACGCCCGCCAGGGCCGATGGGTTGGGTCAGCGCGCGGCCCGGGTGACGCGTTCCTCCACCGCTCGGAGGAAGGGCTCGACCTCGGCTGCGGGGAAGTACCGGGTGTCCACCAGCAGGGTGGCGAGCGCCTCGCCGTCGCGGTGCGCCAGGCCGAAGAAGAACTTGCAGTCCTGCCGGGCCCATCGCGACCGCCACCCGAAGCGCCCGGCCGGGAGACCGTCCGGATCCCCCTGCTCCGGTGCGCCGCCGCCCGGCGGGCGGTCCGGTTCGCGGTGGTCGTTGAAGAGCGCGTTGAGGTCCAGTTCGGTGCCGCGTCGCTTCCCCTCCTCCGCCACCGCCGCCGCCAGCGCGCCGGGGTCGTAGTGGCCGTGCCGGAAGGTCTGCATCTGGGACCGCCAGGCCCGCTGGGCCAGTTCGTCGAAGTCGCCGGAAGTCCCCAGGACGACAAGGCCGTTCTGGGCGAAGGCGCCGACCGCCGTCCGCTGGGCCTCACTCACCCGGTTGCCCATGATGACCTTCAGCGGGACGGCGTCGGCACCCGTGCGCTCGCCCAACTCCACCCCGACGGCGGCCAGGACGACCGCGCTCGCCGACGTTCCGGTGCGGACCGCCGCCACCCGGCTCGCCGAGTCCAGCCGGGGGCAGACGAGTTCGCCCTCCCACCAGCGCTCCGCCTCCCCGGGGCCGGCCTCCTCGGGCCACAGGGAGGCCGGAATCCCGGCGAGTTGTCGGGTCCAGAGGCCGATCGCGGCGTTGCTGCGGGCGGCCGCCTGCGGGCCGGCCTCGTACGCGGCCTGTTCCCTCGGCCGGCGGCCCGGTGGTGGCGGCGGCAGGGTGCCCGGGCGCCGCCGCGCCTGGACGAGCAGCCGGCGCAGGTCGTCCCGCACCACCTGCGCTCCGGTGCCGTCGGCGGCGATGTGCGCCACGGTCAGCACCGCTCCCGCCACCAGGCCGTCCACCAGCACCGCACTGACCCGCAACGGCAGCCCGTCCCCGAGCAGTTCGAAACGGACCGCCCTGTCCTGCGCGGCGACGCGCCCCAGGGCGGTGGCCACCGGCTCGCCGGCCGGGGCCGGAACCAGCCGGACGGGCAGCATGCCCCGCCCGTGCAGCCGTTGCTCCAGCGAGCCGTCGGGTGCCAGGCGGTACAGGGTGCGCAGGGACTCGTGCCGCTCCAGCAGCGCCCGCAGCGACGCCCCGAACGCCTCCGGTTCGACGGGATGGCGCAGTTCCAGCGGCAGCGCGATGTTGAAGTAGTGGTCGTCGGGCGCGTACCAGGAGATCGGTGCCCAGATCGTCCGCTGCCCCCAGGTCGCCGGTCCGGCCTCCTCCGCCAGCCCCTCGAAGCGGACCTCCAGCCGCCCGCCCTTTTGCAGCCCGTCGTCGTGCATCGGCATCGGGACGTCCCCCGCCTTCCGGTGGTACAGACCATCATGTGGCACCGGATCCTAGGGCGTTCCATCGTGCCCGGGCTACCGCCTGCCCACCGTGCGGACCAGCGGCAGGGCGGCCGCGACCAGCACCGCGCTGACCCAGAGCGGCGAGCGGTAGCCGAGGCCCGCGTCGATGGCGGTGCCGCCGAGGAGCGGGCCGGCCGTCGCCCCGGCATTGAACGCGGCGGTGGCGAAGGCGCCCGCGAGCGTCGGGGCGTCCGGTGCCGCGTAGAGGACCTCCGCGACCAGCGTGGCGCCGACGGCGAAGGAGAACGAGCCCAGGAGCAGGACCAGTCCGAGGGCGGCGACCGGCTCGTCGGCGGTCATCGCGAAGGCCGACCAGGCGGTGAGCAGAACCGCCCCGCCCGCCGGCAGCAGGAGGCCGGGCCGGGTGTCGGCCAGGCGGCCGGCCGTGGTGACGCCGGCGAAGGCACCCAGCCCGAAGAGCGCCAGCACCGCCGGGACCCATCCGGGCGTGATGGCGGTGACGGTCGTGACGAGGGGCGCGAGGTAGGTGAAACCGCAGAACGTGGCGCCGTTCACCAGGGCGGCGAGCAGCAGGATGCGGACCAGCCGAGGCCGGCGCAGGGCGCGCAGTTCATCGCGAGGGGAGGGAGCCTTCGGCTGCTCGGCCGCGGTGTCGGCCGTCGGGCGGGGCAGTGACCTCAGGACGGCGATCAGGGCCGGTGCCGTCACCACCGCCACCGCCCAGAAGGCGGCGCGCCACCCCCACACCTGTCCGAGCAGGGCGCCCGCCGGCACACCTACGACGCAGGCCATGGTGGTGCCGCCCAGCAGCACGGCGGTGGCGCGCCCCTTGGCGTTCGGCGCGACCAGCCCGACGGCCGTGCTGAGGGCCACGGCGAGGAAGCCGGCGTTACCGAGCGCGGCGACCACCCGGCAGGCGAGCAGCACCGGGTAGCTGCTGGTGGTCGCACCGATCACATGAACGAGCAGGAAGGCCCCGAGAAAGGTCGCCAGCGCGCGCCGCTGCGACCAGCGGCTCCCGACCGCCGCCATCAGCGGCGCCCCCACGACCATCCCGGCGGCGAACGCCGAACTCAGCGCTCCGGCGGCCGGGACGGACACCTGGAGGTCGTCGGCGAGGTCCGGCACGAGACCGGACAGCATGAACTCGGAAGTCCCCTGGGCGAAGACCGCCAGGGCGAGCAGATAGAGAACGAAGGGCACAGCAAACCCCGCAACCATGTCGAAAAACCCCGGCAGCGGATCCGGGCAACGGCCGGATCCGCCGGTGAACGCGCTCGCGGTACCACCAGGGGCCGCGCGTGCGGCGGCCGGTGGTGGTCAGCGTCTTGACGCCTCAGGGCTTGACATGGGGCAGAGGGTAGCAACGGTGGGCTCGCGGTCGCCAGGAAGTTCGGGTGCCCCGCGGATCGGCCCGGCCGCAAGCCGGACTTCGCGGATTGCATACCGAATATCCGGTTTCTATGCGCGCGAATCGGTGAGGAGTTCGGGGTGGTGCGGGTCGGCGAGGTCCGCCCGGTCGGCGGGGACCACGGGAGCGGTGCGGTGGTGGAGGGGGCGCGGCCGGCGCTCTGGCGTGTGCAGGGCGGCCCGGGTGGCGGCGGTGCCGATGAAGCCGGTGGTGCCGGTGATGAGGATGTGGCGATTCATGGTCACGTCCTTGTGGCCCGACGGTGGCTGCTTGTTAAGATACGGGGTGTTTGGTTTTGTTTTCCAGGTGCGCAGGGTGGGGTGGTTGTGGTGGTGCGGCAGGAGCGGGCGGTGCGGACGCGTCGGGCGATTCTGGAGGCGGCGGCGTCGGTTTTCGATGAGTTCGGGTATGAGGGGGCGACGATTGGTGAGGTGGTGGCGCGGGCGGGGGTGACGCGGGGGGCGGTGTACTTCCATTTCGCGTCGAAGCGGGAGTTGGCGCAGGGGGTGGTGGAGGAGCAGTTCGTTCAGGAGGAGATTCCTGAACGGGTTTGCAAGCTGCAGGAGTTCGTGGATACGGGGATGGTGGTGGCGCATCTGATGCCGCGGGATCCGCTGTTGAGTGCGGGGGCACGGTTGTCGTTGGGCCAGGATGCGTTCGGGGATCTGGGTGGGGGTGTGGTTCCGGGGTGGATCGTGCGGTTGGAGGGGTTGCTGGTGGCGGCGGGGGAGCGGGGGGAACTGTTGCCGCATGTGGTGCCGGCGGATTCGGCGTGGCTGGTGACGGCGTCGTGGGCGGGGGTGCAGATCCAGTCGCAGAAGTTGTCGGGGCGGGTGGACCTGGAGCGTCGGGTGGCGGGTCTGTTCCAGCATGTGATGCCGAGCATCGCGGTGCCGGGCGTCCTGGGCTCGTTGCTGATGGGGCCGGACCGCGGAGCGCAGGTCGTGGCGGAGGTCGCGGCGGCCCGTGCGGCGGCGGTGGCCGATGTGGCGGCGGAGGGCGTCGGCGTGGCGTAGTGGTGCCGGGGGCGGCACGTGGGCCGGTAGGGCTCGCCCGTGTTGTCACTCCGTGAACGTCCTTGCTGGGCAGGGGGATTCGGCGGCGGCGCGTGACCGGTGAGGTCCGGCGCCGCCTTCGCCGTTTCCGGGGGCGGTGTCGGGTGCGGGGGCCGAGGGTCGGTCGGGCCTCCTCGGTGGGGGGCGTTGGTGCGGGAGTTGGGGATGGAGCCGTCGGCGGGGTTGCGGCGGTTGCGGCGTTCGGTTCTGATGGCGGGGCCGGAGCGTGGGGAGTCGGAGCGGGCGGAGGTGGTGGCGGGTACCGGGGGCGAGGGTGCTCCGGGCGGCGGACGCCTCACCCGGGTCGGGCGAGAGTCGGCGCCAGTCCGGGCGCGGGTACGGCGGCGGTCCTGATGTGCTTGCGGGTGTGAAGGGTTGTGGGTTCGGTGGTGCAGGAGAGGTCGGAGCGGACACGGGGACGTCTGGTCGAGGCGGGTGCGGCGCTCTTCGACAGAAGCGGCTACGCGGGGGCGACGCTGGGCCAGATCGCGGGGGCGGCCGGAGTGACGAAGGGGGCGCTCTACTTCCACTTCGCCTCCAAGGAGGAGTTGGCGCGGGCGGTGCTGGAGCGCGCCGAGGGCTCGATGCGTGCGGCCTGCGGCACGCTGCGGGCCGGTGCGTCGCCGCTGCAGGCAGTGATCGACGCCGGGTACTGGCTGGTCGAGTCGCTGGAGTCGGACGCGGTGACGCGGGCGGCGTTCCGCCTCGGCCGCGAGGGCGGGGTGTGGCAGGGCGGGACCGGGCCGGTCGGCTCCATGTCCGGGGTGGAGGGCTTCCACGCGGTATGGGCGGGCGTGGTGCGGGAACTGCTCTCCGCGGCACGCAGGTTGGGGGAGCTGCGGGACCGCTCGGGCGGGGTCGGGCCCGAGACGCTGGTGGTGACGGCGGCGTGCGGGCTGGAGGTGGTGTCCGGCGGCGGGTGCGGCCGGGAGGAGCTCTCGCGCCGGGTCGAGGCGCTCTGGGAATGGCTGCTGCCCTGCCTGGTGCCCCCGGGCGCGGTGGGCGCCTACCGGACCGGGCCCCCGCCCCGCTGACGCCGGCCGGTGCGGGGCGAATGTCAGTGCGAGTCGCCATGATGGCGGTATGAAGGACGCAGCCACCCTGGCCTCTCCCGCTGTCTTGGCCTCCCCGGACGCCTACGCCGATGCCGTCGCCACCGCCGTGCGCGCGGCCGCGGCCTACTACGCCGACGGCACCACCCCGCTCGGCGACGACGAGTACGACGCCCTGGTGCGCACGATCGAGGCCTACGAGCGCGAGCACCCGCAGGAGGTGCTCCCCGACTCCCCGACCGGCAAGGTCGCCGGCGGCGCGGTGGTCGGCGACGTTCCGCACTCGGTGCCGATGCTCTCGCTCGACAACGTCTTCTCGGCGGAGGAGCTGGACTCCTGGGCGGCCGGTCTGGAGCGCCGCCTCGGCCGGCCGGTGACCGCCTGGTGCGTCGAGCCGAAGCTGGACGGCCTCGCCGTCGCCGCCCGTTACCGGGCCGGCCGCCTCACCCAGGTCCTGACCCGCGGCGACGGTCTCGCGGGCGAGGACATCACCCACGCCGCCGATGCCGTCCTCGGTCTGCCCGACCGGCTCGCCGAACCGCTCGACATCGAGCTGCGCGGCGAAGTCCTGCTCACCCACGAGCAGTTCGAGCACGCCAACGCCGTCCGCACCGCCCACGGCGCGACGGCCTTCGCCCACCCCCGCAGCGGCGCCGCCGGGACTCTGCGCGCCAAGGACCGCCCCTACCGCGTCGAGCTGACCTTCTTCGCCTACGACGCCCTCGGCCTGCCCGGCCTCGACCACGGCGAGCTCCTGGCCCGCCTCGCCGGGCTCGGTGCCCACACCGCCGCCGGCACCGCGGCCGACCCCCGGCGCTGTGCCACCCTCGCCGAGGCGCAGCAGCGGATCGACGAGATCGCCGCCCTGCGCGCCGCCCTGCCGTTCGGGATCGACGGGGTCGTGGTCAAGGCGGACGCGGTCGCCGACCAGGAGCAGGCCGGGTCCGGCTCCCGCGCCCCGCGCTGGGCGGTCGCGCGCAAGCTCCAGGCCCAGCACAAGGTCACCCGGCTGCTCGGCGTGGAGTGGAACGTCGGCCGGACGGGCATCATCGCGCCCCGCGCCGTCCTGGAACCGGTGGTGATCGACGGCGTCACCGTCACCTACGCCACCCTGCACAACCCGGCGGACATCGAGCGCCGGGGCCTGATGATCGGCGACCAGGTCTTCGTCTACCGCGCGGGTGATGTCATCCCCCGGGTCGAGGCCCCGCTGGCGGACCAGCGCACCGGTGCCGAGCAGCCGGTCGTCTTCCCCGAGGTCTGCCCACGGTGCGGGGACGCCATCGACACCTCCGAGCAGCGCTGGCGCTGTGTGCGTGGCCGCGCCTGCCAGACCGTCGCCTCGATCATCTACGCGGCCGGCCGCGACCAGCTCGACATCGAGGGCCTTGGCGGCACCCGGGCCGTCCAGCTCGTCGAGGCCGGACTGGTCACCGACCTCGCCGACCTCTTCACCCTCACCAGGGAGCAGCTCCTCACCCTGGAGCGGATGGGCGACACCAGCGCCGACAAGCTCCTCGCGGCCATCGAGACCGCCCGCGCGCAGCCCCTCAACCGGGTGTTCTGCGCGCTCGGGATCCGGGGCACGGGCCGCACGATGTCCCGCCGGATCGCCGCGCACTTCGGCGCGCTGGCGGCGATCCGGGCGGCCGACGCCGAGGCGCTCGCCGAGGTCGACGGCATCGGTGTCGAGAAGGCCGCCGTGATCGTCGCCGAACTCGCCGAGGTGGCGGTCCTGTTGGACCGGCTCACCGCACAGAACGTCGGTACCGCGGTCACCGCGCCCGTCGTACCGGCCAGGGCCGGCGGGTCCACGGCGGCAGCCGACGGGGTGGAGGACGGGGCCGAGGGGGCCGAGGGTGGAGCGGCGGTGGGACCGCTGGCCGGCCAGCACGTGGTCGTCACCGGTGCCATGACCGGCGCCCTGGCCGAGCTGTCCCGCAACGCGGTGAACGAACTCGTCGAGCGCGCCGGCGGCAGGGCCTCCTCGTCCGTCTCCAAGCGCACCACGCTGCTGGTCGCCGGGGAGAAGGCCGGCTCCAAGCGCGCCAAGGCGGAGGAGCTGGGCATCCGGATCGTCACCCCGGAGGAGTTCGCCGTCCTGGTCGCCGATCAGCTCGGCTGACATCCGCGGCTCCGGCTCCGGCTTCGGCTCTGGCTTCCGCTTCCGCCCCTGCCCGGGCGCCCGGGCCCAGGCCTGCCACGTCGGCCCGCCGCCGGTCACGGGTGCGACGCCCCGCATGGTCGAGGCGCGTCACCTCTCCGTGGCCGAAGAAGCGTTTGACGCCGTCGAGGTCGCCCGGCACGCCGTCGGGGAACGGTGTCTGCCGGGCGCGGTGGAGGCGGGTCACCGCAGCTGGAGACCCACCCGGGCCCCTTCCCCCGCCCGGCGAAGGGCGGCGCCCGGGTGGGGTAGGGTGACCGGTGCCGAATGTGATCGCGATCTTGGGGAGGTGAGACCCATTACCGGTGTGTCGGAGCGGGTGCTCCCCGGGAACGGCCGTGTGGGCGTGGCGCCGAGCGCATAGCGCGCCGCGCCGGTTCGGTGACGGCCTTGTGGGGAGCCCTGGCGGATTGTTCCGCCTTTTCTTTGAGGGGTTCTCTTGTCGGTTTTCTCTTCTGTGCTGCTGCGTTCGTCGGTCGCCGCCCGGCTGCGGGCGGCGGGGTGCGTGTTCGCCGAGGACGAGGCGCGCATCCTGCTCGCCGCCGCCACCACACCGGCTCAGCTGGCGGGCATGGTCCGGTCCAGGGCGCAGGGCCGTCCGCTGGAGCACGTCGTCGGCTGGGCCGAGTTCGGGGGCCTGCGGATCAGCGTGGACGACGGCGTGTTCGTCCCCCGGCGCCGCAGCGAGTTCCTGGTGAGCACCGCGGCCGGGCTGACGGGCGCGGACGCGCTGGTGGTCGACCTGTGCTGCGGCAGCGGCGCACTGGCAGCGGCTCTGGTGACGGCGGTCGGACTCCCGGTCGAGGTGTACGCGGCGGACGTCGACGAGGCCGCCGTGCGGTGCGCGCGCCGGAACCTGGCCGCCGTCGGGGGCCGGGTGTTCCAGGGCGATCTCTTCGAGCCACTGCCGGCGGCCCTGCGGGGCCGGATCACCGTGCTGCTGGCCAACGTGCCCTATGTCCCGACCGCCGACATCGAACTGCTGCCGGCGGAGGCCCGCCTGCACGAGGCGCGCCCCGCGCTGGACGGCGGTGCGGACGGCCTGGACGTGCTGCGCCGGGTGGCGGGGCAGGCCCCGGAGTGGCTGGCCCCGGGCGGTTCGCTGCTGTTCGAGACCAGCGAGCGGCAGGCGCCGGAGGCCCTCGCGGTGGCGGGGGCGGCCGGACTGGACGCGGCCCTCTCCTGGTGCGAGGACCTGGACGCGACCGTGGTGACCGCCACGCGCCGCTGACCACCGGCCGGCCCGTCGGTACGCCTGCGCACCGGGCACCGGGCGGGTGCGGCTGCTGGACGCCGACCGCGCCCGCCCGGCGGTGGAGGCGGTGTACGACGGGGTGCGGCGGACCCGGACCGGCTGGCCGCGGCGCACCACCCCGCTCTGGGACGTCCGCCTGTACGACGAGCCCCGGATCCGGGACGGCGCGACCGCCCTGCGCCACGCCGTCCACCACGACGCGGACGGCACCCCCACCGGCTACGCCCTCTACCGCCTCAAGTCCGCCGAGCGCCAGGCGTTCAGCGGTAACGGTGACGCCGGCGGCGGCACGGTGCGGGTCGTGGAGCTCGCCGCGGCGAGCCCGCAGGCGTATGCGCGGCTCTGGGGCCACCTCATCGGTGTCGACCTGTTCGACCGGCTCACCCACGAGGGCGCGGTGGACGAGGCGCTGCCGTATCTCCTGCGCGACCCACGGGCCCTGCGCAGCACGGTGGTGGACCGGCTCTGGGTACGCCTGGTGGACGTGGCACGCGCCCTGGCGGCGCGCCCGTACGCGGCGCAGGTGGAGACGGTGATCGAGGTCGAGGACGCCTTCTGCCCCTGGAACACCGGCCGGTACCTGCTGCGCGCCGGGGCCGGCCGGCCGGCGCTGTGCGAACGCACCGATCGGGAGGTGGAGTTGGCGCTGCCGGTGGCCGATCTCGGCTCCGCCTACCTGGGTGGAACGGCCCTGGCGTCGCTGGCCGGAACGGGCCGGGTGCGGGAGAGCCGCCCGGGAGCGCTGGCCGCGCTGGACACGGCGCTGCGGGCGGAGGGCGCGCCGTTCTGTCCGGGTGGGGAGTCGTTCCCGGTGTACTGACCGAGGCGGGCGTACTGCCGGGCACGGGCCGCAGGACGGCGAGGGCCTGGGGCCCGGGCCGTCGCCGGGTAGTGGGTGAAGGGCGCGTCGTACCTTGGCTTCGGGTGGGGGCGGGCGCGGATTCGTGCGGGATCCGGTGAATTCGCCATAGTGCCAAGGGGTTTGTGGGGTGCGTCGGATTCGGTTTCCGTCGCCTGCCCCATCCGGCAGAGCCGCAGGTCGTCCGACCTGCGGCTCTGGCGTTCCCCGGGGCTGTGCGGGTCAGTGGGGGGCGGTCGCGAGGGCTTCGATGGCGGGGACGAGGGCGGCGGGGGTGGGGAGGGCGTCGTTCTCGGCCCGGAGGCGGGCGGCGGCGTCGCGGAGCCCCGGGTCGGTGACGAGGCGGGTGAGGAGGGGGGTGTCGACGTCGTCGGAGGCGGAGCGCAGGGCGGCACCGGTGGCGGTGAGGATGTCGGCGACGGCGAAGTTGTCGGCGCCCTGGGGGAGGAGGAGCTGGGGCACGCCGGCCTGCAGACCGGTGAGCGTGCTGCCGGAGCCGCCGTGGTGGACCACCGCGTCGCAGACGCGCAGCAACTCCGCCAGCGGGACCCACGGCAGCGGGCGGACATTGGCCGGGAGTGTGCCGAGGAGGGTGAGGTCGGCGTCGCCGACGGCGAGCAGGAACTCGGCGTCGACCGAGGCGGCGGCTTCGATCAGGCGGGCGATGGCGTGCAGGCCGTCCATCTCGGCGACCACGGTACCCAGGGTGACGGCGACCCGCGGTCGGGCGCCGCGGCGCAGCAGGCCGGCGGGGACCACGCCACCGCCGTTGTAGGGGAGATAGCGCATCCGCAGGCCGCCCGGGTCGCCGCCGAGCGCGGCCGGGACGATGTTCAGCGGGGTGGACTCGGCAGGGGCGGCGACGCCGTGTGCCTCGTAGAGGTCGGTGAAGTGGCCGGCCAGTCGCGCGGCCATGTCGAGGCCGGAGGTGAAGCCGAAGTTCTGCAGCGCCGCCGGGATCTTGAGCTTGGCCGCGACCAGCTGGGCGGAGGCCAGGCAGGAGTCGTGGATCAGCAGGTCGGCGTCCCACTCGTCGGCGGTGGCCAGCAGGCCGTCCACGGTGGATCGGGAGGCGTAGGCGAAGGCGGTGGCGGCCAGATCGAGGATCTGCTCCTGAGCCAGCTCCGGCATGGCGTAGTGCGCATCCTCACCGGCGACGACCTCGAACGCCTCCCGGAGCGGTCGGCCGTCGCCGATCTCGACGATCGGGAAGCCGGCCGCCCGGAGCTGATCCATGGGCTTCGGGCTGGCGAACAGGATCTCGTGCCCGGCGGCCCGAAGGGCCTGTGCGGTCGGCACCATCGGGAACAGGTGGCTGGGCGCGGCCGGGCCGGTGAAGAGTATGCGCACGGTTGTCTCCTGGTCGTTCTTCGGCTGATCGAGATCGAATCTGCGCGGGCCGGGCCCGCCTTCTCCGTCAACTGATGGACGGTCAATTCCTCTTCCCGGCACGATCGATAATCGGACGTTCTGGCAGAGGCCTTGTCAACGGGGGTACGGTGTGCTCCGCTCTCCCGCCCCGGACACCGGGGCGGCGCTCGCGGCCGAGCGCGGCCTGCCGTTCTCGACCTGGAGTCCGGCCAAGCCGATCGACTCTCTGACCAGGTCGGCGACCCGCCGGGTCGGGATCGTCCGCGCGGTGATCACCCGCGGTAGCCGATGCCCGCCGGAAGAGTCGATGCCGGCCGGAAGAACTGTGCCACCGGCCACTTCTGTCGGCAGTACAGCCTGGTCCGGGCAGGGGCATTCATGATCTGCTGGCCGCGCACACGCATGTGCACACCGCCATCACACAAAGGCTCTCCATGAGGCGATTTATTCAACGACGGGCGGCGTGGCCCGTGTCGGCCGTCCTGCTCGCGGGGGCATCGGTCACCGGTCTGTCCCCGGCCCCGGCCTCGGCAGAAGTGCTGACGCCTCCGCTCGGACAACCGGTGGTGTTCCAGAGCATCGGAGACGGGCAGGGCGACGGAGGCAGCCAGGGCCTCGCCGGAGGCAGTGGCTTCCAGATCTCCGGCACCGAGATCCTCTTCCGCGCGACGCCGCCCAAGGGCGACGAGGACAACCAGCAGTGGAAGCTGGAACAGTCCGGCGCCGGCACCTACAGGGTGCGAAGCCTCACCAAGGACGGCTGCATGAGCCGTAGTTCCGACACCGCAGGCAACGCGCGCCTGGCGTTCCAGCAGAACTGCGCCGACCCGAGCACCGACTGGATCTTCGACCGGGTGAAGGGTGAGCGCTACCGCATCCATCCGGCGCAACACCCCCAGGAGACCCTTGAGACGCCGCTGGACCTGTCCGGCGAGGTCACCTTCTCGCCCATCACGGTCAGCGGCGACCGCCAGCAGTGGTACGTCACTCCGGTCGCGTTCCCGCACGGCGCCATGCCGGCCGACGGCGACCGGACACTCGATCAGATGACCTTCCTGACCACGCACAATTCCTTCAACAACACCCCTGACACCAACGGTCACGCCTGGTTCGTGGCCAATCAGAACCAGTCCATCGCGAACCAGCTCCAGGGCGGAGTGCGGGCTCTGATGCTCGACGCCCACTACAACAACGGCAAAGTCCGGATGTGCCACGAAACCTGTATGGGTGACGACGGCGGCAAACCGATGTCCTACGTCCTCACCGACATCGCCAACTTCCTCAAGGCCCCGGGCAACGAGAACGAGATCGTCACCGCCTTCGTCGAGGACTACACCACCGCCGAGCAGATGCGCGCCGAGGTCGGCGGCCAACTGGGGGCCGGCGGCCAACTCGACGGCCTGGTGTTCGATCCGCTCGACGACAACCCGACGGACGGCAAGCCCGGATTCGAGGTGAGGGCCAAGGGCTGGCCCACGCTGTCGGCGCTGCGGTCGAGCGGGAAGCGCCTGATCCTCTTCTCCGACCGCGACGACAAGACGGACCTCTTCCCTGACGACCCGAGCCGGAACGTCGGCTTCATGTTCCAGAAGGACTGGACCGTCGAGAACTACTGGACCATAGGCGGCCCCGTCGGGAACTCGGACTGGACCTGCAAGTCCCGGTGGAACGAGATCCCCCTCGCGAAAGAAGAGAAGGGGTTCCGGCGCCTGTTCGTCATGAATCACTTCCGTGACGCCCCACTGTTCGACACGGCGGCGAAAGCCGACAACGAAAAGGTCCTCAACCGCGCCGAACGGTTCTGCACCCCGGCCGCACGCAAGAAGCCGAACTACCTCGCCGTGGACATGTACGAGCTGGGCAACCCGCTGAGTGCCGTTCAAGCACTCAACCAGTACACCTACCAGGGCGACACCCCGGGCTACGGCGGCACCCCGAACGAGGTCGTTTCGAACAAACCCGTCGCCGACGCACCCGGCGGTTCGCTGAACGCCGCCTACTCCTACCTCCAAGGGGTCCTGGACGCCCACGTCGACAGCGCCCGTCCCCTGGGAGTGCCGCGAAGCTACACCGGCGGCCACTTCGACGACACCGGCGACTTTCCCGACGGCTACCAGACCTCCTTCACCTACGACAACGCGGTCGTCATCGCCGCGCTGCTCCAGGGGTCCCGCCGTGACCCCGAACGCGCGATCCGACTCGGCGACAGCCTGCTCTATGCCCAGCAGCACGACCCCGCCACCGCCAACGAAGTCATGACCAGGACCGACGGCAGGATCCGCGCCTCCTATCTGCCCGACCCGTTCATCACGACCCTCGGCCGGGACTACCCCGTCGGAACCCCCTACATCGGCGGCTGGTCGGTGTACACCGGGAACATGGCGTGGGCGGGAATGGCGTTCTGCCACCTGTACCGGGCGACGGGAGACAACAAGTACCTCGACGGCGCGCTCAAGGCGGCCGAGTGGATCCAGGCCAACGCCTACGACGGCGGCGGCATCCCGGGCTACACCGGCGGCTACGCCGATACCTCGGAGAACGGCACCGCAATGGTCAAGAAGACCTGGAAGGCCACCGAGCACAACATCGACGTCGGCGCGCTCTTCGGCATGCTCGCGGATATCACCGGCGTCCAGAAATGGCGCGACGGGTCGAACACCGCCTTCGCCTTCGTGAAGAGCATGCAGGCCGACGACGGCCGCCTGTGGACCGGCACCGGCAATGACGGCGCCAGCATCAACCAGGACACCATCCCGGCCGACGTGCAGATCTGGAGCTACCTGGCAACCCTCAGCCCGGACTTCTCCCGCTCGGTGGACTGGGCAGCGCAGAACATCAAGGCGACCGACGGGATCTTCACCGGGATCGGCTTCGCCAACCCCAACTCCTACCGCCCCGACCTGGTGCAGCTCTACAGCTCCAAGGTCTGGTTCGAAGGCACCGCCCACCTTCTGGCCGCCTACCACGCCCGCAGCGCTCCCGGCGACGGCGACAAGGCCGCGATCCTCCAGAAGACCCTGGAAGACGCTCAGACCTCAGCTCCCAACAACGACGGGCACGCCATCGTCGCCGCCTCCAGCGACGGACTCGAAACCGGCCAGGGCGACCTCTACTACGCCTCACGCCACACCGGCGCCACCGCCTGGTACCTGCTGGCGGGCTCAGGAGCGAACCCCTTCCGCCTGTAACGACACAACGCCCACTGAACAGGGCGGCCTTCCCGCAGTTCCCGGCCGACGACCGCACCGACTCGCGTGCCGTCAGTCCATTGCATCGGCGGAGCCTCGGGCAACTGCGCGCAGTCGCCCGAGGCTCCGGCCCGGCGCCTGCTTGAACAGGGTTTTCCCGGTCCTGACTGACGGTCTGGTCGATGGTGGGGGTCCGGGTGTGGGCTGGGTGGCATGGGGTCGTGGATGGGGTCGGCCCGGGCGGGTTTGTTGTGCGTCGTGCGTGCGGGTCGGAGTCGGAGGCGCTGGCCGGGATCGATGTGGTCGCGGCCGGGGGTGACGTCGGGCGGCGGGCGAGTATCCGGCGGTGGTGCCGGCAGGGCCTGGTGGTCGTGGCGGAGGACGTGTCCGGTCTGCTGGGGTACTGCGTGCTTGAGTACACGTTCTTCGAGCAGGGTTTCGTCACGATGCTGATGGTGGCGCCGCCAGCACGTGGCAGGGGTGTCGGTCACCGGTTGCTGGAGGCGGTCGCCGACTCGTGTACGACCCCGAGGCTGTTCACCTCGACGAACGTCTCCAACCGGCCGATGCGGCGGCTTCTTTGGAGCCAGGTCGGTTTTCTCCACGGTCTCGATGAGGGCGACCCCGAGCTGTTCTACCTCTGCCGGCCGCAGCCGCAGCCGGCGAGCCCGTGACGGGTGGTTTGAGGGGGCCGTACGGCGCCGCCGGACGGGCCGTCCCCGTGGGCCTGTGAGGCCCTGTCACGTCCTGTTGTCCGCGGCGTCTCCCGTGCACGTCCCGGCGGTTTGACCGGGGGAGCCGGCCGGCCCGTGGCGTGTCCGCGGTGGTACGTGTCTTCCGGTTGCGGGGTGTCGTCCGGTGGGTGCTGGTTCCGTCCGGTGGGGGTGTGGGGCGGGGGGTGGTTCGTGGGGTGTGTGTCCGGTGTGTCCCCGTGGGTGGTGTTGGCCAAGTCACGTTGTGGCGGGGGGACTTGATGGCGGGAGGTGGTTCTAGAATTGCGGTGGGTTCCCCCGTGCGCCGATTTCCCTCGCCGGTGCCGGGTGGCCTGGGGTTGGGGTAGGTGTTCAGTGGCGACCATGGGAAGGGCGGCGACCGTATGAGTCCCGCACTGCGACCGTTTCGTGTCGAGGGAAAGGCCGTTCAGCTCGCCGGGTATCTGGCGCAGGAGGAGATCGGTGATCTCGTCGGCTGTTCGTGTATCGGTGACGAGGTCGTCATCGATCTGTCCGACACGCATTTCCTGATCGGTCTCGTCGAGGTGGGCGGAGCGCTGCGGCTGGACTTCCACATGGCTCACGACGGTGCCGCGCGTGCCCGTTCCTGGAGCCGCCGTCTGCCCGCGGGTACGGGAGGGCGTGAGATCGCCCGGCGTATCGCGCTGGACGTGCGGGCCCTGGCCCGGGAGCTCGCCCCGCTGCGCCGCAACCCCCCGGTGCCGGTGGCGCCGGGGGGTGCGGGCAGTGCGGGTGGCGCGGGTAATGCGGGTGGTGATGTCAGCGGCCCTGGAGGGTTTTGACGTTGTTGCCGAAGGTCCAGTTCTTTGAGCCGTCCCAGTTCAGGGACCAGGTCATCAGGCCTTTGAGGCGGTTGGTGGTGGTGGTGCCGTAGGTGTTCCAGGCCTGGGCGACCTGGGTGGTGTTCATGTAGCCGCCACCGGCGCCGGGCTGGGCGGGCAGGCCGGGGACCTGCTTGTCGTAGGGGACACGGACGGTGGTGCCCTGGACGGTGAGGCCCTTGTCGAGGCAGTCGGTCTGCTGGGTGAAGCCCTGGACGGTGCCGGCGGAGTAGGAGTCGCCCGCGCAGCCGTACATGCTGCCGTTGTAGTACTGCATGTTCAGCCACCACAGGCGGCCGTTGTCGGCGTATTTCTTGATGACGGGCAGGTAGGCGCCCCAGATGGAGCCGTAGACGATGCTGGCGCCGGTGACGTAGGCGGTTTCGGGGGCCATGGTCAGGCCGAAGCCGGCGGGCATCGCGGCGAGGATGCCGTCGATGATGCGGATCAGGTTGGACTGGGAGGGGGAGAGGGCGGTGATGCTGCCGCTGCCGACGAGGCCGGTCTCGAGGTCGATGTCGATGCCGTCGAAGTTGCCGGCTTTGAGGATCGGCACGATGGTGGCCACGAACCGGTCGGCGACGGCGGTGGAGCTCAGGTCGATGCCGGCCGCGGCCCCGCCGATGGACATCAGCACGGTCAGGCCGTTGGCCTTGGCCTGGCACACCTCGGTGGGGGTGGGAACCTTGACGCCGGTGTCCATGCCGTCCTGCCACAGCGCGGTGCCGTCGGAGAGGATCACCGGGAACGCGGTGGTGACGACGTTGTAGCCGTGCGCGGGGATGCGGGCGTCGGTCAGCGGGATCCAGCCCATCGGCGGGTGGACACCGTTGGCGGCGCCGTCCCAGTTCTCCCAGTAGCCCTGCAGCACCTTGCCCGTGGGCCGGCTCTGCAGCGCGCAGGTGGCGCCTGCGGCGGCCTGTGTCCCCGCCCGGGCGGGGGCGGGTGAGGTGGGGGCGGCGGTGGCGGCGGGCGCGGCCGAGGCGAGGGCCAGTGCCAGGGCGGCGCCCAGCAGTCGTGCGGTCCGTGTGGTCATGACGGTGTGCTCCCTTCCGGCCATGGCCTGGCGGGCCCGGGGCGGGCCGGCGTGGGGGAGGCCATGGCGAGTGACGTGGGGGTGTTCGGCGGGAAGCCCGACCGCGGGGTGTCACGGCCCTGACAGGTGTGGGGTGTCCGGGGCGCGTTCCGCGGTCGCAGGGAATCGTAGGAGCACCCTGATGAACCGTCAATAGGTCTGGACCAATCGGTGGTCCGGGGAGCCCGGAGCCCGGAGCCCGGTTCCCGGTTGACGGTGCCGGCGCCTGTCTCGTCCGTGCGGGCCGGCGCGGGTTCGGCGAGCATGGGTGGCAGGCCGGGGTCGGCGTGGAGGTGGCGATGAGAGTCGTGTTCGTGCACGGGGCGTGCGTGCGGGACGGGTCGTGGTGGTGGCACCGTACCGCCGGGCTGCTGCGGGAGCGGGGGGTGCCGAGTGTGGCCCCGGCGCTACCGAGCTGCGGTGAGGCGGGCCTGCCCGGCGGCGTCGACGGTCCGGGGCTGCCCGAGGACGTTGCCGCGGTGCGGCGGGTGCTGCGGGCCGTCGACGAGCCGACCGTCGTGGTCGCCCACAGCTACGGCTGTGTCGTCACCGCAGAAGCCGCTGCGGGAATCGGGTCGGTGCGCCACCTGCTGCTGGTCTCCGGTTATCTGCCCGAGGTCGGGCAGAGCCTGTCGGAGTTCGGGGACGGCGGCCCCGCCCCGTTCCTCGACGTCGACCCCGGCGCCGGCACGTTCGGGGTCCGCCCCGAACTGCTCGTGGACACGTTCCTGCAGGACTGTGACGCCGAGGTCCAGGCGCAGGCGGCGGACCACCTCGCCCGGCAGAGCGTGAAGGTGACCGGGCAGCCGGTCGGGGCGGCCGCATGGCGGCAGGTGCCCTCGACGTACCTCGTCTGCGCTCAGGACCGGGGCACCGCGCCGCGGCTGCAGCGCGAGTTCGCCCGCCGGGCCGGCGGCGTCGTCGAGCTGGACGCCGGCCACCACCCGTTCCTGTCCCGGCCCGCGGCGGTCCGGGACCTGCTGCTGAGCCTGTGACGGCAGCCGCGGACGAGCCGGGCCGGCGGTCCGAGGGCCCGGAGCCCGGAGCCCGGCGTGCTGCGCGACGGCCGGCTGCTCGTGCGGCTGCGGCCCGGCGGCCGCGCACTGGTCCGGCTCCTCCTGGCCGGGCCGGGCGGCTTCCTCCGCCCCGGCGGTCGCCCGGCGGACGGAGACGGCCTGCGGGTGCTCGCCCGCGTTCCCCGGCCCGAGCCGCCGGGACACCTGCCCACGCCCCCCGGGCAGGTGCTCGCCGCCCCGCGCCCTGCCTCCGTCCGCTCAGGCGCCCGCGCTGCCGTGGAGGACCAGAGCCCAGCACAGGCACCCCAGTGCCGCCGTGCACAGCAGCGCCCGTGCCACGTTCCACCGCACCCACCGCGCCTCGAACCGCCCGCGCACCGCCGCCGGGTCCCCGATCCGCGGCGGTGTCCCCGCCGCGGCCAGCGCGTCGTTCAGCGGGATGTTGATCCGCCGGGTCACCCCCAGCGCCGCCACGTAGAACACCAGCGCCGCCACCACCGCCGGCAGCACGTGCCGCCCGTCGGCCGGTACGTGCAGCGCCACCGCCGCCCCCGTGCACAGCAGCGCCCCCACGAACCCCAGCATGAACCAGCCGTTGAGGATCGCCACGTTCACCCGTTGCATCACCTCGATGAACGTCCGGTCCTCCGCCTCCCGCAGCGCCGGCATCACCGAACACGCGTAGGCGTAGAACAACCCGGCCGTCAGCCCGGTCGTCACCGTGGCGGCCACGAGCGCGATCACACGCGACAGTTCCATCGTGCAGTCCCCTTCCGGCGGCCGACCCGCCGATCAACCGTCACAACACCGGCCACTGCTTACCCCGGCCACTCAAGACCCTCTCAAATGACAGACCGTCAACCCATGCCAAGCACCCAACGGTTGGGTCACGGTCGCGCTCTCACGGGACTCCTCGACGTGCCCGGAACCCGCCGGGCGTTCCTGCCGCGCCCCGTCCTCACCCCCACGTGATCAGCGAGCACCATCGATCATGTGCCGACCGGTATCAACCGCAGAGGGCACATACCCCACGTCGTGCAGGATCGCGCTCACCATCAGAGGCACACCTCGACCGCCCGGATCCGGGGCCGGCAACTTGGCCCGGGCGAAGACCGGTTGAGAGTGTGCCCACCGAGGAGGAAATTCCGACAGGAGCCTGTCCGCGAGGTCGTGCGCAGTTTCCAGCCGCATCGCCCCAGGCTACGGGTCGTCCGGTGAATGATCTCCGGGCTGGATCGGCCGGGGCCGGCTGCTGTGGGCTGCTCGTGGTCCCGATGGTGCTCTTGCCCGCCGTTTCAGCCTGTCCGGCGTCGTCATGGAGCAGGGCGCCAGGACGGTGTGGCCGAGAGCGCCCGGCGGCTGCGAGTGGGAGGTCCGCGGGGAGTGGATCACCCGCCCGCGGACCCCGGCACCGCGCCGGCGGCGCGAGGCGCGGACGGCCGACCCGGCCCCCGCGCCGCCGGGAGTCGCCACCGGAGAAGTCTCCCGCCCCGCCCCGTCACACTCGCGTGCCGCGCTCCGTCGAAGCGGTGACAGCCACGGACCCGAAGGAGACGGACACCATGAACGACGCCCGGATGCCCGACCCCGCCTCGTTCCCGGGGCGATGCCCGCGATCCTCGCCGTGGCCAAGGCCGCCCGCACCGGCGGCGTTCCGCAGACCACCCTGGAACTGGTCCACCCGCGGGCCGGCCGGATCAACGGCTGCAGTTACCGCGTCATCGGCGGGATCGCCGGCACCGGGAAAAACGGCGAGAGCGACGAGCGGCTGCACGCGGTCGCCGCCTGGCGCGAGGTGCCGTACCTCACCGACGCCGAACGCGCGGCGCTCGAACTCGCCGAACACGTCACCCGCCTCGCCGACCGGGCCGTGGTGCCCGACGACGCCTGGAACGCCGCTGCCCACTTCGACGAGAAGCAGCTCGCGAGCCTGGTCCTGTGGATCAGCCTGACCAACCTCTTCAACCGCCTCCACGCCACCACCCGCCAGCCGGCGGCGCCACCTGGTAACAGGGAGATCGGGAGTCAAAAAGCGCTCTGGGTCGAACTGCCCGTCCAACCGCCCACACGCCTGCCTCGCTCCCGCTGCTCCTCGGCCGGGATCGACTGAACACCCCCGAACCGGATCTCCCGTGCGACCCCCTCGCGACGGGCCGGCATCCCGGGCGTGGAACGCGGTGTTCGGCCGACGGCAGGACCACCTGCCGGTACGCGCTTACGTGGATCAGCCGGTGCAGTGCATGTGACGGAAGAAAATCATGCGAGACACATCAGGTGCATCGTCAAGAATGTCCTCATGACCCGTCGGATCGAAGCCCCCTGCGCCGCCGATGCCGCAGCTGTGGGCCGGATGCAGCTGAGGGCTTGGCTCGAGACGTACCCCAACGAAGCGGCGGGGATCGACGAGACGTGGATCCGCGAGCACCGCGGGTCCTCTGCCACGGCGGAGGGCATCGCCCAGTGGCGGGAGTTCATTGAGGAGGCCGAGCGGCAGCCGGACCTGCTCTTCTGCCGTGTCGTCCGCTCCGGGGCGGAGATCGTCGGGTTCCTTTGCGGCCGCCGGGACGGGACGGTCACCCTCGGACCGATGTACCTGCTCGACGAAGCCCAGGGCCAGGGCATCGGACAAAGGCTGATGGGCGAGTTCCTCGCATGGGCGGGGGACGTGCGGATACGCCTCTGGGTGACTGATTACAACGAAAGGGCGGTCCGCTTCTACGAGCGCCACGGATTCACGTTCACAGGTGAGCGCGAGCTCTGGAGAGGCAGGCTGTCCAATGCGCGCATGGTCCGCGACTCCACGCTGGACCGTGAGATCATCTGAGACACCGGGCGGATCGGACCAGTTCGTCCGAGAGCGGGGCCCGACGGATCGGGCCGACCAGACGGGGACGGGTTCTTCATGGCCGCTGCCATGTCACCATGACGCGCGGCCGACGGGCGCAACGCACCCGGCGGGGAACGGCGTTCGAGCGCTCGAAGACGCTTCGGTCAGTGGCGCTCCGGAGCGCTCGCACGGGAACCGCCGCGTCGCGCCCGCCCGGCCCCGCACGCCTGGTCTCCCAGGAACGCGCCGGGGGTGTGCGGCCAGGCGACGGGCCCGGCCAGCGTCTCGAAAAGCGCCTTGAACGGTTTGGTCCCCACCCGGCGACGCGCCCGGCACAGCGCGGAGATGCACGGCCGCGCCAGGGCGAGGGCGTCCAGACCGGCGGCGAGCTTGCCCCACACCGCTCCCCCCTCGCTCCCCAACGACTTGGACAAGCGCAAGCAGGTCTCCATCATCAAGTGCGAGGCGACCCCGGACGGGTGGCACGCGGAGGGTCTGGCGGCCAACCCGGACAAGAAGGCGGCGAATTACAAGATCGCGGTTGACTTCACCAACCCCGAAGCCACACTGCTCGCTTCCGGCAGTACCTCCCTGGACGTAGACGCAGAAAAGGACGGAAAGTGGGAAGTGCGGGAGAAATTCACCGCGCCCAAGGGAACATTGTGCGTGCTGGGCCCAGTGTCCTGAGAGGGGAGACGGACACAGTGTAGGCTTTGCCCTATTTCGTAGAAACTCGCCTGTTATAGAACCAAGTCCAGGTTAATGACGCTCGTGGCGTGCTGCTGCTCGTAGTCGATGGGGCTGCGGTAGCCGAGGGCGGAGTGCCGCCGCTTGCGGTTGTACCAGGCCGGCCAGGCGAAGACCGCGATGCGGGCCTGCGCCCGGGTCAGCCGGCGTGAACCGTAGAGCAGTTCACGCTTCAACGCGGCGAGGAATGACTCCGCCAGCGCGTTGTCGTAGCTGGAGCCGACCCGGCCCATCGAGCGCCGTATCCCGTGCGTCCGGCAGACCCCGGCGAACGCACCCGACGTATATTGGCCAGGTTCAACCAGTGGACGCAACACTGGCTTGTTGGGTCGATAGTAGGTGGTTGTTGAGGGCTTCGGCGGGTGTCTTCCAAGCGAGGGTCTTGCGAGGCCGGCTGTTGAGCGTGGCAGCGACCGCCTCGATATCCTCCGCGGTCCAGCGGGACAGGTCTGTGCCCTTCGGGAAGTACTGCCGCAGCAGGCCGTTCGTGTTCTCGTTGGTACCGCGCTGCCAGGGGCTATGCGGGTCGGCGAAATAGACCGGGACGCCGGTCTCGATCGTGAACCGGGCGTGTGCCGACAACTCCTTGCCGCGGTCCCAGGTCAGTGACCGCCATAGCTGCTCGGGCAGGGTGCCGATCGTCGTCGCAAGTGCATCCTTCATCGTCACGGCGCCGTAGCCAGCCAGCGGCGGCCCGTTCTTGGTGCGGGGGACGACGCCGTAGCCGTCCTGGCGGGGCAGGTAGACGAGCACCGTGAATCGGGTCGTGCGCTCGACCAGCGTGCCGATCGCCGATCGCTCGAGTCCGATCAGCAGGTCGCCCTCCCAATGTCCGGGCACAGCGCGGTCGTCGGCTTCGGCCGGCCGTTAGCTGATCAATACCTCAGGCGTGATGTGGGCCCACGCCTGCCGCTTGGATCGGGCCCGGGGCACCCGCAGGGCCCTGCCGGTGCGCAGGCAGGTGACAAGCTCGCGCTTGAGCGCTCCCCTGCCTTCGATGAACAGGGCCTGGTAGATCGCCTCGTGGCTGATCCGCATGGAATCATCATCGGGGAAGTCGACCTTCAGCCGGTTCGCGATCTGCTCCGGACTCCACGCCGTGGCCCACCGGCGGTCGCCGCGGTGCGGCTTGTTCCTCCCGTTCCACGGCGCGGCCTCTGGCCCCAGTGCCGTCCCGTCCGGGCGGCTGACCTGGCCTGAAAGTCTGTCCTGCACGTAGTCCCTCAGCCGGTCGTTCGCGGCCAGCTTTGCCGTCTTCGGGCGCTGAGCCACGAGGTCGGCCTTCCACTGCGCGACCGAAGCCCGATAGTCCATTCGGCCGCCACGGGGCGCGGCGTTACGCCGTAGCTCTCGGGACACGGTCGATGGATCGCGGCCGAGGCGTCGCGCGGTCTCCCGGACTCCGATGCCCTGCGCTTTGAGAGGGCGGTTCGAGAGTTGATGTCCGTTTCGAGTTGAGGTTGGGGAGAGGGCTGCTGGCTGCGGGGGTTCGGTCGGCTACTGCTTCTTGGTG
>NZ_JBIVRD010000053.1:0-52709 GCF_044755565.1 Kitasatospora sp. NPDC092286 | reverse complement strand
GCTCCCTCAAACCCGAAAGATCATCGCGTCCAACAGCCACGGCCCTCGCAACTCCCACAGATCGCGGGTGTTGCGAGGACCGTTAGAACCCAAGCGGTGGCGGGGCCCTTGTGCGTGCGGGGGTGGGGGGAGGGCGGGGGTCAGTGCTGGTCGCTGCCGCGGCCCGGGGGGAGGGAGAGCAGGTTGCGGTGCCGTCCGCCGGTGCTCTGGCGGGTGGTGGTCTGGGGGGCGGTGTTCTCTCCGGGAGTGGTGGTGCCGTTGTCGGTGCCGGGACCGAGGGCCGGTGCGGGCGCCGGCGGCGGCGCGGGCATCGGGTGCGGGACCGGCCCGAGGTAGCCGGCGGCCACCCAGCCCTGGCCGTTGGTGAAGTGGGAGGCGGGCTGGGCGGGGGATGCGTCCTGGTGGCCGTTCGGGGTGTGCCGGTTGTTGTGATCGGCGCGACCGCCCTGGTTGGCGTGGTTGGGATGGCCGGCCGGGGCGGTGTGGCCGCCGCTGTCGCCGGTGGGGTCTCCGGAGGCGCCGAGGGAACCGTGCCCGCCGACCGGGTCGCCCTGGCCGCCGTGGTGGGTGTGGCCGGCCGCCCCGGAGCCGTTCTGCTGGCTCGGCATGAACTGGGGAATGCCGGCGGCCTGCCCGGCGTAGGTGTGGAACGCCTGGTGCTGCGGCGGGTACGGGCGAGGGTCGGCGAGTACCGGGTAGCCGTCCCGGACCGCGAAGCCGGCGAACTTCAGGTTCTCCTCGCCGGAGCGGTCGCCCGGCAGCGCCCGGAACAGACGCCGGTACTCGGAGTACAGCTCGTCGTAGATCGGTGTCGCCGAGTGCGGGTGCTCCGCGTCGTACGACGGGCGCATGCCCGGGATCGCGCGGGGAGCACTGGGGGACCGGCGGTGGGATGCGGGGACGTCGTAGCTGTACACGTAGGGGCCAACGAGTGAGAGCGGCAGGGGATGCGGGGTTGCACCGCCCCGGGAGCGCGGTCAGGGCGCCTGGGGCGGTGCGGAGACGCGGGGTGCCGCGGCGTTCGCGCCGTCGGCGCGCGGCACCTCGGCATGCGGGGCGGCGAAGGGGACGGCTCAGGTGCCGGCGAGCGGGAGCGAGGCGGCGACCACCTGGCCCAGCGCCACGGCGCGTTCGAGCGCCTGGCGGAGCAGGTCCTCGCGGGGCTGACGGCCGACCATGCCCGCGGGAACGGCGTACATCGTCACCTCGGCGAGCTGGTTCGCCGCGAACCGCCATGCGTCGGTGACCTGGAGCGGCTGGTGCGCCTGCCACCAGCCGGTGCTGCCGCCGGCGGCAGCGGGCTGGAGAATCGCGTGCAGCTTGCCCATCGCCACCAGCACGGACCAGCCGGGCAGTTGGTCCGGTGTCTTGTCGAGATCGGTGACGAGCTGGAAGCCAGCGTCCTGGAGGAGGTCCAGGAACTCGTCCGTGCCCGAGGTGTTGCCCGGCCGGCCGACCGGCCCGGTCGGCTCGACCACCAACGAGGCGTGGCCGGCGTCGCCGTGCAGGATCAGCCCGCAGGTGATGCCCAGGACGGCGGCCTGGCCCGCCGCGCTGGGCGTGGTGGGGGTGGGGGCCGGGGCGGCGGGGGCCGGGGCGGGTGCGGCGGGGGCCGGAATCGAGGCGGAGGGGGCCGCCGGGGCCGCCGCGGGTGCGTCGGCCTGGGCCTGACTGATGCTGCGCACCGCGCCGACCAACTGCTCCTCGGAGACCGGCACCACCTGCGAGGGGATGCAGCGGGCGTGGGCGAAGGCGAGCACCGCCGTCTCCTCGCCCACGAACAGCACGGTGCTGGTGGGCTCCTGGAACGAGTCGCCGGGGGTGCGGCAGGAGGTGCACTCGTAGCTGTCGGGGGCGTGGGCGCCGCCGAGTAGGCGGTCGGCCTCGTCGTCGCCGATCTCGGATCGGACCTCGTCGCTGACGTTGAGCATGCGCGGCACTGGGACTCCTCTGTGGGCTGTCGGGCTGTCGGGCTGTCGGGTACGTCGTGGGCGGGCGTGGGGTGTGCGGTGGGGTGTGCGGTGGGGCGGGTGTGGGGCGGGGTGGGGCTGGGCGGAGTGAGGGGTGCCGGTGGGGCCGGCCTGGGGGTGGACGAAGGGGCGCCTCCGGCCGCCATTACCAACGGACCCCTGTGTCAGGGGTCACGGGTGGCCGGTGAGGGTGACGGGAATTGCCCGGGATTCGACCGCGCCGCGTGGTCGCCTGCTCGCAATGTGTCGATGTCGATGGTGGGAGTGCCGGAATGGAAATGTGGGGTGAGACACGTCCTGACGATGTTTGATCTAGGAAACAGCGGCCAAATCGGACATTTGGGTCACCATTGCATGGTCGTTACCGCAGGTAACCCATGGCTGAGCTGGGCAGACCGTTGAGTGTTTGGTTTCCGTGACTACCGGCTCGTAGCTTCTTTGGCGGTGCAACGAGCACCACCCGGGTTCACCCCCGACGCACAGCCCGCCGGCTCAGCCCGGCGTCGGCAGTGCCCGCCGATGTGACCGCTCGAACAGGTCCCCGGTGTGTGGCGGGTGGCCAGGGGCGGCGCGGCACGTCCGACACGTGCCCGGCCGCCCGGCGGACGCGGTGAGCGAAATCGGCCCCTTCGAGGGTCTGGTTCCGCATGCCCGCCCGGGGCTGTCGAGAGGAACCTCATGACCTTCCGTAACGAGACCGCCGCTGCCACCCCCTCCACCGTCACCAAGCGCAACCGTGTTCGGATGGCCGTGGTGGCGGGCGCCGCTGTCGCGGCCCTGCCGGTGGCCGGCCTCGTCACGGCCACCTCGGCCTCCGCCGCGTCCGTCTCCACCTGGGACAAGGTCGCCCAGTGCGAGAGCGGTGGCAACTGGGCCATCAACACCGGCAACGGCTTCTACGGCGGTCTGCAGTTCACCTCCAGCACCTGGGCCGCCTTCGGTGGCACCGCGTACGCCTCGCAGGCCCACCTGGCCACCAAGGCGCAGCAGATCTCGGTCGCGGAGAAGGTCCTCGCCTCGCAGGGTCCGGGCGCCTGGCCCATCTGCTCCGTCAAGGCCGGCCTGACCAAGGGCGGCGCCCCGGCCGCCGTCGACACCTCGGCCGGCTCGACCGCCGCGAAGCCGGCCGCCCCGGCCACCACCCCGGCGCCGAAGCCCGCGCAGGCCCCGAAGGCCACCGAGGCTCCCAAGGCCGCCGCTCCCAAGGCCACCGAGGCTCCCAAGGCCGCCGCCGCGCCGAAGGCCGCCGACTCCGCCCAGTCGTGGAAGTCCGACAACGCCGCGAAGTCCGCCCAGGCGGGCAAGGGCCGGGCCTCGAACAACGCCAAGCCGGTCACCGGTGGCACCTACACCGTCAAGGCGGGCGACACCCTGAGCTCGATCGCCGCCGCCAAGGGCGTCGACTGGCACACCCTGTACAACGACAACGCCAAGGTCATCGGCGGCAACCCCGACCTCATCCTCCCGGGCCAGACCCTCACCGTCTGATCTCCGGCGCGCGTCGTGGTTCCGTAGGCGCCGTCCTCGGTCCGCGTTGTTCCGACGGCCGCTTCTCCGCTGTGCGGGGGAGCGGCGGTCGGCGTTCCCGGCCGTGTCCCGGGCCCGGGTTCCGGGTCGCGTCCCGTACCGGGGAGGGGCAGGTGCCCCGGTTTCACCGGTGCGCGAGGATGGTGGTGTGTCCCAGGGTGAACTTTTCGGCGAGCTCTCCGGCGAGCTGTTCGGTGCGGCTTCCGGTGGTGCTTCCGGTGGTGCTTCCGGAGCGGCCTCCGGCGAGCCTTCCGCGCGAGGGCGGTCCGAGCCCGCGCCCGGCGCCGTGCTCCTCCCCGGATGGCTCGACGCCGACGCCCAGCTCCGGCTGGTCGCCGCCTGCCGGGAGTGGGCCCGCCCGCCGGCCGGGATGCACACCGTCCGGATGCCGACCGGCGGCGTGATGTCCGTGCGGATGGTGAGCCTGGGCTGGCACTGGTACCCCTATGGGTATCGCAGCACCGCCGCCGACGGTACGCCCGTCAAGGCGTTCCCACCCGAACTCGGCCACCTCGCGCACCGGGCGGTCGCCGACGCGTACGGCGGGGAGGGCGAGCACGTTTCGGGCGTCGCGGGTATCGCGGGTGCCGGGGCGTACGAACCGGACATCGCCATCGTCAACCACTACCCGCACGGCGCGAAGATGGGTCTCCACCAGGACCGCGACGAGCGGGCCGACGCGCCGGTCGTCTCGCTGTCACTCGGTGACACCTGTGTCTTCCGGCTCGGCAACACCCGGACCCGCACCCGCCCGTGGACCGACCTGGAACTGCACAGCGGCGACCTGCTGGTCTTCGGCGGTCCGGCCCGCTACGCCTACCACGGCGTGGTCCGCACGCTGCCGGGCACGGCGGATCCGGCGCTCGGTCTCACCGGGCGGCTCAACATCACCATCCGTCAGTCCGGTCTGTTCGACTAGCTGGAGCCGTCCGGGGCTCCGGAGCCCGACCCCGAATCCTTGAGTCTCGAGTGTTCGAGTGCTTGAGTGCTCGAACCTCGTTCGAGTGAATCCGTCGAGGGCGCTCCGGTGTGCGGGAATTCCCGGGCCCTCCGGAGAATTCGACTGGGCTGGAGAATTCGATAGAACGGGCGCCGGCAGCCGGACGGAAGATCTCCGTCCGGGCCGGGTGTCCGGAGAGGAACGCACGCATGGGTACCCCCGTCGACGAACTCGTCGAACTGCTGGACCTTGAGCAGATCGAACTGAACATCTTCCGCGGGCGCAGCCCCGAGGAGGCGCTCCAGCGCACGTTCGGTGGCCAGGTGGCCGGCCAGGCGCTGGTCGCGGCGGGGCGCACGGTGGACGGCGACCGCCCCGTCCACTCCCTGCACGCCTACTTCCTGCGCCCCGGTGTGCCCGGCGTGCCGATCGTCTACCAGGTCGACCGGCTGCGCGACGGCCGCTCCTTCACTACCCGCCGGGTGCTCGCCATCCAGGGCGGCCGTTCGATCTTCGCCCTCACCGCCGACTTCCACCTCCCCGAGCAGGGCGGCATCGAGCACCAGTACCCGATGCCCGCCGTGCCGGCCCCCGAGAGCCTGCCCAGCGCGCTGGACGAGGTCGGCTCGCGGCTCGGCGAGCTGCCCCCGTTCATCAGCCGCCGGCAGCCCTTCGACATCCGGTACGTCGACCGGCTGCGCTGGACGAAGGAGGAGCTGGCCGGTGTCGAGGCCCGTAGCGGGGTCTGGCTGCGGACCAACGGCTCCCTGCCCGACGACCCGCTGATCCACGTCTGCGCCCTCACCTACGCGAGCGACATGACGCTGCTGGACGCGGTCCGGGCCCCCGTCGAGCCGCTCTGGGGCACGCGGCACTTCGACATGGCCTCGCTCGACCACGCGATGTGGTTCCACCAGCCGTTCCGGACGGACGACTGGCTGCTCTACCAGCAGGAGTCCCCGATAGCCCGCGGCGCCCGCGGTCTGGCGCGCGGGCAGATCTTCGACCGCCGCGGGCAGCTGGTGGTGTCGGTGGTGCAGGAGGGGCTGTTCCGGCCGCTGAAGGGCTGACACCGCAGGGTCGGTCGGGGGGCTGTCCGGGCCGGTCGAAGGCCGGTCGGGCCGGGGTGGTGGCCGTGGGGGCTGCCCGGCGTCGGCCGGTCCGGCTCCACGGGGTTCCGGATGCGGGAATGATCCACCCCGGGTGTCGGCGTTGATGCTGTTGACGGACTTGATGCTGGTGACGGACAAGGGATGGCCCGGGCGGGTCACGGACCGGAGTGGGAGGGCGTTTCGATGACGGCGACAGCCGCGGAGGAATGGAAGCACTGGAGCGACAGCCGAGCGGCGTCGGTGAGCGCGCCGCACGGGCAGCTGGCGCTGACCGGCACGCACTGGCTGGAGCCCGAGCCCGCCGGGATACCCGGCCTGCCCGGCCGCTGGTGGGCCGATGCCGAGGGCGTCCGGGTGCGGGCCGAGGCGGGTGACGGCATCACGGTCGCGGGAGCGTCGGCTCCCGTCGACGGTGAGGCGCTGCTCCGTCCGGACACCGACCCGGCCGGCGACACCGCCTCCCTGGGCGAGCTGCGGCTCGTGCCGATCGAGCGCGAGGGCGAGCTGGCCCTGCGCGTCTTCGACCCGGCCGCCCCGCGCCGGGTGTCCTTCGCAGGGATCTCCGCGTACCCCTACTCCCCGGAGTGGGCCGTCCCGGCGGTCTTCACGCCGTTCGAGGGCGACGGTGGGCAGGCCGTCCTCGTCCCCAACGCGGACGGCAAGGAGCGGCCGCTGGCTGTCGTCGGCCAGATCGCGTTCACCGTCGCGGGGGAGCACCGCACCCTGACGGTGAGTGGTTCCGGCGGCGGGCTCAGCGGTGTCATCGCGGACGCGACCAGCGGCACGGACACCTACCGCTTCCGCTTCATCACCCTCCCCGCCCCCGATGCCGACGGCCGCACGGTGCTCGACCTCAACCGGGCCTACCTGCCGCCGTGCGCCTTCGCCGACCACTTCATCTGCCCCTTCCCGCCGCCCGGCAACCGCCTGGACTTCGCGGTCGAGGCGGGGGAGAAGCACGTCCTGACGCGGTAGTCCGCGGGTCAGCTTCCGTAGGTCCGCTTCCGTAGGTCCGCTTCCGTGGATTCGCGCCGCCCACCGGCCCGGTGGGCGGCGGTGGGCTTCCGGCGCTTTCCAGCGGGTTTCCCCGGAGTTTTCCGCTGGGCGGGGTGCCCGCGCGGGCCGGGAGCCGACTGGTGGGTACCCCGGTGGGCGGGGCGTCGGCGGACGGGTCGAACATGGGTGGCTGTGTCGACCAATCATCCTGCCAATTCGCCCTCGGCCACTCCTCCGATCCCTCCTGCGTCGGCGCCTCCCTCGCCGGTGCCTCCCGCGTCGGCCTCTGCCAGCCCCGCCCCACCCGCTCCCTGGTACCGGCGGGCCTTCGCCGACCTCAGCCCGCTCCGCGAGAACGCCGACTACCGGCGGGTCTGGTTCGGTCAGGCGGTCTCGTCGATCGGCCAGCAGATGACGGCCGTCGCCGTCGCCGTCCAGGTCTACGATCTGACCGGCTCCAGCTTCGCCACCGGTCTGGTCGGCCTCTTCTCCCTCTTCCCGCTGATCGCCTTCGGCCTCTACGGCGGCGCGATCGCCGACAGCGTCGACCGCCGCCGCCTCGGGCTCATCGGCTCGGCCGGCCTCGCCGCCGTCTCCGCCCTCCTGGCCGCCCAGTCGCTGGCCGGCCTCGGCCAGGTCGCCGTCCTGTACGCCGCCGTCGCCGTCCAGGCCGGCTTCTTCGCGCTCAGCTCGCCCGCCCGTTCGGCGATGATCCCGCGCCTCGTCCCGAGCCACCAGCTCCCCGCCGCGAACGCCCTGAACACCGTCAGCATGAACCTCGGCCTCACCGTCGGCCCCATGCTCGGCGGCGTCCTCATCGGCGCCTACGGCGCCCAGGCGGCCTACCTGGTCGACACCGTCGCCTTCGCGGCGACCATCTACGCGATGTGGCGCCTGCCCGCCATGCTCCCGCTCGGCGACCGCAAGGGCCGGGCCTCCGTCCTCGACGGCCTGCGCTTCCTGCGCGAACAGCCCAACATGCGCACCAGCTTCCTCGCCGACCTGGCCGCGATGGTCTTCGGCATGCCGCGCGCCCTCTTCCCCGCCATCGCGGTCACCTTCTACGGCGGCGACGCCCGCACCGTCGGCCTCCTTGTCTCCGCGCCTGCGGTCGGCGCCCTGATCGGCGCCCTCTTCTCCGGCTGGGTCGGCCGGGTCAACCGCCAGGGCGTCGCCATCCTCGTCTCCGTCGTCGCCTGGGGCCTCGCCATCGCGGCCTTCGGCCTGGTCCGCAACCTCTGGCTCGGCCTCCTCCTGCTCGCCGTCGCCGGCTGCGCCGACACCGTCAGCATGATCTTCCGCAACACGATGATGCAGGTCGCCGCCCCCGACGAGATGCGCGGCCGCCTCCAGGGCATCTTCATCGTCATCGTCGCCGGGGGCCCCCGACTCGGCGACTTCGAGTCCGGCGCCGTGGCCTCCCTCACCAGCCCCGCCACCTCCGTCATCAGCGGCGGCCTCGCCTGCGTCGCAGCCGTCCTCCTCCTCGCCGCCCGCCGCCCCGCCTTCCTCGCCTACGACGCCCGCCACCCCACCCCCTGACCCCACGACCCACCCCACCCCCCGCCACCCGCAAACCTGGCAGCGAGCACCCCCCGACGTGCTGTATTGTTTTCCACGTCGCCGGGACACCGGAGACAAGGTCGAGAAGCCCCACAGCAGAGCCCCCCAGGCCCCGCTGCAAGGCGCCGAGACCACGGGACGTGGCGCAGCTTGGTAGCGCACTTGACTGGGGGTCAAGGGGTCGCAGGTTCAAATCCTGTCGTCCCGACCAGCGTTTTCGCAGGTCGGAGGCCGTTCTTACCAATTGGTGAGGGCGGCCTTTTTGCTGTGGTGGTCGCAGTGTGGTCGTGAACGCTCGTTCGCGTCGCATCAGAGGGCGTTTCAGGGGTGCTCGGGTTGCTCTGACACAACCATTATGCGGTTTTTGTTCGCCTGTCGATGTAGCTGAGTGTAATCGCTGGCTGATTGAGCTACTGGTCGGCGTTGAGGCAGGTGGGGTTCCCGCAATCGGGCATGACTGTGGGGCCCGCGGCGTCAGTCGTTCTTATGGGCCGCGTGCCTGACTGGGCGTCATTGCCGGGCGGGCGGTGCCGTCGGGCTGTCGGCCCCTACCTTGGTGCGAGGGGCTCGGTGGGTCGAGTCGGCCCCGCTATGCGTAGCCGTCAGGCTGCGTGGCTGAAGAACGGGTTCGGCAAGGGTCTGCTGGGGGCGAGGGTGTCGGTGCCGGATCGTGTGCGGGCCTCGACGAGGCAGAGCCTGGCCTCGATGGTGTGCACCGCCGCCATGGCGACGTCCCAGGTCAGGTGGCTGTAGATGTTCGCGGTGGTCGACAGCGTCGAGTGCCGCAGTGTCTTGGATATGACGGCCATGGAGACGTTGCCCTCCAGGGCGAGCGTGGCAGCCAGGTGTCGCAGGTCGTGGATGGTGACGTGGGGAAGTCCGGCCTGTTCGCGCAGTTCGTGGAAGCGCCGGCGGACGGCGGCCGGGTGCAGGGGCTTGCCGTCGGCGTCCTGGAAGACGTGATCGTTGTCCGTGGAGGTGCTCCTGGCCATGGCGCGCTGGAGGGCTGCGGCGACACGCTCCGACAGGGGCACCCAGTTGCGGCTCTTCCTGGTCTTCGGCGCGGTCAGGACCAGCTCGTGATTGTCGATCGCGGAGAGGGTGTGGCGGATGTACATGACGCGGTCGTCGATCCGCACGCACTGGCGCTGGAGGCCGAGTGCCTCGCCCTTGCGCAGGCCGGTGCCGACGATGACCTCGATGAGGTCGGCGAAGGCGGGATCGACGTCTCGGCAGTGGGTGAGGAACTCGACGGCCTGCTCCGCGCTCCAGGGCACGCGCTCGTCGGGGCGGGGCCGGCGCATGGGCAGGGGCTGGGCAGCGTTGAAGGGAAGCCGGTGGTTGCGGACGGCGGTGCCCAGGGCGCTGGAGAGGGTTGCCAGGCAGTGGTAGACGGCCTGGCGGCCGCGGCCGGCCTCAAGCTGTTGGTGCGTGTAGGCGGCGATGTGATCGTGGGCGAGCTCCTCCAGGCGCAGCTCGCCGAACACGGGGATCAACTCGCAGAGCACGTAGGTGCGGTAGCGGGCGTAGGTGGTGGGCTTGAGCAGGAACTCCATCGACTTGAGCCACTTCGTGAGGTAGGCGGCCACCGTCTCGTGCGGGTCGGCATCGAAGCCGAGTTTGCGGCCTTCGAGGAAGCGGCGCAGCGCGCCCTCCGCGTGCCACTCATCCTCGAAACCGCTGCGGCGCACGGTGCGCCTGCGGCCGTCGAGGGAGGGGATGTCGACTGCGAAGGTCCACCTGCCGTGCCCTTCGTCGGCAAGACGCGGACACCCGGCCCCGAGCTGGCGCCGATCCGCGTCACGACACCCGCACCGACGGTAGACCCGGCCCCGTCGTCGTCCCGAACTGCGCACGTTCTTCTGCCTCCTGCGGTCCTGATTCCGTGATCAGCCCGCGAGGCTACACATCCCGCGTCTGGATGGCCTGCTGCGACCACCATGCGATCACCAACACGGAATCATGGCGCTGACCTGCGACTTTCGGTGAGCGCCCGCACCTGGGCATGCGGATGTGCGGACGACTCCCTCGATACCCGAGTCGGCACTGCGGATGCCCGGAACTTCGTTACTGTACGTAACTGCCTGAGGGTCTGGAGATGGAGGCTATGCCCCTCGATGCGGCTACGTCGTGTCACTGAATAGCGGGCCGGGTCGGCCGACCGCGGGTGCGCTGTGGGTACCGGCCGGCCCGGGTTCAGACGGGACTCCGGGGAATCCGTGGACGGGTGGGCGCGGCGGGCGTCAGATGAGTCGGTCGCGGTGGGCGGCCGCGGCTTCGCGAACGAGCTGGGCGAAGTGGCTGCGACTGCGGTCGTGCGGCTGTCCGGCGTGCTCGGCGTCGTCCCGGTTCTCGTCGTCGAGGTCGTCCTCGTCGTCGAGTTCGTCGTATTCCTCGTTGAGGAGCCGGCAGCCGTGGATGCCGGCGAGGAGGTCTTCGAGGAGGTCGGGGGCGGGGCGCTTGGGGTCGAGCGGGGTGAGGCGCAGGCCGGTGTCCTCGGGGTCGGTGTCCGGGCCGGTGTGTTCGGTGAGGGCGTCGTCGAGGTCTTCGAGGTGCTTGCGCAGGCCGGTGGGGTCGGGGAGGAGTCCGTCGGCGACGTGGAGGGCGTGGCGTACGAGGCCGGTGACCGCGTCGTAGGGGGAGACGCCTGATTTGAGGAGTTGGAGGACGAGGGTGGGGGTTTCGTGGGGGAGGGCTTCGATGTCGTCGGCTTCGAGCAGCACGGTGGTGGGGGAGTGGCCGGTGGCTTCGGCGGTGACCTCTGCGGCGGCCGCGAGCCAGTGTGCGGCGGCGACGGCGGCGGCGGTGGGGTCGATCTCGGTGAGGAGCGCGGCGGGGCCGAAGGGGTTCTGTTCGAGGAGGCGGTCGGCGGCGGCGACCTGGACGGGGGAGGCGCCTTCGCGGCTGAGGAGGACGGCCTGGCGGGCGCGGCCGGTGAGGTCGCCGAGTTCGGCAATCTCCACGGCGGCGAGCTCGGTGGCGGTCTCGGCGAGGACGGCGTCGGTGAGCTTCTGGTCGTCCAGGGCGTGCAGGGCCCGGCCGGCGCGGTGGGCGGATTCGACCAGCGGGCTGTAGGAGACGTCGAGCATGCCGTCCCGGGGGAGGTTGGGCCGGGCGATGGCACCGGGGACCTCGTCGAAGGACTTGCGTTCCTCCTCCCGGCGCCAGCCCTCGGAGCCGGACTCCTGGGAGGCGGCAGCGCTGGCGGGGTGGGTGTAGGTGCGCCAGGCGGCGTCGGACAGGTTGCTGAGCGCGCGGGCCAGGCGCAGGAGAACGGAGGTCTCGGCCCCGGCCGGGAGGGAGGCTACCCGGGTGGCGAGGTCGCCTTCACCGGTTCCCCACGCAGCGATCAGCTCACGTCGGTCGGGGTCGATGCTGTAGCGGGTCACGAATCCCTACCTCCAGGACTGCTGCAGTGCTCGGTCACCGTGCGGGCCCATTGTGACCGACCGGCGGGAGTCGGAGGCGCGGTCGCAGGCCTTCGGCCCGGCGGCGGGCGGACTCGATCGGGAGTGGTCCGGTTCCTTCGCGGTACGGTCGTCCCGTGACTTAACTTCCCGGCAGTTCAGCCGCGTTGGTGGTGCGTACCGACTTCTCCGGATCCGTTTCGTGGGAGTGTCTGCGCAAGGTTCTGGCCACTCCGAACGAGTGCGGGTTCCTTCCTGGCGTCGAGCTATTGGACGATCCCCGCTTCGCGGGTGCGACCTGTGCCGGGGCGAGGAACCTGCTGCCGGGCGACTATCGGCACCGACTGCTCGTCCTGGCGGACACGGTGGCGCTCGGCTCGGCCGAGCTGCCGGTCGTCGTCGTGGACCTGTGGGGTGGGCCGGGGCGCTTCATCCGGGTTGTCGCCGCGGAGCTCTGGGGGATCGAGAACAACCCGTCGATCGCGAACATGGACTTCGACGATTTCGCCCGCGCCGTCGACCAGGACGGGGCGTTCAAGGGCTTCAGAGCCGGATCGGCCGGCAGGCCAGGGCCGCTGGTTGCCGCCGACCTTCTCGTGCGGTCGCGTTGTCTCGCTGTCGGAGAGTGATCACGAGTCCGCCCGGCCTCGGGGTAGCGGGCCGACAGGGGGCGATGCGGGGTAGGGCGGCTCGGTCGCTGAGGTAGTTCCACCCTGAAAATTGGATGTCACGGGGGTTGGCGTGGTGCAGAGCTTGGCACTCGGGGCTGGCCGGGAACCTGATCGTCAGGAGATCGTCCGCCGTGCGGCCCGTTCGCCCGAACTCCGATGCCTCCTGGCCTCCGAGGCGGGTTCGGACGGGAGGCGTGTTGGTGGTGGACGAGTTGACGTGGGTGATGCAGCGGCGGCTGGTACTGGCCGATCGTGCCGAGCGGCTGCGGAAGGAACTTGCCGAGCTGGACGCGGAGGTTGTACGGCTGGAGGTTGCGGAGGTGGTGTGCGGGCAGTTCGCCGACGCTCAGCGGGCCAACCGGGCGGATGACCCCGCCGTGACCGATGAGTTGGAGCGGGTCACGACCACTCCCAGGCGGGCGGGATGCTGCTGGTCCCGCACCGCGAGGAAGGCATGGATGCCGGCGTGCCGCCCGCCGACCACCTGGCCATCCTCAAGGCCGCCGCGGGGATCGAAGGAGCGGTCAAGGCGGGGGACGTGGCGCCGGCGCTCGCCAAGGGAGTGCAGTCGGCGCAGGTGGTTCGCACCGGTGCGGCGCGACGCGAACCGTGTACCATGTCATCCATATGATGACAAGCATCTGGTCATCGAAAGGGTGACGACATGGATATCCAGGACACCGGCGCGGCCGGGGCGGGGCCTGCTTCGTTCCTGGCCGCCGCCGCCGCGCTGGGCATGATGGACGCCGCCGCCCGCACCGCCCGCCACGCACCCCCGGACGACGCAGGACAAGCGATCCGCAGCAGGCCCTCTCCGCACTCCTGCTGCTGCGCCACCTGCGCGCGGAGCTCGCCGACTGGGAGACCGGCCTGATCGAGACCGCCCGCGACGCGGGCGCCACCTGGGCCGACCTCGCCGAACCGCTGGGCGTCCAGAGCCGCCAGGCCGCCGAACGCCGCTACCTGCGCCTGCGCCCCAATGCTGACGCCGGCACCGAGGCGGGCAGCACCGGCGAGCAGCGCGTCCAGGCCACGCGCAACCAGCGCGCCGCCGACCGCGCGGTGACCACCTGGGCCCGCGACAACGCCGCCGCCCTACGCCGCCTCGCCGGACAGATCGGCGCCCTGGACGGCCTCGGCCCCCAGGCGGCCCCCGCCATCGATCGCCTCCTGGACGCACTGGGCCACCACGACCCTGCCCGTCTGCTCGCCCCGCTCGCCGAGACCCGGCCCCTCCTGGAGGCGGGCCACCCGAAGATCACCGACCGCCTCGATCAGCTCACCGCCCGAGCCGACCAGCTGCGCGACGACAGCGCTCGGCAGCGCCGCACACCGCCAGCCGGCCCGTGACCGAGCCAGGCACGCCGCTGCCGGTCCGCGACCCGCACGTTGCGGTTGACCGCTGTAGGCCTGCACGAGATGCCTGTCCCGTTATGCGGGGCGCGAGTTGACGCCCTGACGGCCCTCGGCGTGCAGACCGCCCGTATCTTCCGAACCGTGACGGCCATGCCCGTCCCCGACCTCAGCCGACTCCCATGACTCCAGCCGACCTGCAGCAGCTGCTCATCGAACGTGCCCGGGGTATACCGGGCATTACCGGTGCCGGCAAGCGTGACGACGACAGCCCCTACGGACTGACCGTGACCCTGGAGGGTGGCGGACAGGTGTGGTGGACCATCACCGGCGCCAGTGGCTCCGCGCCCGCCGTCACCAACGGCGACGGCGACGGCGACGGCGGCGTGGAGGTGCCGGACCTGACGGGCTCGTCGGTTCCGGTGGCCCTCGTTGAGCAGGCCTTGGTCGCCGCCGCCGTCGGGGCCGACGACGCGGCCGGCGGGATCGTGCGCGTCGACCGGTACAGCACGCGCCCGGACCCGCCCGCGGTCCGCTACGGCGCGACGCTGGAGTGCCGAGACGGCTGGAAGCTCTTCCTGTCCTGCTACGGCACCGCCCGGCCCGGCCATACCCGCCCCGAGCAGCCCTACCAGCCCCTCAGCCACATCTGAACACCCCCGGGGCCAGCCACGCAGTACACCCGCTGGCCTCGGTGGCTTGACCGAATACGAAACCCTTTCCACCACTCGAAGGAGACGCCTCCCGTGGCCAGTCCGACCCAGACGCTGGAGTTCCAGGCGGAGACCCGCCAGCTGCTGCAGCTGGTGATCCACTCGATCTACTCGAACAAGGACATTTTCCTGCGCGAGCTGATCTCCAACGCCTCTGACGCCCTCGACAAGCTTCGCCTGGAATCCCTCACCGACTCCACCCTCGAGGCCTCCGACCCCCAGATCATCCTGGAGGTCGACAAGGGCGCCCGCACCCTGACGGTGCGGGACAACGGCATCGGCATGACCCGCGACGACGTCGTCGACCTGATCGGGACCATCGCCAAGTCCGGCACAGCGGGCCTGCTGGCGAAGATCAAGGAGGCGAAGGACGCGGACGCCGCGCAGCACCTGATCGGTCAGTTCGGGGTCGGCTTCTACTCGGCGTTCATGGTCGCCGACAAGGTCACCCTTCACACGCGTCGCGCCGGCACCGAGCAGGGCACCGTGTGGGAGTCCGACGGCGAGGGCACCTACACCATCGCGGAAGTCGAAGGTCTGCCGGTGGGCACCTCGGTCACGCTGCACCTCAAGGCCGAGGACAGTGAGGACGGGCTGGGCGACTACCTGGCCCAGTGGAAGATCCGGCAGATCGTCAAGCAGTACTCGGACTTCATCCGTTGGCCCATCCGGATGGCCACCGAGTCCGGCAGTACCACTGCCGACGACAGCGCCGACGCCGACGGTGAGGCTGCGGGCGAGCTGGAGACGCTGAACTCGATGAAGGCGCTGTGGGCCCGTCCTCGCAGCGAGGTGACCCAGGCCGAGTACAGCGAGTTCTACCAGCAGATCAGCCATGACTGGCAGGCCCCGGCCGAGACGATCCACATGCGCGCCGAGGGCACATTCGAGTACGAGGCGCTGCTTTTCATCCCCGCCCATGCCCCGTTCGACCTGTTCTCCCGGGACACCAAACGGGGTGTGCAGCTGTACGTCAAGCGAGTGTTCATCATGGACGACTGCGAAGCGCTGATGCCGAACTACCTGCGCTTCGTCAAGGGCGTCGTGGACGCCCACGACCTCTCGCTGAACGTCTCCCGCGAGATCCTGCAGCACGACCGCCAGATCACCGCCGTCCGCCGGCGGCTCGTCAAGAAGGTCCTCGGCGCCCTCAAGGACATGCGGACCAAGAACGGCGAGACCTACGCGAAGGTGTGGGAGCAGTTCGGCCGGGTCCTCAAGGAGGGCCTGATCGAGGACCACGACAACACCGACGCGCTGCTTGAACTGGTCAGCGCCGCCTCGACCAATGACGCGGAGAAGCCGACCACGCTGCGCGAGTACGTGGAGCGGATGAAGGACGGCCAGGACACCATCTACTACCTGACCGGCGAGAACCGGGCGATGGTAGAGAACTCCCCGCACATGGAAGCCTTCACCGCCAAGGGCTACGAGGTCCTGATCCTCACCGACCCCGTCGACGAGGTCTGGACCGACCAGATCCCCGCCTTCGACGGCCACCGCTTCCAGTCCATCGCCAAGGGCCAGGTCGACCTCGACCACGACGCCGACGCCGAAGGCAGCGACGAGGCGAAGGCGGAGAAGGCCCAGCGCGAACAGGATTTCGCCCCCCTCCTCACCTGGCTCCAGACCACCCTGGCCGAGCACGTCAAGCAGGTCCGCCTGTCCACCCGCCTGACCACCTCCGCGGCGTGCCTGGTCGGCGACGCCCACGACCTGACCCCCACCCTGGAGAAGATGTACCGGGCCATGGGCCAGGAACTCCCCCAGGTCAAGCGCATCCTCGAACTCAACCCCACCCACCCCCTCATCACCGTCCTGCACCAGGCCCACCAGGCCGGAGCCGACAACCCGGCTCTCGCCGAAACCGCCGAGCTCCTCCACGGCAGCGCCCTGCTCGCCGAAGGCGGCGACCTGCCCGACCCGGCCCGCTTCACGCGCCTGCTGACCGACCGCCTCACCCACGCCCTGTAGACCCCGCACCGCGCTCGGCCGTCCCCGCCCGGCGCACGCCGTAGGAAGGGCCTGGGGCGCTGCACCCGAGCCGCATCGAACCGAGCGTCCCGCCGGGGCCGACCCTGGCCCCGGCGGGACGCGTGCGCAGCGCCCGGTTCGGCATCCACGCCCCCTGCGGCCCCACCGCCATAACGCGCGCTCGGCAGCCGGAAACGGACCCCGGCCACCCGGCGGCCGCCCGACCGACCAAGGAGACAGAAGCGTGTACCAGGACACCGACCGCAAGAACCGCACCCTGGCCGACCGCGTCAACGAAGCCGCCGATCGCCGCCTCGACCAGGGCACCGAGCAGGACCGCGCCGCCGGGACCGCCCTGCTGGCCGACATCCTCCACGCCGCCTCCCAGCACGGCGTCACCCTCGACACCTTCGACTGGGTCACCGACCTGCCCGGAAACTGCTACGCCGTCGTCGTCTCCCCTCTGCACGCGCGAACCACCGAGTGGGCCACGGCCAGCTGAACTCGAGGAGCCGGGACGCCTCACCGTCCCCTGTCACCGAGCTTCGCGAGGGCTGCTGCGCCGCAGGCTCCCCCTGAAACGGGAGAACACGCAGCGGCCCAGGACGAAACCGGTGTGCTGAGGCCCGAATTCCACCACCCGGCCGACACCCCCGCCGCAGTCCGGACGGCCAACTGCGCGCTCTCACGGCCGAGGCGGACCCCGGCCCGCTCAATGCGTTCACCGGGGGCTACCGGAACCGCGGGAAAGGGGCGCCCGCGCGCACTGCTCAGGCCAGGTCGTAGTCTGCAGCCATGACCGATGCCCTCATTGCGACGCCCCGGAACGCCTTCGAGACGCTGCTGGCCGGCAACCGGCGGTTCGTCGCCGGAGCTTCGGAGCACCCGAACCAGGATGCCGCCCGCCGCACCGAGACCGCACCCGCCCAGAGCCCGTTCGCGGTGCTGTTCGGCTGCTCGGACTCCCGGCTGGCCGCCGAGATCATCTTCGACCGGGGGCTGGGCGACCTGTTCGTGGTCCGCACCGCCGGGCACGTCCTGGGGCCGGAGGTTCTGGGCAGCATCGAGTACGGGGTGAGCGTGCTCGGCTCGCCGCTGGTCGTGGTGCTCGGCCACGACGCGTGCGGCGCGGTAGCGGCCACCCGCGCCGCCATCGCCGACGGCACCACCGCCGGCGGCTACGTGCGGGACGTGGTCGAGAAGGTCACCCCCAGCGTGCTGGCCGCCCGCGCGGCCGGGCACACCGAGGACGCGGACTACATCGCCGAACACATACGGCACACCGTCGACCTACTGCTGGACCGCTCCCGCGCGCTTGCCGAGGCGGTCCAGGCCGGCCGGGTCGCCGTCGTCGGGCTCTCCTACCGGCTCGCCGACGGCACCGCCCACCTGGTCACCACCCGCGGCCTCGACCTGCCCGCCGGCTCGGCGGCGTGACCCGGCTGCTCAGCGTTCCTCCAGGTCCGGCACGACCTTGCGCAGCTGTTCGGCGCTGACCGCGCCCGCGCGCAGGAGTACGGGGGACTGGCCGGTGATGTCCACGATCGAGGACGGCACGGCCGCCGGCGTCGGGCCCCCGTCCAGGTAGACGGCCACCGCCTCACCGAGCATGCCGCGTGCGGCGTCGCAGTCCTGCGGCGACGGCTTGCCGGTCAGGTTGGCGCTGGAGACGGCCAGCGGCCCGGTCTCCACCAGCAGGTCGATGGCGACCGCGTGTGCGGGCATCCGTACCGCCACGGTCCCGTGCGTCTCGCCGAGATCCCAGACGAGCGACGGCTTGTGGCGGGCGACCAGGGTCAGCCCGCCCGGCCAGAACACCTCCATGAGCTCTCGCGCGCGCTGAGGCAGGTCGTCGACCAGGAGATCCAGATCGCCCGGCGAGCCGACCAGCACCGGGGAGGGCATGTTCCGGCCTCGGCCCTTGGCATCGAGGAGCCGGGCGACGGCCTCAGGGTTGAAGGCATCGGCACCCACCCCGTAGACGGTGTCGGTGGGCAGCACCACGATCTCACCCCGCCGCACCGCCGAGACGGCCTCGCGCAGGCCCATGGCACGCTCGAAGGCATCCGAGCAGTCGAAACGACCGGACATCGCAGTTCTCCCAACGAGCGGGCGCGCCCCGCACCTTCATCCGCGTCGATGAGCCGACACGGCCAACGCCGGTCACGATACCGGGCACAACCGGCCCCTGGCGCGAAGGATCTACCCCCTGCGCCAGCCGACAAGGCCCACGAAACACCGGTCTTTCCGGACCACGGATGCCGTGAGGACGTCCGAGTGGCCCAGCGACACCGCTGTCGCCCCGCCTGGGATCAGGTGAAATCCCTTGCTCTGAGAACCACCGCGTCAAGCGACTGCCGGAACACCTGGCCCCCCGTTCCGCCGGGCCCCTGCCCGGGCTGCACCCCGGGCGCTACCGCCAGCCTCCACCGGCCGCGCCCGCCGGTACGGTACCGACCGGTGTGGCCACAGGGCACCGGGGCTGCCGGTGGGGATGGCCGCCCGAGCCGGCGATGGCCGCGTGACCTGCCCGTGTCCTACGCGGCGACGGCGTGGGACACGCACGCAGAGCACTCCGCCTCGGCCTGGCCGCCTCGCCAACTCAGGGGCGGGGGCGGGGGTGTCCAGCCCGGTAGGGCAGGGACGAAGCCGGCGGCTTCGCTCGGCCGTGGCGTCAAATCGCGGCGTATCGCCGGGAGTCTCCGGGGCGGTGGTTCTCCCTGTCATACGGGTACCCGGATCGCTGCCTGGCGGCCTTTGGGGCGGGTCGCGGTGCGTCCGGGACGGTAGGTGCGTGCCGGTGGCCAACCGGGCCGGAGGGGTTCTGAGTGGGGGCTCGCGCCGGTTGCTTCGGTGGGATGGTCGGAGGCTCCGTGGGCGTGGGGAAGGCATGCGGGGGCCAGGACCCGTGGGCCAAGTCGTGGTGGAGGGCGTCGAGTCTGGCCAGGCAGGCGTCGACGGTGGCGATGGCGGCGCTGCTGTGCTCGCGGATGCGGCGTTCGATGTCGGCGAGCCGGTCTTCGATGTGCTGCCAGCGCTCTTCGGCGGTGGTCAGGGGGTCAGGTGCGTCGTTGGTCGCTGTCATGGCGGAGGCGGTCGGTGCGGTGGGTGAGGTCGTCGAGGCGGGCGGTGAGGTCCGGGTGGGCGGCGAGGTGGGGACGCATGTCGGCGAGGGGCGTTATCAGGTCGGCCGGATCGGCGGCACCGAGGGCGGTGGTGAGCGCGGTCAGCGGGGTGCGGGCCCGGGGTGGGAGGCCGGGTGCGGCGGTGATCCGGGCGGCGAGGACGCGCAGGTCGGCGGCGTTGTCGCGGGCCCAGGCGGTGACGGCGCGCTCCGCGGCCCGCCGGTCGCGCACTGCCTTGACGCGCTCCGCTCCGGTCGCGGCCTCTTCCGGTCTGCCGCCGGCGGGGCGCAGGCGCAGGTAGCGGTTCTCGGCAGCCTGGCGGCTGGCGACGCCCATGGGGTGGGCGAGGTCGGCCCAGGTGGCGCCGCCGTCACGGGCGCTCTCCACCAGGCCCGCCTCCCAGCCGGCGAGCTCGGTGCGCAGTTCGCGCAGCAGCACCAGGGCGGCCAGGGCCGGCTCGGGGCCCTCGTCCGGTGCACCGGTGCCGGGCAGGGTGGTCGGGCTGGTGTTCCGGGCGGTGCGGACGGCGTCGTCGATGGCGGCGAGCGCGGCGGCCGCGGCGAGGAAGGACGCCGGTCCTGTCGGTGGGCCGCCGCTGGTGGCGGGCGGGTCGGGCCGTTTACCCATAGATGTCACTCCTTCAGCGACTCAGGTATTTGTCATCGAATGGATGACATGCTAGAACGGATTCAGGTGAAGCGCACTGGCTCCCATTGATCAGTGGAGGTGTTTCGCGATGCTGATGCGCACTGACCCGTTCCGCGAACTGGACCGGCTGACCCAGCAGTTCCTGGGCACGAACGGCACCTGGTCGCGGCCGGCCCCGATGCCGCTGGACGCCTGCCGGGTGGGCGACGAGTACGTGATCTGTTTCGACCTGCCCGGGGTGGACCCGGACGCGATCGAGGTCGACGTCGAGCGGAACATGCTGACCGTCAAGGCCGAACGCCGCCCCCGCCACCAGGGCGACGACGTGAAGTGGGAGCTGTCCGAGCGCCCGCTCGGCGTCTTCTCCCGCCAGGTCATGCTCTCCGACACCCTCGACCCCGCGGGGATCAGCGCCGACTACGACACCGGTGTGCTGACGCTGAAGATCCCGATCGCGGAGAAGGCCAAGCCCCGCAAGGTCGAGATCAGCCACAGCGGCGACCGCAGGCAGATCCAGGCCTGACCCCTCCCCGGACCGCCGTCCCGCACCGCCGACCCCCGGGCCCTGCGGGACGGCCCCGGCCGGCTCCACCGCCCGGCCCCGACCGCCCCGGCACACCAAGCCGTACGGGCCGGGCCGACAGCGGGAGACCACCATGCGCGACGACCAGGTGCACGAACCCTTCGCGCTGCGGGCGTGCTGCGAGATCGACCTCGACACCGCCCCCGCGCTGCGCCGAGCTGTGACTGCCGCGCTCGGGGCACATCGGGAGGCGGTGCTCGATCTGTCGAAGGTGACATTCATGGACTGCGCGGGCCTGGGCGCTCTGGTCCGGGCCCGCAACCAGGCCGACCGGTGCGGCAGCCACCTGGTCCTGCGCGAGGCCGGCCGCCGCGTGGTCCGGCTGGGCAGCTCACCGGTCCGCACCGGCGCCTGGTCGTCGAGCCCTGACCGGGCGTCGACGGCGTTCGCGCCGATGCCCCGGAACGGAGGGAGAGGAACCGTGGCTCTTCGATGGGAGGCGTTCCTGGATGAGGTCCGGGAACGCGGTGAGTACGACACACCCCGGGAGGCCGAGCGGGCGGCGCGCGTCGTCCTGGCCCTGCTCGGCGCCCACCTGGTCGGCAACGTGCGCGCCGAACTGGCCGCCCGACTGCCCGAGACCCTCGCCCTGATCCTGCTCAACCCGCTGCAGGCCGCCGAGCCGCTCGACCCCGAGCGGTTCACGCGCGCGACCGCGGCCTGGATCGAGGGCGCCACCGAGACCACCGCCCTGTGGGACATCGGCGCGGTCCTCAGCACCGTGGCCGACGCCGCCGGCGACGATCTCACCGAGCGCGTCCTGCTCCAGCTGCCGCCCGGCTACGACCTCCTGTTCGGCCGGCCCCGGCCCGGCCACCGCCCCTGAACACCGCCCGCGCCGCCGCACCCGCGACCGGCCCCGCCCCCTCTGGAAGGCCACCGCCATGACCCGGTACCGCCTCCTTCTCCAGCAGGTCCGCACCCTGGGCCGCTACACCTGCGACGAGGAGGCCGAGCGCGTCCTCGCCGCAGTCCTGGCCGTCCTCGGCAGCCAGCTCACTGGCGAGGCACGCTGCGACCTCGCCGCAGCCCTGCCCGAGCGGGCCCGCGCCGTTTTCGCCGCAAAGATCCCGCTGCCCGAGCCCGTCGACGCCCCGGCCTTCGTCGAAGCCGTCGCCCGCGCCCTGAACACCAGCCTCAACGCCGCCCGCTGGGACGTCTCCTCCGTCCTGGCCGCCCTCACCAGCCTCGCCGGCGACCACCTCACCGACCGCCTCCTCGCCGACCTGCCCCGCGGCTACGCGCTGCTGTTCGGCCGCGCCGACCTCACGATCGCGGCTTGACCCGGGACGGCACTACCGGTGCCGGCCGCCCTGCCACGCTGGGTGACCGGCGGCCGGCGCCGGACCGTCAATCCAGCCGGCGGCTGACACCGGAGCGCAGGCCGACCACGCACGACCGCCCGCCGGGTACCGGTTCGCATCCGGCGCCACGCCGGTGCAGCCGCGACATCCACCTCGGCCAGGCGTGACCGGCCCAGCCCTGCCGAGCACCGACTGGAACCGGAAACCATGCTGGAGTTCGCCCCTGGCCGGGCATCAGCTCCCTCGACCCGGCCAAGCAAGGCGAGCGCGCTGCGCACCACGACGCCAGGCGCAGGATCGACCGGGACATCTGGCCGGGCAGGTCCGCGAGCGCTGCCCGGCAGGAGTCACCCCTGCCCATGGGTGCCGGCTGGGCGGGCGGTGTAGGCGTTGCGCAGGGCCTACAGGTCGGCGATGGAGGCCAGTTCGGCGAAGCGGGCCAGCAGGCGGCGGATGGTTCGGTCGCCGCCGCGGACAGCCTCGGTGATCGCCTCGACGAGGGCAGGCCGCCCGTCCCGGGCAGTCTCCGGCGCTCCGGGCACCAGGTCCTCCACTCCCGCCCCCTGCGCGCTACTGCTTGATCGTCGGCAGTGCGCGGCGGCGGCTCGGGGGGTGCCGCCGCCGCGCACCGGAAGACTACCTCACTCGCAGCGAACGCAAAATCTATGCGCGCCGGAGTAGACATTAGTCGCGGGCGGCTCTAACATTTCTCTCGTAGACAGCAGTCGGCGATACCGGCCAGACACGAACTGGCCGGGGTTGTTGGACAGAAGTTCGCAGGTCGGTCCGGCAGTGGAGTTCCGAAGCCAGGCAGGTGCAGGACGGCGACGGGACTGGTTGCCGGACCGGGCGGCCCGCAGGTATCAGGGGCCGCCACCAGCGGTACCGGTTGTACGCAGTTCAGTGAGTGCAGTACTGGCAGTCGCGAGACAGGCAGGACCTCGGTAAAGGCGCCCAGGCTGCGGGCGCGCGTGCCGAGAAGTCCGCAGTGGGGTTCCGAGTCGACGCAGATGCACGACGGGCGACGGGGCTGGCTGCCGGAACAGGTGGGCCATCACGGCCGCCGACGGGAAGTCACAGTTCAGCAGGCGCAGTAACAGCGGTACGAAAGTGACAGTGCAGTCCAGAGGATGAATGGAGGGCGCAAGCGCCATCAGGATTGCCCGGCCCGTGAACACTCGCCCGGGCGGACACCGCAGACCCCAACGCAAGGACGGTGGTTTCCGGTCACGCATACGCGATCCCCGCACACCCCGGCCCCCGGGGCAGCGCGGAACCCAAGGACCGGCCCAGGCCGGTAGATGGTGTTGTTCCCCTTCGGGGCCCCGGAGCCGACACGGCGCCGGGGCCCCTCAACGCGTTCTCCCAGAACCAGAGAGGTGCAGTGACGACGAGAACCCCCACCACCCCCGGCTTCCTCCGAGCCCTCGGCGAACACCGTCTCATCACCCCCCTGCGCTCCGACGGCGGACACCGCCGCTGCTCCCGCTACCAACTACGCATCGCCATCGGCTCCTGGTCCCCGGCTATGCCGATCGCCGCCAGCGCGTCCCGCTGCCGCACCAGGCCCTGCTGCTGACGTCGGCGGGCCCGGCGCGCCGACGGTTCTGCTCCGGTTGACGGGCCTGTCGTACGGTTGAGGTCGCGGACGAGTGTCCACGCTGATCCGGTCCCGGTCCCAGCCCGGCTTTCCCGGTCCTGAGTAGTAGCGGTACAGCCGTGAACGGTGAGATTGATCTTGCTGGCGATCCCTTCCGGCGCCGCCATCGATGTGTCGAGAGCGGTCACCGGCCGGGCCCAGTTCGGGTCAGCTCTCCCGGCCGCCGGGGATGATCCGCAGGACGGGGCCGGCGGGGGCGAACTCGCCGAGGTCGAGAACGGCGTCGCGCCAGTTGGCGATCAGCTGCAGCAGCCGGGCAGTGTCGTCGGGGAACGGAGGCGGATCGGTGCCGGGGACGACGGGGTGGAGGATGGCCGCGGCGAGCCGGACGGCGTGCAGGGCGGTGGTCGCGCGCGGGTCGATCCCGCCGGCGTGCCCGACGTGCCGCAGGGCGGGGAGGCGCTTCCGCCCGGTGTCTTCCGGCGCCTCCACCTGGACAGTGGTCGTAGCCGGTCCGGCGCCTGCCTCGGATACCGTGTTCCTCTACGGGGTGCCATAACGGATGTGACGCCCCCCACCGGAGGTAAGTCAGCGTATGAGTTCAAAGCGCAGCAAGAATCCAGCCCTGCCCGTACTTGACGACGCATTCCGACTCGCGTCGGTCAAGGACGCCGAAGAGTCCACCCGTGACTTGGCCGCGCGGCTGGCCACCACCGAGCTGCGCCGCGTTTCCCACCCGGGCCGGGTCACCTGGGAGCCCACCGATCAGGCCGAGCCCGTCCCGGTCCCGCCGACTGTGGTCGACGGTGACGGGGACCTGTGGCTGCGGGACCGGGGCACTGGCACCTGGACCATGCCCGAGTTCAACCCGCAGGAGTTCCCGGCCCGCTGTGGCGAGGTTCTGACGTGGAACCAGCTTGCGTGCGAGTACGGCCCGCTGACTGCACTGGCCGACGACCGCCGCATCGGCGGCGGCCGGCGCTGACCGCGCAGCCCTCTGGGATGACCGCGCCCCTGAAGCGCCCGTTGCGGGTGGCTGGGAGCTCCAGCTCACCGCCGAGCTCGACGATGGCGGCGAGCAGGTGAGCGTGGTGGTGGCGTGCGATGGCCTCGAGCAGCGCGGTACGGGCCTGGCGCCACCCGACGTCCTCGTTGCGGTCGGCGTCGGTGGCCCAGCCGGGTAGCGGTCGGCCTTCGCTTGCCGTGGTGAGCGCGCGGCCCAGCTCGCCGATCGACTGCTGCCAGTCGGCCAACTGCCCGAGCAGGCCGCGCACCAGCTCGTCGACGGCGGCCGCCGGGCCGGAGCCGAAGGCCCGCGCTTCGGCGGCGGCCTCGGCGAGGACGTCTTCGTCCAGGTCCTCGAGGGCCTCGCGCCACGGAGCGGCCGCAGCGTCGAAAGCGGCCAGGGCGGCGTGCAGCTCGGCGTCGAGAGCGGCGGGCGACCACGGCAACGGGGTGCGGGGCGGACGGACGACGGACGGAGGCGGACAGGGCGAGCCCGGCACCTGGGGCGAGCGAGCCCGCGCCGGGTGGTGCTGCTCACCCGGCGGCCGGGCAGCCCGAGCGGTCGTCGGCCGTGTTGGTGCCGTCACCGTTCGCCGCCCAGGTCCTCGACCACGCGCAGGATCAGCTCGGTGGCGATGCGGTACAGGTCCTCCCACTGGTCAAGGTCCAGGCCGAGCGCGGGGTCGTCGGCCACCCGCAGCAGAGCGGCGGCCGCGACGCCGGACCCGGCGGCGGCGAGCGCGTTGTGCAGGGCCTGCGCGCACGCCTGCTCGTCGCGGTCACCCTGGTAGTGCAGGGCGATCTCGAAGGACTTGGCCGCACTGTCGAAGACCCGCCGGGCGGGCGGCGGCCACGCACATGTCGGAGGTGGCCAGCTCGCCGTCCGTTCGCGGCCGAGGAGCTGTGGGCGGGGCGCACCGCCCGGGTGGTCGCGATGACCGGCCTCAACGAGGAACAGATGATGCGGGCACTCGCCTGGCAGGACGGCCATGGTCACGGCCATCCGTCCGGCCGCGCCCGGGGGTGAGCGCCCAGAGCGCGGGCGTGGTCCTGTGGGTTCGTGGTGGTCGACCGGTGGCGGCCGGGGCGAGGCTGGTGCCCGCCGTGTTGGACCGGGTGCATCGGCCCGATCTGTGATGCCGTCCGCGCCGGCCGACGTGCGGCTGCGTGGTCGTGTGCGCCGGCTGTCGGGGCCCGCACGGGTCGCACCGCATATACGGGAGCCCGGCCCCGCAGCCGCCTGTTGCGCCAGTGTCCGCGTGCCTTCGACGACCAGTCATGTGGCGGCCAGGAAGACGGCCGTGTAGTGCGCGCTGAACGCGGCGATGGTGAGGGCGTGGAAGACCTCGTGAAAGCCGAACCACGACGGTGACGGGTCGGGGCGCTTGAGTCCGTAGACGACACCTCCCGCGGTGTAGAGCAGACCGCCGACGATGACGAGGACGACGACCGCGGTGCCGCCGGTGCGTGCGAAGTCGGGCAGGTAGAGGACGGCTGCCCAGCCCAGGGCGATGTAGCACGGGGTGTACAGCCACCGGGGAGCCCCCATCCACAGCGTGCGGAAGGCGATGCCGGCCAGGGCGCCCGCCCACACCACGGTCAGCAGCACCGTCTGGCGCCGTCCGGGCAGCAGCAGCACCGCCAGCGGGGTGTAGGTGCCGGCGATGATCAGGAAGATGTTCGCGTGGTCGAGTCGCCGCAGGACCGCCTCCCCGCGCCGGCCCCATGTTCCCCGGTGGTAGACGGCGCTGGTACCGAACAGCAGCCAGGCCGACAGCGCGAACACCGAGCAGGCCGCCACCGCCGCGGCCGGGCGCGCAAGGGCGATCAGGACGATGCCGCCGGCCAGTGAGAGCGGGAAGATGCCGGCGTGCAGCCAGCCGCGCATCCTCGGTTTCAGCGCCGCCTCCTCGCACTGCGCGCCGCCGGCCGGGTCGGTGGCTGTCAGCCGGGCAGTCGTGCCGGCGGGCGCATCAACTGCGGCGGCGTGGAGGGAGCCGGACGTGGTGCCGGGGCCGGGCCGGGACTTTCCTCCGTCTCCCGGCGGCTGGGTGTCTTCGGCGATCATGCGCTCATTTTAGGAAAGGCTGATGACGTGCAGCCGACGCCCGCACCTCATCCCCACATCGATCAGTCCCGACCACGACGAGGGCGTCGACAGTGGTCGGCACCGGCGGTGGCGGAGCCGAGGCCCGGTTCTCAGCGATGCTGCCACAGACGGTGAAGTTCAGCGATGGCGGCTTCGAGGTGGTCGGCGAGGGCGAGGTCGTCGCCGGGCAGGGTTCGTTCCAGCCTCTGCGCGACGGCGCGGTGCAGCTGCAGTGACTCGCTGTGTCCGTCGGTGAGGAGGACCGACAGGAGCGGCTCCCCAGCGGCTGTCAGCTGGTCCACCAGGGCGAGCACCTGGATCTTCTGCGCCTGGCTGAGCGCGGGGAGCAGCTTGTGCCCGGTTCTCTCGTGCAGAGCGTTCCACGAGATGGTCCTCTGCTCGCGGGCGGTCTTTCTCAGTGCGCCGCGGACGGCGTTGGCGACGCCTGCCATGGGGCTGTTCTTCGCGGCGTTCCACCATGCCTGTGGGGTGGGATCGGGTGCCAGGGCCGCCGGCACCGGCTGGTCCGTAGGGGAGGCATCGGGTGGCCCGATCGGTCGCCGGGGTTCTTCGCCGGGGGGCCGGGGAGCGGCTGGGAGGGGTTTCCCTGCGCGTGCCGGCATGTGGCTCTCGTATGCGGGCCGAGAGGCCTTCAGCTTCGCGGGGTCGTCCACACCTGCGGGTGTGTCATCGACGCCCGCCCTGCCGGGAGTGGCAGGCTGGGTACCACGTTTCTCCATCCTTGACCTCTTCATGCTCCACACGGTGACTTGTGATCATTGTGCACACTGGCCGCCGGGCCGTCTCTCCCGCCCTCAGCTCGCAGGTACACCGCGATCGCCTGACGGCGCACGACCGTCAAGACTTCTGCCGTGCCGTCACCCGCGAGCAGCAGCTCCGAGAGCGACGCACCACGCGCCCGGTTTCCGCCCCGCCGTCGGGACGCGGAGCCTGGTAGGGTCTGGCGGGTTGCAGTTGTGGTCCCATGAACTCTGGTATGCGCCTGCTGGTTTGTGACGGCTGGGCGCATTTTCGTTTTCCCGGGTCTTCCCCTGGGCGGGCCATCATCGCCGCGACTCGGATCTGCGCACGCTGCCGGATCCGGAACAGTCCCTCGAAGGAGACAGTTTCTTTATGGCTAATGGCACCGTGAAGTGGTTCAACGCGGAAAAGGGCTTCGGCTTCATCGAACAGGACGGCGGCGGCCCGGACGTCTTCGCCCACTACTCGAACATCAACGCCAACGGCTTCCGCGAGCTGCTCGAGGGCCAGAAGGTCGAGTTCGACGTCACGCAGGGCCAGAAGGGCCCGCAGGCCGAGAACATCCGTCCGCTGTAGTTTCACGGGGCACCCGCCTGGCAGCGAGTGGCCCGCACCGCGTACACGCCCGGTGCGGGCCACTCGCCCTTGCCATGGCACCTTCCCGGCCGCTCAGGCCCGGGCTCCGACCGGTACGCGCCGAGCGCACGCCTGCCAACACCGTCCGCACCCGGACCCGGCACGGTGGGCGCTGCGCTCCGAGCCACTGCACTCACGCCGGACGCCGACTCCCGCTCCGCGCGAGTCCTTCCCACCGACCCACATGTCACATTCCTGGCCCGTCACCTGCGATCTCCCGCGCCCCGCGCCGCGGAGATTCCCCAAGACGTGCCGCCCGAGAAGGGTTCCTCGCATTCCCACTACCGACCGCTACCCGCACCACGTCGCCGTCTCGAGGCCGCTGCCCGCAAGCACTCCCAGGCGATCCTCCGCAGACCCCACCCCCGCGACGCACCTGCAGCCGATACCGCCTCAATCATCCTCCGCACCAAACGGGTTCGCCCAGCGCGCCTCGCACGCGCTCACCCGCCGCGCCTATGCCTTCCGGCTTCGGCTCGCCCTGGTGGTGGGCGGCATGTCGATCGACCGCCGGGCACCGAGCCGCAGAAGCACCGCATCGTTGACGCCGCCGCCGGACATGGTGCTCCTGCCGCTCTGAGGCAGGCAAGGACCCACGCCTCTCCCTGTCTCGCCGGGGAGCCGCGCACGGCAGGGCACCGGCCCGCACAGGCCGGCCGCCCGAGTCCGCCGGCCAATACCCGCCCGGGCATGGCGGCCTGCCGTGCGGCCCCGGCCGCTCACGCCTCCCGGAGGCCGACCCGCCCGACCCGCCCGACCAAGGGACGTTCAATGCCGTTCGAGATCACGCACGCGACCGCCCCGACGCCCGGCGGCGTCAGCGAGGCCGCCGTCGTCACCGGGCCGGCGTTCGCCTTCGTCCTGGACGGCGCCACCGCCACCGGAGCCACGACGGGCTGCGCCCACGATGTCACCTGGTACGTCGAGCAGTTGGCGGGTCTCCTCTGCGCGCAGCTGCTCACACAGGGCCCGGCCGGCCTGCGGGAGATCCTGCGCACCGCCCTGACCGCGCTGGTCGGGAAGCACAGCCAGACCTGTGACATGACGAACGCGGACAGTCCCTCCTCGACCGTCGCGGTGGTCCGTGAGCGCAGCGGCAGCCTGGACGTCCTGGTGCTCGGCCACTCGCCCGTGGCGCTGCACCGGACCAACGGAGCGGTCGAGGTGATCGTCGACGACCGGGCGGCGTATCTGGACTCGTATACGGAGGAAGCCGTACGCGGCCACCGCAACAGCGCTGCCGCCGGTGGGTTCTGGGTGGCCGGTGCGAAACCCGAGGCCGCCGACCAGGCGCTGACGGCCAGTATCCCGTTGTCGCAGATCCACCAGCTCGCCGTCCTGTCCGAGGGCGCTGCCCGCCTTCCGGAGCGGTACGGCTGGAGTTGGCCGCGCTTCATGGCCGAGCTGTCCGACTCCGGACCCGGCCAGATCATCGCCGTGACACGCGAAGCCGAGACCGGCACCGCGGCCGGGGCATTCCGAGGCAGGACCCACGACACCGCCGCCATCGTTCTGTGCCGACCGGCCCAGACGGCGCACGCGACACAGACGAGCGTCGAGACCAGATCCTGAGCAGTTTGCCGCAACCCCGGCGATGGACACCGACAGACATGAGCGCGCGTTCCTGGGTGAGAGGTTCCCCGAGCTGCGGAAGGATGCCGGAGGTGGCCTGATGGGCCACGAGAAGAGAGTGATCTTGCTCCGCTCGGACGGACACCATCGTTGTGGTGACCGGGCAGAGGGGACGGTCACTCACTCCGCGCGACTGCGGTCGTTGAGGCTGCTGTGCAGCCTTCATACGTCGTACCAGCTCTCGATCCATTCGAAGATCGCAGTCCGGCCGCTGCCCGGCTGAGCCGATCCGGTCGCTGGCCAACTCCCTTTCGAAGGCGGTGAAGAAGGACTTGGCAAGGGCATGGTCCGATGCAGCCGACCTGGAACCGAGATGACCGGGTGGCCCTTCGGGCACCGCTGGTGGGAGGCGGTGGGCAGGGCGTCGGCGACGAGCCCGGTCCGCAGGTGGTCGCCGGTGGCCCATCCGACGACCAAGCGGCAGGGATGTCGATGACGGGGCCGGATGGCAGGAGTGTCCGTCAAAGCGGATCAGGCGCACGCCACGTCACGCCCCGCTCAACGCTCAACGACTCCCTGGTGCGGGGACGTAGGATGCCACGCCGGACGGCTATGCGGTCTGCCGTCGCGATCAGGTGTCGGAGTAGCTGAGGTCGCCGATGGTCCAGCTGCTGATGTCTTCGATGGCGATGCGGTACATGCCGCCGGTGTGGGGCAGTCCGAAGTCGCCCTGAAGGATCTTCGCCCGGTGGAGATGCAGGTGGGTCGGCCGTGCGGGCGGGCCGTCGAGGGGCGGGGCGAAGAGGGCGGCGAACGGCTTCAGGTGCTCCGAGGCCTGGAGGACCTCCGCCACCCGCTCCCACCACAAGGTCACCGGCGCGAGCCTGCCGGTGATCACCGCTCCGGGGACCACCACGGTCAGGGACATCTGGTTGCTGTGCTCGGACTCGACCATCGCGGCGATGTCGACGAGCAGCCCGTCAGGGTTCGACATGCCCCCAAGAATAGGACACGGCCTCCATCGCCCAAGGGCCTGGGCGGCGACCGTGACGGCCACGGGCCTCGCGCCCGCCGCGCGGCCGGGGGCTACGCGGCGGCGCCCTGACGTGCCGGTCGGCTGCGCCGCGGTGCGGGGCAGAAGGGAGCAGTCGTGAGGGCTGGGGCATCGCCTGGATCGTGTGGTCCGGCGGTGACGAGGAGGTCGGTTCCGAGGGTGGTGACGGTGAAGCCCGAGGCGCCGAGGATCTCCGACAGGGCGAGTACGAGTGCGTTGCGGATGCCGCGGAACTCGGTGCGCCCGGCGGCGTCGGCGGGATGCGGACAGGCCTGGAGGGTGGGGCCGATCAGGTCCTGGCCGGGACTCCATGCCAGCACCAGGCCGGTCCCTGGACGCTGCTGGGCGGAGAGCCCGGCGGCCTGGTGCGGTGCTGGCTCGAACCCTCGGAGGGAGAGCACTGCGCAGACGGACTCAAACAGGTGTTTGTCATCCACGCGCGGAGTTTATCGCCTGCCCGGCCCGCTGTCGGTTGCCAAGGGCGGCTCGCCACGTGTCTTTCCGGCCACTGCAGGTGAGGCTCCGGACCGGATCGGTGGGCGCCGTTCGGCCCGGCCGGGGTGTGCGTCTCCTGGACGGCGCGCCGTCCAGGGGATGCACCCTGTGCGCTGCGGTGTTCCCGGCTGGGAGCCGCGTGCGTCCTGGGTCAGAGTTTGAACATCGCGGTGTAGGGCTGGGTGATGCGTTCCCGCCGCGATCCGAAGTCGACGAGTACCGCGATGTCGCTGTCGCCTTCGACCCCGACGGCCCGGCCGAGGCCGTACGTGTCGTGGGTGACGCGGTCGCCGACGGCGAAATGCTTGCGCGGCGCCTCGATCCGGGCCTTGAAGGGGCTGGTGGGCAGGACACGGCGAACTGCTACAGATTTCGTCATCCCCTGCAGTATGCGCCGAAAATCGCGGGAGCGGGCCTTTTCCGGCGTATTCGATTTCGCAGCTGCGGCAAGAATTTCGCGCACGCCGCCCGCAATGATCACCGGTCGCGCCGGTGGGCGCGGTGCGGGGCCGGCGTGGCAGGGCGGGCGGCTCAGGGCCTGTGCGACCCGCCCGTCCGGGTAAGCCGGGCAGCGGGCTCCGAAGGCGCTGCAGCTGGCGCCCGACCAGGCTGCCAATCAGGCGTGTTGACGGTCCTGCGGTCTCGTGGTCGGCGGCGCCCGGCGCGAGGCGCCGCAGAACCGGGGACGGAATGTCCGCCCGTGATGGGCCCGGGCCTGCTAGAGTGTCCTTAGTTGCAGTAGTGGTTCCCATGAACTTTGTGTGCGCCTGCTGATGTTTCGCAGGCGCCTTTTTGTTTCCCGGCTCTTCCCCGGGTGGGTGCTCATCGCGGCGACTCGAAGCGCGCGCTGTGCGGGCTTCGGGCAGCCCCTTGAAGGAGATTTCTTTATGGCTAATGGCACTGTGAAGTGGTTCAACGCGGAAAAGGGCTTCGGCTTCATCGAGCAGGAGGGTGGCGGTCCTGACGTGTTCGCCCACTACTCGAACATCAACGCCAACGGCTTCCGTGAGCTGCTCGAGGGCCAGAAGGTCGAGTTCGACGTCACGCAGGGCCAGAAGGGCCCGCAGGCCGAGAACATTCGTCCGCTGTAGTTTTTCTGCCACGGCACCCGCCTGGTAGCGAGGGGCCCGCACCGCGTACTTGATGCCCGGTGCGGGCCCCTCGGCATTGCGCCACGACGCGCATCCCCGGCCGTTCAGGCCCCTGGCTCCGCCACCGGCGGCCATCCCCACGCGAGACGAACAGCGCCGCGTCCGGATCGCCGCCCTGCCGTGACAGCTCACGGTTCGAGGTTCCTCGCTCCCGCCCCGCGCGGTGAGCGCCGACCTGAGGTGACGTGCCGCACGGTTTCACCGTCCACGCCCCGCACCACACTTTCGGCCCGTTCCCTCGAGATCTCCTGCCGGCGCCCCGCGCTGCGGAGCCTCCTCGCGACGTGCCGACCCAGGAAGGTTTCGCATGAACCGCTCCAGTCGCTCCCCGTACCAGAACACCAACTCCCGCTCCTCGGCCTCCGCCCGCTCCTACGGATCCCGCTCCGGAGGCAGCTCCTTCTACGGCGACCGGCCCGCCGGCGGCCGGAGCTTCCGTCAGGGCTCGTCCGTGCAGGGGGAGTTCGCGATGCCGGTGAGCACCACCCCGGCGCTGCCGGCCGTCGAGGCGTTCGACGAACTGGACATGCCGAAGGCACTGCTGTCGGTGCTGACCCGGCAGGGCGTCACCACGCCGTTCCCGATCCAGGCCGCCACGCTGCCGAACTCGCTGGCCGGCCGCGACGTGCTCGGCCGTGGGCGTACCGGCTCCGGCAAGACCATCGCGTTCGGCCTCGCCGTGCTGGCCCGCACCGCCGGGCAGAAGGCCGAGCCGCGCCGGCCGCTGGCGCTGGTGCTGGTTCCCACCCGGGAGCTGGCGCAGCAGGTGACCGACGCGCTGACGCCGTTCGCCCACGCGGTGCGGCTGCGGATGGCGACGGTGGTGGGCGGAATGTCGATCGGACGCCAGGCCCAGACGCTGAACCGGGGCGCGGAGGTCGTGGTGGCCACCCCCGGCCGGCTCAAGGACCTGATCCAGCGCGGCGACTGCCAGCTGGACGGGGTCGGCATCACGGTGCTCGACGAGGCCGACCAGATGGCCGACATGGGCTTCCTGCCGCAGGTCACCGAGCTGCTGGAGCAGGTCGCCGAGGGCGGCCAGACGATGCTGTTCTCGGCGACCCTGGACCGTAACGTCGACCGCCTGGTGCGGCGCTTCCTGAAGGATCCGGTCACGCACTCGGTGGACCCGTCGGCGGGTGCGGTCAGCACGATGGAGCACCACGTGCTGCACGTGCAGAACTTCGACAAGAACGCCACGATCGCGCACATCGCCTCCCGCGACGGCGGGGTGATCATGTTCATCGACACCAAGCACGGCGCGGACCGCCTGGTGGACGACCTGCTCGCCAACGGGGTGAAGGCCGCGGCCCTGCACGGCGGCAAGTCCCAGCCCCAGCGCACCCGCACCCTGGAGCAGTTCCGCAACGGCCAGGTGACGGCGCTGATCGCCACCAACGTCGCCGCGCGCGGCATCCACGTCGACGGGCTCGACCTCGTCGTCAACCTCGACCCGCCCAGCGACCACAAGGACTACCTGCACCGCGGCGGACGCACCGCCCGCGCGGGGGAGTCCGGCACCGTCGTCACCCTCGTGCTGCCCAACCAGCGCCGCGAGATGGCCCGCATGATGACCACGGCCGCCATCACCCCCGTCACCACCCGCGTCAGCGCCGGCGACGAGGACCTTGCCCGCATCACCGGCGCCCGCACGCCCACCGGCATCCCCACCGTGATCGCCGCCCCCGTCGTCGAACGCCCCCGCCGCAGCGCGTCCACGAGCCGCAACCGCCGCAGCCGCCCCGCCTACGCGGGAGCCGACACCCGCGCCACCGTCGTGGGCCGCGAGGGCCAGGGCTCCTCCGGCCGCCGCCGGGCACCCCGCCGCGTCGCCCTCGCCGCCTAGAAATCAAGCGCGGGCCCGGACCGTGCCCACGGTCCGGGCCCGCTCCCCGGCGGACCCCCGCCCGCCGTCCTACCGTCGTCAGTGCCCCGACCGCCGCCGGCCCCGGCGGAAACGACACCAAAGGAGTCCGCCGATGACCCTCACCCTGGACCGCACCGCCACTACCGCCACGGTCCGCGACCTCATGACCTACCCCGAGCTCCAGATCAGCGACGACGTCATGCTCGACGTGGCGATCCACATCCTGCACGGCTCCGGCGCCGACCATCTCCTGGTCCGCGACGACGACGGCCGCTGCGCCGGCCTCCTGACCCGGCGGCACCTCGCCCCGTTCCAGGCCCACTCCCGGACCACCGAGCGGACCCCGGTAGGCGACATCGTCCTCGACCGGGCGCCGTTCGCCACCCCCGACATGTCCGCTGCCACCGCGGCAGCCGCCATGCGCGCCCGAGGCCTGGCCGTGTGGCCGGTCGTCGACCACGACGGCCACGCCATCGGCCTGCTCACCCTCTGAACCCGCCCGCCGGCAGTCGCTGCATCCGCCTGGGGACGCTCCGCCTCCGCTCTCGACCCGTCCCCTCGCCCCCCGGTAGGCCCCCCGCCGTCCAGGCTGTGGACCCACCTGGACGGCGGGGCATCACAGGATCCTGGAATCCTCCTGCGCGGAACGGGCCTCCGCGGGGTCGGGGCTCACCCGAAGCACGTGGTTCACTCCGGTACGCCGCAGCAGGGCCGCTACAGGACCGGTCGGGTTCAGCAGGTGGAGTTCCATGCCCGTTTCGCGGGCTTTCAGGTGGGCACGGATGAGCGCGTTGAGTCCGCAGGAGTCGCAGAACGCCACCCGGGACATGTCGATCACCAGTTCCCGGAGCACGGAAGACGTGTCCAGGGCGCTGTCCACGGCGGCGTTGAACAGAGGGCCGGTGTCGTGGTCGAGTTCGCCCACCGCGTCGAGCACGCGGCCGTCCGTTCCCGTTCGCAGGCGGATGTCGAAGGCAAACGGATGATCGAACTCCGCAGGGACGGCCACGAGGTGCTCCTTGCGGCTCCGGTCTGCGCGGGCCGGGGTGCGCTCGCGTTGCGGGCGGCTGACCTGACGGCCCGCGTGCTGGGGCGCACCCGTACCGTAGCGACTGGGTGACGCCGCGGACCACCCGCTCAGCGCAAGGCGGACCGCCGACAGGAAGGTCCGGTGCGGGCAAGACAGGGCAGGGCCACATGGCCACATGCTGAACACGGCCTGGGCGATCCGGTCCCCGGGTGCCGGCCCATCGGGCGCAGTGGGAGCGCGGGCCCGGTACGGCCAACGAGAAGTAGGCCATCGGGCCCACGCCGCGGGGCACGCGTCATGACCCGGGCAGAACGGTAGTGGATGAACGACCCGGAAGTGAATTCCGGCGGGGAGGAGAGCTGTCCTACCGGGCGGCGTGGAACCAGCCTGCGCCGGTGAGGCGGGCCGTGCGGGTGGGAGTGGCAGGCCGGGGGTCGGAGGGCTGGTGTCCGGGGCGGCCTGCGGTGAGCACGGTGTCGCTCACCGCGGGCCGGTCTCGTCGGCCTGGTGGGTGGGTCAGGTGTCGGCTGCGGGTTCCTGTCCGGCGTCGCGGCGGAGCTGTTCGTTGATGCGCAGGGCTTCTTCGAGTTGGTCCTCGAGGATGATGATGCGGCAGGCGGCGTCGACGGGGGTGCCCTGGTCGACGAGGTCGCGGGCGCGCATGGCGATCCGTAGCTGGTAGCGGGAGAAGCGGCGGTGGCCGCCCTCCGAGCGCAGGGGTGTGATGAGGCCCTGGTCGCCGAGGGCGCGTAGGAAGCCGGGGGTGGTGCCGGTCATCTCGGCGGCGCGGCCCATGGTGTAGGCGGGGTAGTCGTCGTCGTCGAGGGAGTCGGGGGTATGCGGTCGGATGGCTGTCGTGGTCACTGCACCTCTTCTTGTTGTTGTGTCCGGGGACGCGCTGAGGGGCCCCGGGGCCATAGTGGCTCCCGGGGCCCCGAAGGGTTTTACACCATCTACCGGCTCTGGGGCCGGGTTCCTTGTGTCCGCACGGCCCCGGGGGAGGGGGCGTGCGGGGATCGCGTATGCGTGACCGGAAACCACCGTCCTTGCCTTGGGGTCTACGGAGTCCGCCCGGGCTGGTTCCTCACGGGCCGGGCGATCCTGATGGCGCGCTGTCCCTCCATTCATCCTCTGTACGGGCCGGTTACTGCGAACTTCGGTACTTCCAACTGCGTGGTGATACGACCTGCTCGGTACTGCTCACACGGGTACTGCGGTACTGCGAACTGCGTGGTAGTGCCAACTACCCGGTACTGCTGCGGCGGTCCCTGGCGGTCCCGCCGACTCCAGCAGCCAGCCCCGTCGCCCGTCCTGCTCGGCGTGGAACCCCACTGCCGGACTCCTGGTGCGCGCGCCCGCAGTCTGGGCGCCTTCACCGGGATACCGCGTACTGCGACTGCCGGTACTGCGAACTCAACTTCACCTACGAGTAGTGCACTTGCTGAACTGCGGTACCGCTCAGTGGTGGCCCCTGATGCCTGCCGGCCACCTGGCCCGGTCGCCAGTCCCGTCACCGTTCTGCACCTGCTGTGGCTCCGGGACTCCGCTACCGCGCCGCCTTCTTCACGCCCACCTGCCCGGCGTGTCCTGCGTCCTGCTCAACTGCTGGGTACTGCGTACTGCCCTTGCTGAACTGCGGTACCGCTGGGTAGCGGCCCCTGATACCTGCGGGCCGCCCTGCCCGGCCACCGGTCCCGTCGCCTTACTGCACCATCCCTGGCTTCAGGACCCTGCAACCGTGCCGACCTGCGAACTTCTGAACTGCTGCCCGCCAGTTCGTGTCTGGCGGGTACCGCTTGATCTCGTCTACGAGAGAAACACTAACCACGGTGCGCGGCAATGTCTACTCCGGCGGGCACAGATTTTTCGGTACCGGTCGGGGAGGTAGTCTTCGCCCCGCACGAGGCGGGGCGGCCGGTCGCCGCAGCCGCACCCGGACAAGGAACGCCGCGTCCGGCGGCCCGGGATCACGAGTAGACGGGAGGCGAGCGGTGGAAGGGCCGCAGGCCGCGCGGCAGGAGCGCACCCCAGACCCCATGCCCAGGCGGCGCTGATGGTGGCCATCGCCGAGGCGGTGCGCGACCAGGACGAGCGGGTTCTGCGCCGGCTGCTGGCCCGCTTCGCCGAACAGGCCGCCATCACGGACCTGCCCGCCCTGCGCGACGCCCTCGACACCACCCGGCAGCACAGCGACCGACCTTCGGGGGGCCGATAGGCCCGCGCCGGCCCGCCCCACTGCTGGATCAGAAGGCACGGGTGGCGGCGTCACAGGTCAGGCACAGGTACCCGGCCCAGCGCGGTGGATACCACCCCTGCCCCGGCCGCTGCGGACTCCACCGGTCGACCACCATGGCCGCGGTGTCCATTTCGCACACGGTCAGCGCCCCCAGGCCGCCGGGTGCATCCGGATCCGAGGGTGCGGCATGGACCCGCCGCACCGACAGGGCGTCGACCGGACTGCCCCCAGTCCCCAGGATGAGAGCGTCCAGCGGCTCTACCAGTTCGAGCAGAACCACGATGCCCATGGGTCAACCGTGCGCGCCCGCGCCCGCGGCCGCGAACGCGACCGCGCCCGGGGCGGGGAGGCCCGCGGAAGACCGCGCCGGCCGGCCCGCTCGCGGCCCGCCGCGCGAGTCCGGACCGAAGGAGAGAGGTCCGGGCCAGCACGGATAGGCCGGGCCGCGCCCACGGGCACTCGCCGGCGTCGCCGAGCGAAGCCAGGCAGGGCCCGGCGGCCGGTCGGTGTGGCAGGAGCGGGGAACGGACATCGAAGCCGCATCGCCGCGGTCAGGCGGAGATGGCCTCGCGTTCGCCTTTCGCCGTGATGGCGATCTTGCGGGGGCGGGCCTTCTCGCTGATCGGCACGCGCACGCTCAGCACGCCCTGGTCGTAGTCGGCCTCGATCCGGTCGGTGTCCAATGCGTCGCCCAGGAACACCTGCCGGGAGAACCGGCCCAGCACCCGCTCGTCCGCCAGCACCTGCGCGCCCTGCGGCAGCCCGGACGCGCGCTCCGCGCGCACGGTCAGGACGTTGCGCTCCACGTTCAGGTCGATGGTCTTCGGGTCGATGCCCGGTAGGTCCAGGCGCAGCACGAACACATCTCCGTCGCGGTAGGCGACCAGCGGCATCCCCGCCGGCTGGGACGCGGTGCCGACCAGCTGCTGGGTGAGCCGGTCGAGGTCGCGTAGGCCGCGCAGGGAGTCGGTGCGCATCAACAAGGGGATCAGCTCCTCACAGTCGTTAGCGGTCACGGGTGCCCGCGGGCGCCATGGCGCCGGACCTGCCCGGCTCTGTCTTCGTGCCTGGGCACCTCGACGAGAAAGTTATAGCGACGCCAAAGCTTTCTTGACAAGCTGACGCTCAATTTTAGCGAGCTGGGTGCGCGCTACCTTCGGCGTGCTGCGTCCGAAGGTCGCGGGTTTATGTGAGTACGTCCACCGGGCAGTTCGCGCTGCCGCGGCGGGGGCCACCAGGCCGACATCGGGCGACGGTACAAGCCCCCAGATCGCCTTGAGCCCGTCCTGCTGACGGGCGGTTCCCATGACCCGCACCCCTTCCCCTCGACGGTCCGCTCCAGCCCACCAACCCCCCAGCATTCGAGGATGTCCGCGGGCTTAGGTATGGAGTGGTAGCCGGCGTCGCCAGTGAATTCCTAGCCACCTGGCCCCGTGGAACACTCGTCCGAGGCGCGTCTGGTCGGCGCCAAGTAGGCACGGCGCTGCATTGACGTGATGATTCCATGATGGTGTCATGGCTGGATGCTCTATTCGCTGCCCGAACTCGAAGACGCCGATCTCACTGTCCTCGCGGAGATCGAGGAGATGCGGGAGCGGCTGCGCCTGCACCTGCGCACGCCCCGTCGGTGGGAGGGGCAGCTGCGGCGAAACCTGACCGCGCGGGCGATCGCCGGATCGAACACGATCGAGGGCTATGCGGCGAGCGTGTCGGACGTCGAGGACATCATGGTCGGTGAGACCCCGATCGAGGCGAGCGACACCGTCGCGGTCGAGATCGAGGGCTACCGGCAGGCGATGACCTACATCCAGCGCCTCGCCGAGGCCGGTGAGGACTTCGCCTACAGCAAGGAACTGCTCAACGCGCTGCACTTCATGATGCAGGGCCACCACCTGCTCAAGCGGCCCGGCTGGTGGCGCACCGGTGCGGTGTACGTCACCTCGGCCGAGGACCCGACCATCGCCGCCTACACCGCGCCGGACGCCGAGCAGGTTCCGGCCCTCACCGGCGAGCTGATGGAGTGGCTCAACAGGGGCGACCTCGACGCGCCCGGACTGGTGCGGGCCTCGATGGCGCACCTGAACCTGGTGGCGATCCATCCGTGGTCGGATGGTAACGGCCGGATGTCCCGTGCGCTGCACACCTTGGTCCTGGCTCGCGAGGGGATCATGGCGCCGGAGTTCTCCAGCATCGAGGAGTGGCTCGGCAGGGCCCGTAACACCTATCGCTACTACGACGTCCTCGGTGAGGCCGGCGGTCCGGTCTGGACCCCTGAGCGTGACACCCTCCCGTGGGTGCGCTTCTGCCTGCGCGCCCACCACCAACAGGCCCAAACTGTCGAGCGCCAGGTGAACACCACCCGCGACATCTGGGGTGCCCTCGACGAAGCGATCGAGCGGCAGGGCTGGCCCGACCGTATGCTCTACGCCCTCTACCCGGCAGCCATGGGTAATCGCCTGCGCCGGGCCACCTACCAGTCCGATGCCGAGCTGAGTGAGCAGCAGGCCCAGCGCGACATCCGCGAGCTCGTCCGTGCAGGCTGGCTTGCGGCCAAGGGCGAAGCCCAGGGCCGCTACTACCTCGCAGGCCCGGACCTGCCCGACGCGATCACCCGGGGGATCCGAGAGCCCCGGCCACTGCGCGACCCCTACGCGTGAGGTGGCGGCCACCAGCTGATTCGGGAGCTCCAGCTGTGCGGTCGTGAAGCCCTCCGGGGTCGGCATGGGTGCTCGCGCACCGGTGTGGGCAGGCTGTTCGTCCGACCGCGGGTCTGGAGACTCTCCCGTCTTAAGCCTCGCCGCCGCCATGCGCGACCTCGCCGCCCGGCACACCACCGTCACCTCGGCATGCCCGACTTCCGCACCACCGCCGGTCGGCTCACCCCTGCCAGGGAGGAGTGGCAGCCGTCCATGCACCAGCGGGTCAGGCGATGACGAAGGGAATGAACGCCACCTCGGCACGGGGAGCATTGCCCGGATCTCCGCTGCCCCGGACAACGAAACCCCAATGCCGGTCCTCATCGGCTCTGCTGGAGTCGAAGGACTCGCACTGCGGGTGGGAGCGGATCGCGGCGATGCTGTCGGCGATCCGGGCATCCGGATCCTTCTCCCGGTAGAACATCAGCAGTGACGTCCGGCGGCCGCCGTTGTCCGTGTATCTGAGCAGCTGGTCCAGCGCATCGGTGACCGACTTCGGCCCGGTGTAGAACTTGCACTCGGAGATCGACACGTTGCGGTCTCCGACTCGGTTCAGGATGTCGCTCTTGCCCTTGCCGTTCAGGGTCTCGCCTGTGGACTGCCCTTCAAAATAGGCGTTGAAGGCAACGAGCAGCACGTCTCGCAGCCGCTCCTCAGGCATGTCGGAGGTCAGGAGGCCCAACCGCTCCATCGCGTTGCGGGCACCCCGCAGAGGCCGGAGGGATTCCGCGTACGCCTTGGCTTCGTGCCGTGCCACTTCGGGTCGCCACTCGCCGACCGGCAGGATTTGGAGGGTCGGGCTGACCTGATAGCCGTCCCGGGTCAGCGCGGCTGTGATCTTCGCCAGCGTCTTGTCCCAGTCGTAGGAGCCGGTGCCCTCATCCAGCATGCCCTCGAACGCGCGCAGGGCCCGCTGGACCTGCCCCTCGTCGGTCCAGTCAACGCCTTCGGCGAAGGAGCTGAAGACCTGCTTGCGGGCTCCTCCCGAGCGAGTCTGCGTGGCCTCCACGGGAGAGAAGCCCTCACCTGTCCAGCATGCTCGCAGGGGAGTCAGATCGATGCTGGCGCTGAGCTCCCAGAAGAGCGTGCGCGTCCGGGCGCTGACTATCTCGACAGCTGTATCCATCTGGCCAGGTTAAGAGCCTGAACCGCCTCGGTGGCGACGTTTCAGGTACATCGCCCTCCGAACATGGAGGCTGCACCGGGGGCGGGTGCCGACACGCCCGACGACGCCCATCGCGTGGCGTGGGGGGAGCCTGCCGAGAGGCGGAGTGCCGACTGCGCTGCCCCCGCGCCATGGTCCGCAGTCGGTGGGTATGCGACCGTGATCCGCCCGCAGGTACCAGCCCAGTGAGCCGGCCAGGGGCGACCGTGAAGCGGCTGCGGGTTGCTCGATGACGCCTGCTGTGGCGGCAGATCACCTGCTGTCTGAAGCGAGGACCATCAATCCGCGGAAAGTCGATGGACACCCGCACTACCGTGAACTGCATGGGGTGGTCGTTGGGGTACTTGAAGCCGTCGCAGCCGGAGCTGCTGGACATGCTCTTTCTGTCAGCAGGCCGAGCACTTCATCTTGCCAACGCCTTCGAGTCCAAGTGCAAGTTCGTTCTGCGAACAGGCAATCTGGTCAAGGCCTTTGAGTCGGATCCGGTGGCTGCGCTCCAGGAAGCCGTCATTGCTCTTCCGCCTGACAAGATGCTAGGTCCTACGCTGCGCGATCTCGGCGACCGGCTGGCGCAGAGCACCTCGTGGGATGTCGACGTGCTCGACGCGGCGCGTGAGGCCCGCAACTTCATCGCGCACGAGGGCTCCAACGTGGGCGACATGTGCCATGCTGACGCCCTTCGAATTCTCGGGCACACCGCGCGCCTGAGGGCGGCGGTGTCGGATCTGGCCCGAGGGGACAACATCGTTTCCTTCTGGGTGTTCGGCATTGAGGAGCCGCGTGCGTCCTCGCCGAGGCATCTGATCGATGCCTACCCGTCGATGGTCGACACCTGGGTGTTCGGGCATTTCGGTGATTTGCTGGAGGCGTAGACCGGCCCGGTTCGTCCGATCGCTACTCGGGTTGTGCGACTGCTGCTCGGATGCGGTAGTCGACCCTGCGGTCGGCCGCCAGGTTGGAGAAGTGCTCCGCGCAGGCCGGGTGGCGGCGCAGTGATCGGGCGACGGTGGAGGCGGTGTCGCCGGTGATTGCCTGGAGCCAGGGCCTTATCCGGTCTTGAGGGTGCCACTGGTCCCAGAGGCCGTCCCATTCGAAGGCGCCGTCGCAGCACGCCTCCAACAGGTCGAGCTCGCCGGCGTCGGCGGCCTGACGGGCCAGGTCGAACAGCCACATGATGACGGAGTCGACATCGCCTCGCTCGGGGTGCCGGCTGGTGCTGCCGAGGAGAACGGCCATCGCGCGGGCGATCTCGGTGGCTGCTCGCGGATCGGTCAGCAACGCCGGCGCGATGAGACCGACCTCGAGCCGAGCCAGGACATCGATGTACAGATCCGCGTCCTCGGGGTGCCGGGCAGCCAGGCTGACGAGCGAGGAGGCCGCGTCACGATCGCCGGCCTTGACGGCCGGCAGGAGGGCTTCGGCGCGAACGATGGCCGGCTCCGGTGGGGCCTCGGTCTCGTGGGCGATGTCGGCCAAGAGCTCGGCGACGGTCTGCTGCCGGTGAGCCGGGTTCAGCTGGGTAGCGGCCTTCACGACACCCCGCCACGGCCCGGCCGCGGGAATCAGGGGGATGTTGGGGCTCGGATCCTGTCCGGTGAGGACCCATCCGATGAGCTGCCCAAGGCTGAAGACATCCGCTGGAGGGCCGGCTTGGTGAGCATCGACGGACAGCTCTGGTGGGGCGAACCCCTCGCTGCCGTAGGGCTGGCCGACGCGGGTTCGGTCCGCATTGGTGGTCTGGCCCCGCGGCCGGCGCCCCAGCCCCCAGTCGGCAAGGGTCCACCGGCCCTCCAGGTAAAGGATGTTCGCCGGCTTGATGTCGCGGTGAATCCACCCATGGGAGTGCGCTTCCTCCAGGGCCGCGCACACGTCCCGCAGCAAGGTTCGCAGGGCCTCGTCCTTCTTGAGGTCTGCGCGGCGGTCGACGGCGGTGGCTTCGGCCCAGGGCATAACGAACCAACTGTGGTCCGCGGCATGGTCTAGGACCGGCATGGCGTTCGGGTGCCCGGTGAGCATCGCGCCGATCTCGATCTCCCGCTTCATGCGCGCCCGGGCGGAGGGAAGTTGGGAGTTCAGCTTCTTGAAGGCGACCGGGATGCCGGTCGCCTTGTGCAGGGCGCGGTGCACATTGCCCTGGCCGCCTTGAACTTTGTCCGCCTCAAGGGCGTAGTGCCTGCGGTTGCCCGCCGCAACAGCCATGATCAAGTCGTAGCGGGCCATCAGTCTCCTTCGGCTGTCGAATGGGGGCTCCATCGCACCCGCCAAGATAGTCCAGCCGCCGTGCAGGTCATGCGGAGCGCTTCGCCGGCCGGGCCTCTGGCTCCCACGTGTACAGCCGCCACTCCCCGGCCAGCGGTTCCGGTCGTGGCGAGCCCGATGCGTCCTCGCGGATCCAGCGCAGGTACGCGGTGCGGATGCCGCCGTCGGGCCCGACGAGATCCGCTACGACGGTGGTGACAGCGGCAGCCGAGCAGGAAAGCCCGGTGATCACGAAGTCACTGATTCGGTGGTCGACGTAGGCGAGCCTGGCGGACTTCTTCCACACCCGCAGCTCGACCGCGGCCTCACCCAGCGCCTGGGTCAAGTCGGAGACCTGGGATTCGAGTTGCTGTTCCCGGGTGCTGGGGCCGGACTTGCCCGCAAGGCCGGCCCGATCGGACTCCAGGAACTGGCGCTTCCAGGTCCCGATCGACTGCTCGGACACCTTCGCCCGCCGCGCGGCCTCCGCCGCGGTCATCTCACCGGCCAGGATCGACAGCACGATCCGGACCTTCTCCTCCGGCGGCAGTGCCGGTGGCCTCACCATGATCGATCCGACTCTTCAAGCAGCAGGACCCGCAACAAACGAGCCCTGCCACAAAGTCTGACCCGCGACAGAACGTCCCTAGCATCGTCGCCGCCAAGCACCTGCAAGACTACGGACGGGTTGATCAGCTCATAATTGGAGTCAGTGCCGAGCTACCCGGCGCATCGTACCCGCCCCGGGTGCACTCACCGCGATCGGAGAGCATCGTGAAGAACAGCGCGTTGTGGCGAGTGGTTGACAACGAGAGTGGTACCCAGTCCATCGTCAGCACGCCCTCCGAGGCGGTCGCATTCGTAAACAGCCGGTTCGACACCGACGACGACGAGCCGTTCAGCATCACCGAGGTCGGCCCTCTCCTTCCGAAGCCGCTCGGGGTCATCACCGCATGGGCGGCCAAGAAGGATGACGAGCGAACCGACGGGCGAACTGCGCCGATCACCATCAGGCCGGTTGTGACGGATAACGCCACCGAGTGCGACGACGTCGTGCTCTGGGACGACGTGTATGTCTCGTGGGACCACGACAGGTACACCGTCGAGGACGGCTCCGAGTACAGCGAGGCCTACAGCGCAGCCGAGTTGAGCGAGATCCTCGACGAGTACGCCGGCGACTACGAGTACGTGCCTAAGCCTGAGGGGTCTGACAGTCACACGCTACCGAACCCGCAAGAGTTGATCCGCTACGGCGCCCAAGAGTGTGCCAACCGCTTCGGGCACCTTGACGACGACGCACTGCTCTGGCTCGCCGCCACCCGCATCACGCTCGCCCTGTGGCGCAACACACCCGTCGAGAACTGGCATGCCGGGAAGAGCCCGCTGCACGACGGCACGATGATGCGGATCAACGCGGCAACCACCCGGATCGTGCGCTCGATGCTGTCGTTCGACCATGTCGACTGGATTGCTGTCGGTCTCGCGATCGTCAACCCGTCTCGGGTCCTACCGACCGGGCAGTCCGTGCTCGAGATCGGGCTGACCTGCCACAACCCTGACGACCCGGTGCACGAGGCCGATCCGCGAGAAGACCTCGCGGAGATGGCACAGGGCGCGATCTCATGGGGGCGAAGGTACCGCCTTCACGAGAAGGAATTCGGCCTGCGAACCCTGATCGAGTCCCTCTCCGCGTTCGACAACGGCTGGTTCGGAGCACCGAGTTGGGGACGCATCGTCGATCGGTTCCTGACAGCTGTCGACGACCGGGAGAATGCGCACTGGCGCATACACCGGGACGAGCCCTGGTTCGACGAATGGTTCACCAACCGCCCGACCGACATTGCGGACACCACGGAATTCCGTCGGCTGCTCAATGCTGGGCCTGACCTGCTGTCCGAGGAGGCCGCCGAATGGTGCGTGGAAGGCGCCATCGGCTACATCTGCCAGGACGACCACGCGAATGGCTGCTGGCGGTGTGCTATCCCGCTGGCAACGGAGTCCCCAAACGAGTGAACGTGGGCACCGGCGTAGGAACGTACGGATGGATCGAAATCAGCGAAGAGGAGCCTCGCGGCTGCGCGGAGTCAAGAGCGGCCAGTCGGGCTACTGCAAGGCATTTGAGCGGCAGATCGAAAGCCCGGTCGGGGACCTGCTGGTCCTCGACCGCGTCTATCTCGACAAGCAGTGGCGCGGATTCGGCCTGGGACCGGTCGTCGCGGCCGAGGCCATCCGCAGGCTGTCTCCCGGGTGCTGCGCTGTTGCCACCTACCCGGCGATGGGCGAGTACTCGAAGGGCCGGGACGAGACCACCGACACGGACCGCAGGCGCGCGAAGAAGAAGATCGCTGCTCTCTGGGAGAGCATCGGCTTCGAACGGTTCCGCGAGGGAGTATGGCTGCTCGACACGGCCCAGCAGACACCGATCGACCTCCACCAGCAACACTGCGCACACCTGAAGGCACTCGCACACGCCTATCGGACCGCGTGACGCAGCTGAACATACGACTGACGACCCTGGCCAGGGGGCCGGGGGAGGGTTCAGAAGAGCGCGTCCTGGCGTGGGGCGGTGAGAGCGGCGATCGTGGGGTTGAACACGCCGAGGAGCATGAACGTCTTCGGGCGGGCGGCGATGTTGCCGACGAAGAAGTGCGTGGCCCGATCGGGCGTGACCGTCCTGGTCCACCAGCGCTCGTGCAGGACGTCGGTGAGTCGGTGGGCGGGGTAGGTGCGGCGGAACTTGCGCCACGACTGGCCGGCTTCCCAGTCGTGCAGGCCCATGTCGTGGCCTCGGCAGGCGTCGTCGTCGCAGTGGAAGCGGTAGCGGAACTCGTAGGGGACCCATTCGAGGGGCCGGTGGTCGGGGTGCAGCACGTCGGTCTGGTTGACGATGCCGTGCTGCTCCGCGCTCCACGGGGTGGCGTCGGCGAGGCGGAAGGAGTCGATGCGCGCGGGGCGGAACAGCCCGAGGGAGGTTCCGTCGGCGGCCTGGAGGCGTTTGATCGCGCACAGGGACGGCTGGATCAAAGGTCTGGCGAGGTCGAGGCGCTCGGACCAGCCGTTTCGGCTGCTGACGGTGCCGACGACCCGGAGGGTGTCCAGGTTTGGGCGCAGGCTCTCGGGTCTCCGGTCGGTGTGGTGGCGCCGGACATCGACCTCGACGACGGAGTACTTCCCGAACTGCTTCTCCTCGTCGAGCAGCCGGTGCGGTACGGGGAACAGCCGTACGTGCCGTACCGGGTCGGTGTCCAGGCGGATGCCGGCGACGCAGCAGGTTTCCAGGTACTTGTGCGAGACGTCGGGATACGTCTTGACGGTGATCAGGATGCGCGCTCGTTCCCAGCCCGATGCCGGCATGCCAGCCCCCCTGGTTCGACTCCTGTCACCATTGGGCGGGCAGGGTGTCGAATGCGCAAGAGTGCCTGTTCGGAAGGGAGTTGAAGCGGATCAGGCCAAGGCGGCGACGGGCAGCGCGGTACGCTGGTGCAGTTCCGCCAGCACGGCCTGGCGGTGGCAGCGGCTCTCGTCCTGCTCGAAGCACAGCACCGCCACCGAACGCTCGACCGCCAACTCGGCCAGCTCCTCCAGCTCCCGGCGGGCCGGCTCCGCCGCCAGGACGTCGGCGAACGCCGCCAGGCCCTCGCCGACGCGGCCGTCCCAGAACGGCGCCCGATTGTCCTTCGGGTTGCCCAGAGACCGCAGGTGCAGATAGGAGATGTCCGCCTCGGCCAGGGCCCCACTCAGCCGGGTCTTACTGAACCCTGGCTTGCGGCTGATCGGCGTTAGCCGCACGTCCGCCACCGCGTCCACACCCGCATCGACCAGCGCCGCCACGAACGAGTCGATCGTGCGGCCCTCGTAACCCGTGGACCACAGGCCTGGCACCGGACCCGAAGCCGCCACCAACTCGTCCACCGTCACCCCCAGAGCCCGCGCCAACGCCGCGACAGTGAACAGTCCGGGCTGCGCCACGCCCTCGGTCTCCAGACGGGACAGCGTGCGCAGGGGGACACCGGCTGCGGAGGCCAACTCGGGTCGGGTCAAGCCGTGCGCCTCGCGCAGCGCCCGTAGCTGGCGGCCCAGGCGATGGGCGCGAGCACGTTCGGAGCTATCGGCAGAGGGTAGACCAGACATGGCGGAAATCCTAACTAGTAGTCAGCTTGAGTCCGACGCCGCATCCCCGAACGGGTGAAGGTCGTGAGCGACGGTCGGGGTGGCGTAGTCGCGGTGTACGTAGATGGTGCTGCGACCGCGCTGCCGAGCGATCACGGTACCGTCGCCGAGCCACTCCTCGAGCCACCGGCTGCTTCCGCGCCACGCGCTCTTGTCCGCCTCCCCGATCAGTGGCAGGAGTTTGGTCTTGAGCATGCCGTCCGTGCCCGTCTCGCGAAGTACGTCGAGCAGTTGCGCCTGTGCGCGCCGCTTGTAGAGCTCGCTGGCGTTCGGTGACTCCCGAACGCGCACCGACGTCTCACCCAGATTCATTCCACGCGCTGCGGCCCAGTTCACGACATAGCTGTCGACGGAGGCATCGTCCGTGACGCCCAGAAGGTGCCCCAGGCACCGCAGGATCGCATCCTCGCGCATGGCACTGAGCGTGTGCTCCACGTCTTGGAAGGTTCCACCGTAGTGGCTGCCATCGTGAGCCTGCCGCTGCGCGTCTTCCCGGATCTGCAGGACGTCCCTGATGACGGCTTCAGCAGCATCGGCGGGTGCGGCGAACGTCTGTGTCATGGGGCTGACCGTATCGGAGACAGTGAAGGCCGGGTGAGTCCACCGGACGGGCGAACCAGGCAGCAGTCCCAGTTTCGCCGGCGAGCGCCGGCGAGGCGACGCTCACACAGATCCGCTCAATCCCCATCAGTGCCCAGCAGCAGCGATAGGTTCGGTCACCTCGTCTGGACACGGCGTCCCGGGAGAGGGTGACCGGCTGGCCGTCACGGCGTCCTCCTCGCTCACGGCTCGCCGAAGATTGGTTCACCATCCTGTGCCGCACGCTGGAGTACCCCCGCCTCGCCCGCCCGCTCCCCGAGGCTTCGCCACCTGCTGGAGCAGCGGCGACGGACCAGCGCCTTTGCCAGTAGAACCCTGACCTGCGGCTCTGATGCCGAGCGCAGGCTTCCTCGCGTGAGCACCGGGCAGATATCAATCCTCCGCGCTCCACCACGATGGTTTCCGGGTCACCTTGTCCGTGCCCCCGGTTAGGCTCGCAAGCCGAGACCGATAGGGGAGTTACGTGCTCGACAACTCACTGACCGCCGACGTCCCGCTCGGCCCCTTCGAGGGCACGCCGGTCACCGTCCACTCGACCAGGGGCAAGAGCGCCAAGCTCCACGCCACGACGACGTGTACCCAGCTGCGCAGCCGCGACATCGCGACGACCCAGGTGCCGCTGAACGCGGACACGATCGGCCGGATGTGCTCACGCTGCGCGCAGTCGGGCGCGTGGGCGCGGCCGAACACGGGGCTCGGCATCTTCCTGCGGGCGCTCGGCGGTATCGGGCTGCTGTACCAGCTGCAGAGCTACACGGCACCGGACCCCGACGACTGCTGGGAGCAGGACGAGATCCAGGCCGCCGCCGCCCTGCTGCGCACCGATCCCGTCGAGCCGACCGCCACCGTAGGCGCTGACGGCGAGGAAGAGGAAGAGCCGGCCGAAGAGGACTGGGAGGCGCGCGACGAGGCGAAGCGTCTGCGGGACAGCGTGCTGTCCACCTGGCGCGGTGCGGCTACCAGCCTCCACCTGGCTCAGGCCGCAGTCACCCTGTTCCCCTGGCTGGCGCAGTGGGCGGAGCCGAAGCTCGCCGTGAAGCAGCAGTACCTCGAGGTCCTGCGAGCCCAGGCGGCGCTGTTCGTCGACCCCGAAGGACTCATGGCAGCCGCCGCCGCGGCAGCCATGGAGGAACCCGAACTCCCCAGCGATGAAGCGGCGTTCAGCGCGATCGGTACCGGCAAGGAAGTCGGCACACAGTTGAAGGCGCTCTGGCACGAGTGGCGGGACAAGGCCGGACGCGGCTGGGAGGGGCCCAGCGCGCGTACCTACCTCGCCTACGGCCCCACCCACGGCATCCGCCCCAACCGGAAGGGCTATGCCGCGACCCGCGCCGCGGTCGACGGACTCGTCGCCTCCTGGGAGGAGCAGGCCCGGGACGTGGCCGCGTCCGCGGAGCCCGCCGCGCTGGGGTGGGTGACCGTGCGGCTGCCTGAAGTCAAGGAGGACACCGCGCCGCCCTGGCGCGAGCGTGGCTTCCTCCGCGACCTCGACGACTGGACGACCGGCGTCCTGATCACCTACCTCGCCAACGCCGACTGGGCGGGCCGCACCCTCACTCTGCGCGTGCCCCGGCTCATCGCCGACCGGCTCCTGTCCCGCTCCCACCGCCTCGACTGCCAAGCCCACCAGGACAGGCAGACCCCCGCCAAGCCCGCACCCTCGGCGAGCCCGATTCGGCCCGGGATCTTCGACGACACCCCGGTCCGCGGGCGCCGGCCGCTCACCGCGGACCATCTGCGTCTGCTGCGTTCGATGCGCGCCACCGCCGCGGACGAGCTGTACATCGTCTTCTCGACGGACGGCGGTACCGAGGTCCTGCCCCTGCCGGTACTTGAGAAGCGCCTGGCGCGCGGATGGCAGTGCTTCCTCCTCGCCGGTGCCTCGGACCTTCCCGCCGACGTGATCGAACCATGGGCCCGCGAGGTCGGCCCCAGGCCCGAAGACCGGGAAAGCCTCTGGCCGCAGTACCCGCGCAGTGCACACGACCCGCTCTTCGGCGAGGACCTCGGCCTGGCGCAGGGAGCCACACGGGCAGCCTGGCTAGCGTACGAGCACCAGGACGCGGAACGTAACCTGCGTCTGCTCGCCATGGCCCGCGGCGTGCGGGACCTGCGGACGCTGGACGGCGGGTACGACGACCACGGGCGGTCCCGCACCCTTCCCCACCCGGTGTGGCTGGGGCTGCTGGCCCACGCCGAGGATCTGGACCTCGAGCCGTTCGAGGCCCCGGACGCCGGCCGGTGGCGCGGCGGCGGCAGCGGCATCCCGCTCGGTGTCCTCGCCGACGTGCAGGTCTACACGACCAACGCCGACCCCCGGATCCAGGGCAAGGGCCACTCGCCGTTCTGCCCGCACTCCAGGGAACGCGGCGTTGTCGCCGGTGACGACCTGCTGACCGTCGCCGACCTGCTCGACAACGACGACTACGACTGGTGCAGCAAGTGCCAGGGCTACGCGATCCGCCGCCTGACCGACACCCAGCTGTCCTACTACCGCGCCGCCCACCGGCTCCACGACATCGCCCAGAGCCTTGACGCCGGCCGAGGCGGCCACGACCGCCTCGATATCGAGACGATCACCCGGCAGCTTGGTGAACTCGCCGACTGGCGGCCTGCCGGCGAGGACCACTGGTACACGAGCGGAGCGCGGCGCTGGAGGCGCATCGTCCACGAGCTGCAGGCGAAGGCGGAAGCAGCCGGCCGCGACATCCCGTGACAGCCAACCGCGCAGCACCTCGCACACGACCGCACCGAACGGGCCGCCCATGACCAGCACACCGTCCGAGACCCTGTCACCGCACACCACCGGCCCCCGGCTGCTCGCCAGGCTCACCGCGCCCCTCCGGCGCGCGGGCTGGACGGAGAACGAACTCTGGGACGAGAGCGACGAGGAGGACGACGAGCCAGGCCCCCGGCCCACCTACCGGGAGTTCTCCCGCTCGAACTTCCACATCAGCGTCAGCTGGGACCCAGCCGACGCCCAGCTCACCGTCGACGACCCGACCGAGCACTGGGACTGGGACGACAGCCTGCCCCCACTGTGCCCACTCGACCAACCCCTCACCATCGACCTGAGCACCCACCCCACCCAGGCCGCCAAGGCCGAGGCCGCGCGCCGCGCATTCGCCGAAGCCGGACTCCTCGACGCCACCCGCATCCACGTACCCGAAGACGCCCGGGAACTGCGCCACGACCTGGTCCTGCTGCTGTGGGCGGACACCATCCACGACGCGATTGCCCGACACCGGCGCGACGGTGACGGGCGGGAGTCCATCGCAGCACTCGGCGAGGAGTTCTCCGGGCGCCTGGGCGACGGACTGCGCACCTACCCTCTGGTCGTCCCGGACCCGGTCCCGTCGGCGGCGGCCCGCGGCATCGCCGAATGGTGCTGGCGCCGCGAAAGCGACGTCGAGGAGTGGCACTTCAAGATCGACGACATCACCATGGCCCGCGCCAACATCGCCGCCACCCGCGCCGTCATGCCCCACGTCCACCCCGAGGGCGTCGACTGGCCGGCCGTACGACTCGCCCTCACAGCGCCCACCCGACGACTCGCCGACGGCCAGGCCCTCGCCGACATCTTCGAAGAGGGCTGGACACCCATCCTCACCTCCGTCCACCGCGAGATCGACCTCTGGCAGCGGGCCGACGAGACGCTCGGCCCCGAAGCCGTCCTACGCATGCTCACCCTGCACGGTTCCCGCACCGAATCCGTCGGGGAATGGTGGGGATCCGGCTGGTACGAGACCGCCGCTCGCCGCGCCGTCGCACGCGCGGCGAGCAACGGCAGCCTGCCCGCCGCGGTGTCCACTGTCTTCCCCGAAGCCGAGCACCTGGCGGACACCGCGGCCACCCACCCCGACCTCCTCGACGACGACACGTTCGCCTGGATCACCGAGGCTGTCTTCAAGGAGGGATCCCTCCTGCGCGAAGTCAGGCTGCCGGTCCCGCCGGCGATGACCCTCCCGGACTGGGCAGCTCACGACCTCCTCGACATGCTCCGCCCGGACTCCGACGAGGACGAGGCCCCAGCTGCCGACGCCACGCTCGGGCGTCCCTGACCGGAGGCACGGCCAGAGACGCCCCACCCCGCCCAAGCCGCGGTACGGAAGCCCTTCGGCGCGCGGCTACGCCACCCGCCGCAGGACCTCACCAGGCCCGGGGACCGGACTCCGCCCGGCGGCGGCCCGGTCGAGCGCACGGGCCAAAGCGAGCACAGCTTGGTCGGCGGAGTCCTTGAGGAGGTGGCCGTAGAGGTTGATCGTGGTGGCGATGGTGGAGTGCCGCAGGGTCTTGGAGATGACGGCGACGGGGATGTTCTCGGCGATCATGATGCTGGCCGCGGTGTGGCGAAGGTCGTGCGTGCGCCGTGAGGCGCTGTGGTTCGAGTGGAGGTGAGAGGCCTTCGCCGCTGATCCTGTCGCAGCAGGACGGTGGAGCTGAGGGCAGCCTGATCC
>NZ_JBIVRD010000052.1:0-54689 GCF_044755565.1 Kitasatospora sp. NPDC092286 | reverse complement strand
AAACGGAGGTCGTCGCCGTGTCCGGCAGATCCCCATGTGGGTGACCAGATCGAACAACCTCAAGCCGATCACCGGAGGTAAAACGACAAGCTTAGAGAACGTCGCCAGTGGCAAGCGGCTCGACGTCACCGGCGCCTCCCCCGACAACGGCACGCTCATCCAGCAGTGGTCGGCCAACGCCTTCGGCGCCCAGGAATGGCTCCTCGAACACCACCTCGACGCCCCCGGCACCTACACCCTCACCAGCTTCATCAGCGGCAAGCCCCTCACCGTCCGCGACGCCGCCACCACCGCCGGCGCCCCGGTCCACCAGTGGGAGGACACCGACTCGCCCTCCCAGTGGTGGCTGCTCGAACGCCAGGGGTAGCGCGGGGAGGGCCTCAGACCCTCACCCCTCACCCCTCAGGCCGAGAGCCTCAGGCCGAGAGGTTGGCGCGCAGGGCGGCGAGGTCGTCCTCGGTGGCGCCGTGGGCGCGGAGGTAGTCCGGGACGGAACCGTGCCGGTCCCGGATCCAGGCGAGGGACGAGGCGAGGAGGGGAGCGGAGATGGGGCGGGAGACGCGTTCGGTACCGGTCTCGTCGAGATAGGGGGTGGGGCCGTCGAGGAGGCCGAGGCCGGCGTTGGAGAGCAGGAAGTCGGCGGTGATGTCGGCGTCGGAGGCCCCGAGGAGGGACTGCAGGACGGCGATGGTCAGGCCGGTACGGTCCTTGCCGACGGCGCAGTGGACGACCGCCGACAGGGTACCGGGGTCGCCGAGCCGGCGGACGATGGCGACCAGCGAGGGGCCGGCGGTCCCGGCCATGAAGGGGTAGAGCTCCTCCTGGTCCTCGGGCCAGGGACGGTCGACGTCCTCGCGGTTGGCGGGCAGGGTCGGGACGTGCAGGGTCTCGTGTTCGAGGCCGTGGTGCAGGTCGGGCCAGACGTCGAGCTCGACGGGGCTGCGCAGGTCGATCACGGTGCGCAGGCCGAGGGCCTTGAGACGCTGAGCGCCCTCCGGGGTGAGGGTGTGGAAGGACCCGGAGCGGTAGAGCACGCCCCGGCGCAGGGCGCCGACACCGCCGGCGTCGCGGAAGTTGCGTACGCCGGGGATGTCGAGGAAGGCGGACGGCAGGTCGGTGGCACGGTCCGGCAGGTCGTCGGTCATGGCGTCCACCGTACGGGCGCGGGGTGGGCGGGGGAAGGTCGTTCGGGGAGCCGGACCGACGGCGGGGGCGACGGCAGGGGTGGGATCAGCGCCCGCCGGCGATGTCCAGGAAGGCGCCGGTGGTGTACGAGGAGGCGGGCGAGAGCAGGAAGAGGATCGCCTCGGCGACCTCCTCCGGCTGTCCGCCGCGCCGCATCGGCAGGTTCGGGGCGACCCGGTCGACCCGGCCGGGCTCGCCGCCGAGCGCGTGGATGCCGGTGTGGATCAGGCCGGGGCGGACGGCGTTGACCCGGATGCCCTCGGCGGCGACCTCCAGAGCCAGCCCGCGGGTCATCGAGTCGACGGCGCCCTTGGCGGCCGCGTAGTCCACGTACTCGTTGGGCGAGCCGAGCCGGGAGGCGGCCGAGGAGACGTTGACGATGGCGCCGCCCTGCCCGCCGTGCCGGGTCGACATCCGGCGGACGGCCTGCGCCGCGCAGAGGAACGGGCCGGTGATGTTGGCGGCCCAGATCCGGTTGAGCCGGTCCTCGTCCACCTCCTCCAGCCGGCACTGCTTCTCCAGCGTGCCGGCGTTGTTCACCAGAGCGGTGAGCGGGCCCAGTTCGGCGTCCACGGTGGCGAACAGCCGCTCCACCTCGGCGGTACGGGTGACATCGGCCCGTACGGCGACGGCCGTGCCGCCCTCGGCCCGGACGGCCGAGACGACGGCGGCGGCGGAGGCCTCGTCGGTGCGGTAGTTGACGCAGACCCGGTAGCCGCGCCGCCCGGCCAGCAGGGCGGTGGCGGCGCCGATGCCGCGTCCGGCACCGGTGATGAGAACGACCTCGGGGCGGTCGGAGCCAGGAGTGGAGTCCATGGCCGCAACGGTACCCAGAGCGTCGCGGTCGATCCACGGTCCGGCCCGCCGCCCGGAATTCGTTCGCGCGGCGCGGCCCGCTCCGGGCAGACTCCACGGAACGACCCCCGGGGCCGGCGGCCAGGGCCGTCCGCCCCGGTGGACAGCAGCCCCGCCCCGCCCCGACGAGAGAGGAGAGCCCCGTGGTACCCGCGCCCGGCACCGCCCTGCTCGTCGGCGTCGTCGGCTCGACCGCGTACGGCTTCGCCCAGGCCGGCTCCGACATCGACCGGCTCGGCCTGTTCGCCGCCCCGACCGAGGACTTCCACGGCCTGCACCGTCCGGCCGAGTCCCAGGTCACCACCGGCCCCGACGTCACCCTGCACGAGGCGGCCAAGTGGTGCCGTCTGGCGCTCACCTGCAACCCGACCGCCTCCGAACTCGTCTGGCTGCCGGACGACCTGTACGAGGTGCGCGGCCCGCTCGGCGAGGAACTGATCGCGATACGCCGTTCCTTCCTGAGCGCCAAGGCCGTGCGGACGTCCTATCTCGGCTACGCCGACCAGCAGTTCCGCAAGCTGCTGACCCGCGACACCACCGACCCGGTGACCCGCCGCCGGGCCGCCAAGCACGCCCGGCACCTGGTCCGGCTGGTCGAACAGGGCGTCCGGCTCTACGAGACGGCCGAGAACGTCGTCCGCCTCCCCGACCCGGACCGGGTCCGCGACCTCGGTGAGCGCATCGCGGACCACCCCGCCACGGCCGAGGCCCTGCTCGCCTCGGCCGCCGAACGCCTCGCCCGCCCCGGCGTCCTCCCGCCGGCCCCCGACCCCCGCCCCGCCGAGGCCTGGCTCCGCCGCGTCCGTGCCGCCCACTACACCCCGCCCACCACCTGACCCCGCCCGCTCCGCCCACCACCCCCCGGCGCGCCCGCACAATCCACTGGCGGAGCCCTGGGTCCCACCGGGTAGGATCACCGTGGCCCGCCCCACACGGGGCCGGGCCACGGGCCGCTAGCTCAATTGGCAGAGCTGCGGACTTTTAATCCGTAGGTTCAGGGTTCGAGCCCCTGGCGGCCCACCACTGTCAAGGCCAGGTCGGACTGTTCCGACCTGGCCTTTTTCATGTTCTCCAGGCTGTCGGCGCTCCCCTTTCCGCCCCTGTAGGACGTCGTTCGGCGGGCTCCGTCTCCAGCGGGAGGTTCACGGACCGTCGCGGCACCCCTGCGTGGTACGTCGGCCGGACATGTCGCGCGGCGTCCTGTTCGAGGCGGGCGCCGGCGTCCGAGATCGGTCCGGGCGTCGGGTTCGGGCCCGCAGGTGGCTCGTGGGGATGGGACATGTCAGGCTGGTCAACTGTCATGCAGGGGCGAGGGATGGGGGGTTGATGAGTGGATTGCGGTTCTCCGCGGCTGTTGGGATCGTGTGCGCGGCGGTCGTCTGCGCAGGCTGCACCTCGGAGCCGGCGGCGAAGCCGGCCGACGGCGCGCCGGCCGGAACGTCCGCCGCGACGGTCAGCGCCTCCGTCTCCAGCCCGTCGCCGGTGGCGCCCGCCACCCCGACGGTGGACCCGAATGTGGTGCCGGGGCCGGTTCTGAAGACCTATCTGCCGACCGGCGACACCCTGCCCGCGGGGTGGCAGCTGTCTCCCATCTTCACGGAGAGCGACAGCGGCCCGGCGCAGGTGCCGCCGTCCGCGGCTCCCAGCCCGACGCTGTTGCCCTCCTGCGAGCAACTGGCCTCCCACGGCACGGCGGCGGCGCTCGGCAGCCCGGCCGCGTACGCATCCGAGGGGGTCGTCGGCCCGTCGGCCGGCGAGGTCGGGATCACGGTGAACTCCTACCACGCGGGTGACGCGGCGAGGGTCCTCAGCAGGCTGACGGTGCTCAAGGGCGTCTGCGGGAGCACCTATGAGATCGGTTCCTCCGGGGGATTCAATCCGGTGACGGTGACCGTCAGCGGGGTCGACGGCCTGGGGGCGGAGAGCGTCCTCGTCAGGGTCGACCGGAAGGCCTACGTCGGCAAGGAGTTCGTCGTGGCGCGGGTCGGTGACCGGGTGCTGTCCGTGAGCTCCGACAACAAGTACGGGGCCTTCCCCGATGTGGTGGCGCTGGCGAAGGCCATCGTCCCGCAGGTCAAGTGAGACCGGAGGCGGCCGCGGCCCCCGCCCCGAGGCGGACCGCGATTTCGGTGAAGTCCGTTGATCCGAAGCCGGTTCGGCCGGGTGGGCGGCCCCTTCCGGGGTGCGATTCGTTGCCCTGAAAGGTCCTTGCGGCGGGCGCCGGGGGCGGTGGCGGTGGTGTGGCGGAGGGGGTGGGAGGCCGTCGGAGGGGCTTCCGCGCAAGGCCCGAGATCAATATGACCGGCCTTGTATGCTCCCGAAGGGTCTCCTGTGACGGCAGGGGCTCGGGAGGGGTTCCGGAAGCGGTCGCGTGGGGCGTTCATCGGTCATTGCGACCTTCGGATGTGCAACCCGGGGGCGGTTTCGACCGTCTTTCTGTGTGCAGCGCGCCCGGACCGGGTGGGTGCCGCGTCCGCCGGTGAAAGGTTCACGCATGTCAGGTCAGTGGGGCGAGGGCCCGGCTCGTGGTGAGAGCGCGCCCGGCGCGGCCACGGCCGAGGGGACCGGCGACGGGGTACCGCAGCCGCGTGGCGGCGGACGGGCCGAGGCCCGGCGGGCGGCCCAGGGCGGGGCGAGCTCCCCGGTGGCGGCGGGCGGTGGCCGGGCGGCGGCGCGCAACAGCCGGAAGCCCGGGAAGAACGTCAAGAAGATCGTCGCCTGGTCGGCGGCCGGCGTGCTGGTGCTGATAGCCGGCGCGGGCGGCGCGATCTACCTGAAGCTGAACGGCAACATCAAGTCCTTCGACGCGGACGCGATCGCCGCCGACCGCCCGCCGGAGGCGCAGGCCGACGCGGACGGCAACAAGCCGGTGAACGTGCTGCTGATCGGCTCGGACAGCCGGGGCAAGAACAACAGCGACCTCGGCGGCGGCGAGGACGGCGGCGCCCGCTCGGACACCACGATCCTGCTGCACGTCTACGCCGACCACAAGCACGCCGTCGGCATCTCCATCCCGCGCAACGCCATGGTCGTCATGCCTCCCTGCAAGCTGCCGAACGGCAAGTGGACCAAGGGGAGTCCGAGCGCGATGTTCAACGAGGCCTTCTCCACGGGCGGTTCGGACGACGGCAACCCGGCCTGCACCCAGAACACCGTGGAGAAGCTCACCGGCATCCGGGTCGACCACACCATCGTGGTGGACTTCCAGGGCTTCTCCGCGATGACCAAGGCCGTGGACGGGGTGGAGGTCTGTCTGCCGAAGCCGATCTACGAGGGCGACGTCAACCCGAATCTCGGCAGGAAGGGCAACGTCGTCCTCCCGCAGGGCAAGCAGAAGGTGGCGGGCCAGCAGGCGCTCGACTACGTCCGGCTGCGGCACGGCATCGGCGACGGCTCCGACATCGGCCGGATGAAGCGTCAGCAGGCCTTCCTCGGCTCGCTCGCCACCAAGATCAAGGGCGAGGGGCTCAGCCCCACCACGCTGCTCCCGCTCGCCGACGCCGCCACCAAGTCGCTGCTCGTCGACCCAGGGCTGCGCTCCGCGGACAAGCTGCTCTCCTTCGGTCTCTCGCTGAAGAACATCGACATGCACGACCTCAAGTTCGTGACCGTACCCTGGCGTTACCGCACCCAGGACAAGAACATCGACCTCGTCCAGGCCGACGCCGCCAAGCTCTGGGAGACCCTCAAGGCCGACCGGACCATCGACGGCCAGAACGCCACCGGCGAGCAGCCGGCCGCGCCCGGCACGTCGGCCGCGCCCGAGACCGCGCCCCCCTCGCCGTCCGCGGCGGCCGACGAGGGCAACACGGCCGTCAAGGTGGCCGTGTACAACGGGACCACCACCGCGGGCGCGGCGGGCAAGGCGGGCGAGATGCTGAAGGCGGCGAAGTTCACCGTCACCAAGATGGGCACCGCGGCCAGCACCAAGTACGCGACCACGATGATCGAGTACGGCTCCGGGCAGAAGGCGGGCGCGGAGAAGGTCGCCGCGCTGTTCCCGGGCGCGACCGTCGAGGCCGGCACCTCGCCGGGCGTCACCGTGATCCTCGGGAAGGACTTCGCCGCCGCCAACGGCGGAGCGGCCGGCTCCGGCACCCCCGGCACCTCGGCGGGGCCGCCGGCGGCGCCGCAGCCGCTGCCGAGCAGCGTCACCGGCGACTCCCGCTCGGCGGACGACGACATCTGCGCCAACACCACCTACGGCAGCGGCGGGTAGCGGCCGCCGGGTGGCACCGGCCGCTGTCCGGCGCGCCCGGGGCGCGGGTGTCCCGGGGCCGTGCCATGGTGGCCGGGAAGGGGGGCCGTAGGCCCGAGAGGCGGACCCCATGGCCGAGATCGCCCTGCAACTCGACATCGCCGCGCCCCGCGCCGTCGTCCTGGCCGCGCTCAGCACCCACGACTGGCTGACCAGCTGGTGGACGACGGCGGTGGACCGCGACGGCGACGACGTCCTGCTCTTCGACTTCCCCGATGTGCCCGAGCCCTTCCGGCTGCGCCGCGAGCGGGCCGACCAGGACCGGGTGGTGTGGACGAACGTCGGCACCTTCCCGCCGCACTGGGCCGGCACCTGGATCAGCTGGGACCTCGCCGAGCAGCCCGGAGCGCCCGGCCGCACCCGGCTGCTGTTCCGCCACGGCGGCTGGCAGCCCGGCAGCGAGGAGGGCGTCCCGATGGTGGCCGGCACCTGGGCCGAACTGCTGGTCCGGCTCAAGGACTACGCGCAGAGCGGCAAGGCGCAGCCGTACTTCGTGAAGCGGCCGCCGCACGAGGAGGCCTCCGGGTGAAGGGCCCCGGGGCCCCGGGAACCGGCGCCCGGCGGGAACCGGCGCCCCGGGGCGACCGGACCGGCACGGGCGGTGACCGTCCGCCGCGAGGCCCGCCCGGGGTCGCCCACCAGGGCGCCGTCCGGTGGCGGGATCGCGGTGACGCGGCGATCGTGGGCGATGTACCCGCCGTCCGTGGCGGACGGCCGTCGTCGGCGGGGGACCATCGCTCTGGAGGCCCAGCCATGCCCGTAGTCACCGCTCCGTACAAGCCCGGCACCCCGTGCTGGGTCGACCTGATGGCGAGCGACCAGCAGGCCGCGCTCGACTTCTACCGCGACCTGTTCGGCTGGCAGGGCCACGTCGGCCCGCCCGAGTTCGGCGGGTACTCCGTGTGCTCGCTGAACGGCAAGCCGGTCGCCGGGATCATGGCGGCGATGGCGCCCGAGGGCGAGCCCCTCCCGCCCGTCGCCTGGACCACCTACCTGGCCACGGACGACGCCGAAGCCACCAGCCGGGCCATCGCCGACAACGGCGGCACGATCCTCTACCCGGTGATGGACGTCGGCTCCGTCGGCCGGATGCTGGTCGCCGCCGATCCGACCGGCGCGGTGTTCGGCGTCTGGCAGAAGGTGGACTTCGCCGGGGCGGGGATCGTCAACGAGCCCGGCGCACTGGTCTGGAACGAGCTCAACACCACCGACACCGAGGCCGCCGGGCGGTTCTACCACCAGGCGGTGGGCCTGCGCCCGGCGACCATCCAGGGCATGGACGGCTACTTCTCGCTCAACGTCGGCGACCGCACCGTGGGCGGCATGCAGAAGACCGCCGGGTACCTGGCGCCCGGCACGCCCCCGCACTGGATGACCTACTTCTCGGTGGACGACACCGACTCCACCGTGGACGCCCTGGTCAAGGCGGGCGGTTCGGTGATCCAGCCGCCGTTCGACATGCAGTCCGGCCGGATGGCGGTCGTCCAGGACCCGCAGGGCGCCGTGTTCGCGCTGATCGCCTCGCCCGACTCCCCGTGAGGGGCTGAGCAAGCGGAAGCCGCCCGTCCCGCGACGCGCCGCCGGGAAATGGGCGGCTTCCCCGTGTTCGCGGGTAAGACTGCACCCATGCTGGGGCTACCGGACGACATCCGCGCTTTCCTCTTCGACCTCGACGGGGTGCTCACCCAGACCGCCAAGGTGCACGCCGCGGCCTGGAAGGACACCTTCGACGCCTTCCTGCGCGCCGAAGCGGCCCGCACCGGTGGGCAGTTCGTTCCCTTCGACGCCGTCACCGACTACGACACCCACGTGGACGGCCGTCCACGCCTGGACGGCACCAGGGCGTTCCTGCACAGCCGGGGCATCGACCTGCCCGAGGGCACCGACGCCGATCCGCCCGGCGCCCGCACCGTGCACGGGATCAGCGCCGCCAAGAACGACACCGTGCTGCGCATGATCCGCGAGCAGGGCGTCCAGCCGTACGACGGCTCGGTCGCGTACGTGCGCCGGCTGCGCGCGCTCGGGCTGCCCAGCGCCGTGGTCTCGTCCAGCGCCAACTGCCGGGACGTGCTGCGGGCCGCCGGGATCGAGGAGCTGTTCGACGTGATCGTGGACGGCATCGTCGCCCGCCGCGAGGGCCTGCCCGGCAAGCCCGCGCCCGACACCTACCTGGCCGCGGCCAGGTCGCTGGGCGTCGCGCCGGCGCACGCCGCCGTCTTCGAGGACGCCCTCGCCGGGGTCGCCTCGGGCCGGGCCGGCGGCTTCGGCGCGGTGGTCGGTGTGGACCGCACCGGCCAGGCCGCCGAACTGCGCCGCAACGGCGCCACCGTGGTCGTCACCGACCTCGCCGAGCTGATCCCGGAGGAGACGGCATGAACGGTCAGGACATCTTCGCCGTCGACCCCTGGCAGATCGCCGAGCACGGCCTGGACCTGGCCTCGATGGCCCGCGCCGAGTCCGTCTTCGCGCTCTCCAACGGCCATATCGGCCTGCGTGCCAACCTGGACGAGGGCGAGCCGCACGGTCTGCCCGGTACCTATCTGAACGGCGTCTTCGAGCTGCGCCCGCTGCCGTACGGCGAGGGCGGCTACGGCTACCCGGAGTCCAGCCAGAGCGTCATCAACGTGACCAACGGCAAGATCATCCGACTGCTGGTGGACGACGAGCCCTTCGACCTCCGCTACGGCGAACTGCTCAGTCACCGGCGGTGGTTGAACTTCCGCGAGGGCCTGCTGCGGCGCGAGGCGGAGTGGACCTCCCCGGCCGGGCGGACCATCAGGGTGCACTCGACCCGGCTGGTCTCGCTCACCCAGCGGGCCGTCGCCGCCGTGGAGTACACCGTCGAGGCGGTGGACGGGCCGGTGCGGATCGTCCTGCAGTCGGAGCTGGTCGCCAACGAGCAGCTGCCCGGCGGCGTCGACGGCGACCCCCGGGCGGCCGCCGTGCTGGAGGCTCCGCTGCTGGCCGAGGTGCACCATGCGAGCGGCACCAAGGCCGTCCTGGTGCACCGCACCCGCTACAGCGGCATCCGGGTCGCGGCCGGCATGGACCACATCATCGAAGGCCCGGAGCGGATGAACACCGTCGCCGAGAGCGAGGCGGACCACGGCCGGATCAGCGTCACCACCGTGCTCGAACCGGGCCAGCGGCTGCGGCTGGTGAAGTTCATGGCGTACGGCTGGTCGGCGACCCGCTCGCTGCCCGCCGTGCGGGACCAGGTCGAGGCCGCGCTGACCGCCGCCCGGTACACCGGCTGGGAGGGTCTGGTGGACGAACAGGCCGAGTTCCTGCGGGAGTTCTGGGACACCAGCGACATCGAGATCGAGGGCGACGTCGAACTCCAGCAGGCCGTCCGGTTCGCCGTGTTCCATGTGCTCCAGGCGGGCGCGCGCAGCGAGGAACGGGCCATCCCCGCCAAGGGGTTGACCGGTCCCGGCTACGACGGGCACAGCTTCTGGGACACCGAGACCTTCGTCCTTCCGGTGCTCACCTACAGCCTGCCGAGCGCCGTCAACCAGGCGTTGCGCTGGCGGCACAGCACGCTCCCGATGGCCCGTGAGCGCGCGGCCCAACTCGGCCTCTCCGGCGCGGTGTTCCCGTGGCGGACGATCCGCGGCGAGGAGTGCTCCGGCTACTGGCCGGCCGGCACGGCGGCGTTCCACATCGGCGCGGACATCGCGGTCGCCGTCGCCCGGTACGTACGGGCCACCGGGGACGTCGAGTTCGAGCGCGAGTACGGGCTCGAACTGCTGGTCGAGACGGCCCGGATGTGGCGCTCGCTCGGCCACCACGACGCCGCCGGCAAGTTCCGCATCGAGGGCGTCACCGGCCCGGACGAGTACAGCGCCGTCGCCGACAACAACATCTTCACCAACCTGATGGCGCAGACCAACCTGCGGGTCGCGGCCGAGGCCGCCGGCCGGCACCCGCGCGAGGCCGCCGCGCTCGGCGTGGACACCGAGGAGACCGCCGCCTGGCGGGACGCCGCCGCCGCGATGTACATCCCGTACGACACCAACCTCGGCGTCCACCCGCAGGCCGACGGCTTCACCGACCACCAGCTCTGGGACTTCGACGGCACCCCACCGGAGAACTACCCGCTGCTGCTGCACTATCCGTACTTCGACCTGTACCGGAAACAGGTGGTGAAGCAGGCCGACCTGGTGCTCGCCATGCAGGTCCGCGGCGACGCCTTCACCGACGAGCAGAAGGCCCGCAACTTCGCCTACTACGAGCGGCTGACCGTCCGCGACTCCTCGCTCTCCGCCGGCACCCAGGCGGTGATCGCCGCCGAGGTCGGGCAAATCGACCTCGCGTACGACTACACCGCCGAGGCCGCCCTGATGGACCTCCACGACCTCGGCGGCAACACCCGCGACGGCCTGCACATGGCCTCGCTCGCCGGGGCCTGCATCGCGCTGGTCGCCGGGTTCGGCGGGCTGCGGGACCACAGCGAGGCGCTCTCCTTCCGGCCCCGGCTGCCGGCCGGTCTGATGCGGCTCAGCTTCTCGCTGATGGTCCGCGGCCAGTTGCTCGGGGTGCGGATCACCCACGAGGGGACGACGTACACGCTGCGCCGGGGCGAGCTGATCCACCTGCGGCACGACGGTGAGGCGGTGCAGGTCAAGGCGGGTACGCCGGTCACCGTCCCGATCACCGTGCCGCCGGGGCAGGAGCGCTGCGTCCAGCCGCCGGGCCGCGAACCCGCCCGGCGGCAGCCGCAGGCCGGCGTGGCGGCGGGCAAGCTCGGCCCGGGACCGGACCACCTCGCGGCGGAGTAGCGGCGGAGCGGTAACGGCCGCCGAGCGGTGGGGAGGCGGGGAGGAGCGGCGGCTCGTGCTCACCCGTTCGGGCCCGCCCCGGGTGCGGGGCGGGCCCGGACCGCCGAGGGTGCTGGTGTCCCGTGGCAACCGGTGGCCGGTGAAGGAGAACCCCCGTGGTGAGTGTGGCCGAGCAGATGGTGGAGGTGCTCCGGCAGGCCGGGGTGGAGCGGGTCTACGGGGTGGTCGGCGACAGCCTCAACCCGGTGGTGGACGCCATCCGCCGGGCCGAGGGCATCAGCTGGACCCACGTACGCAACGAGGAGGCCGGCGCCTTCGCGGCGGCCGCCGAGGCCGAGCTCAGCGGCCGGCTCGCGGTCTGCGCCGGCTCCTGCGGTCCCGGGAACACCCACCTGATCCAGGGCCTCTACGACGCCCAGCGCAGCGGTCTGCCGGTCCTGGCGCTCGCCTCGCACATCCCGTCCGGCCAGATCGGCACCGGGTTCTTCCAGGAGACCCACCCCGAGCGGGTGTTCACCGACTGCAGCAGCTGGTGCGAGATGGTCTCCACGCCCGCCCAGCTGCCCCGGCTGCTGCGGGTGGCGATCCAGCACGCGCTGGGCGCCCACGGCGTCTCGGTGCTGGTCTTTCCCGGGGACGTCGCGGCGCTGCCCGCCGCCGGACCGACCGGCACCAGCCACTTCCTCACCGAGCAGGCGGTCGCCGCGCCGCCCTGGTCCCAGGTGCAGGCCCTCGCCCGCGCGCTCAACTCGGCCCGCAAGGTCGCCCTGTTCTGCGGCGCGGGCGTGCGCGGGGCGCACAGCGAGGTGATGGAGCTCGCGGCCGCGCTGCACGCACCGGTCGGGCACTCCCTGCGCGGCAAGGAGTGGATCCAGTTCGACAACCCGTACGACGTCGGCATGAGCGGCCTGCTCGGCTACGGCTCCTGCCACGACGCGCTGCACTCCGCCGACCTGGTGCTGCTGCTCGGCACCGACTTCCCGTACGACTCCTTCCTCCCGCAGGCCCGCACCGTCCAGGTGGATCACGACGCCACCCGGCTGGGCCGCCGCACCCCGCTCGAACTCGCCGTCCACGGGGACGTCTCGGCCACCCTGCGGGCCGTCCTGCCGCTGCTGGAGCCCAAGGACGACCGGAGCTTCCTGGACGAGCTGCTGCGCAAGCACTGCCGCGCCCTGGAGGACGTGGTCGGTGCCTACACCCGGGACATCGAGAAGCACCTGCCCATCCACCCCGAGTACGTGGCCTCGGTGCTGGACGAGGTGGCCGCCGACGACGCGGTGTTCACCGTGGACACCGGGATGAACAACGTCTGGGCCGCCCGCTACCTCCAGCCCAACGGGCGCCGCCGGGTGATCGGCTCGTTCCTGCACGGTTCGATGGCCAACGCGCTGCCGCACGCGATCGGCGCCCAGCTCGCCTGCCCGGGGCGGCAGGTGGTCTCGATGTCCGGCGACGGCGGCCTCTCCATGCTGCTCGGCGAGCTGCTCACGGTGGTCAAGCACCGGCTGCCGGTGAAGACCGTGGTCTTCAACAACGGCGCACTCGGCATGATCAAGCTGGAGATGCTGGTCTCCGGCTACCCAGAGTCGGAGATCGACAACGGCGATGTGGACTACGCCGGGATCGCCCGGGCGATCGGCATCCCGGCGAAGCGGGTCACCGACCCGGCGCGGGTCCGGGAGGTGCTGACGGAGGCGCTGGAGCGCCCGGGGCCAGCCCTGGTGGACGTGGTCACCGACCCGAACGCGCTGTCCATCCCGCCGGCGATCACCGCCGCCCAGCTGAAGGGGTTCGCGCTGGCGGCCGGCCGGACGGTGCTCTCCGGCGGGGTCGGGCGCATGATCGATCTGGCCCGCAGCAACCTGCGCAACATTCCGCGGCCGTAGCGCCCGAGGATCTTTCCCGGCCGTCCCGGGGTACCCGGGCCACCGGGGCGGCTCTCGGGGAGGTTTGCCTCTGAGGCAAGTTTCTTGCCCCTGCGGCACGGCGGGTGTCCACTGGTCACATGACCACCAGCCCGACCGGCCACTCCACCCCTGGCGAGCAGCTCGACGACCAGGAGGTGGCCGGCCTTGCCGCCAGGCTGCGGGAGCACCGGCTCAGCAGCCGCCTCACGCTGGAGGTCGCCGCCGGCCGGATCGGTCTCTCACCAGCCTATCTGTCCCGACTGGAGACCGGCAGGCGGCAGCCCTCGCTGCCCGTCCTGCTCGGTCTCGCCCGGGCCTACGGAACCTCCGTCTCCGGACTTCTCGGCGAGGCCATGGTCGAGCCGGACCCGGTGGTGCGCGGCGGCGTGATCGAACCCGGCCGCGCGGGCGGCTGGGGCTACCGCCGGGCCGGCGCGCCCGGCCGGGCGATGCAGGCGCTGCGGGTCCATGTCCCCCCGGGCGTCCAGGACACCGTCGTCCGGGTGCACCCCGGCGAGGAGTGGCTGTACGTCCTTCAGGGCCGGCTGAAGCTGACCCTCGGCGACCGCGTCCACCTGCTCGCGGAGGGCGACTCCGCGCACTTCGACTCGCTCACCCCGCACTGCATCGCCGCCGACTCGGCGGACGGGGTGGAGCTGCTTTTCGTGCACACCCTGCTGCAGAGCCCCGGCGGCGAACTCTGCCTCGGCGGCGGCCCTGTAGCACCGCACTGACCCACCGTCAGAAATCTTGGAGGAGATCTCCCATGGCTGATCCCACCACCACCGCAGCCACCGCAGCGGCCACCGCGGCCGTCGCCGACCCCGCCGCGCCGGTCGTCCCGGCCGTCGCGCCGAAGACCGTCGACGCCGGCAAGTGGGCCAACCGCCGCGTCGGCATCCGGGTGCTGATCTACATGGTCGCCACCCACGCCTTCGCGGGCTTCATCATGCTGCTGTTCGAGCTGGGCAACCGGAACAAGTAGCCGCGCCCTCAACCGGAGACGATGCGCCACCCCAGATGGCGTCCGCCGCCCCGGACCTGCGTCAGCCGGTACCAGAGGCGCAGCGAGGCGTCGAGGTCGTCGTACTGGTCCGGCCCGACGTACGCCGGGCGCAGGCCGACCGCCGTGATCAGCCGCTCGACGGCCGAGCGGTCGGCCTCGGACGAGGAGAACAGCAGGTCGGCGGGCACGCCGTCGAACAGCGGGCGGTCGAACAGCTCCACCCCGACATTGCTGAACGCCCGCGCGTAGCGGGCGCCGGGGGCCAGCCGGGCCACGGTGTCCGCGCTGTGCAGCACGCCGCCCTCGCCGATCCGGTTGGTGGCGTCGACGACCAGGGCCCCCGCGAGCGCGCCGCCGTGCTCGGTGAGCAGCTCCTCGACGGCCGTGCCCATCACGGCCAGCACCACGGTGCCGGCGCCCGCGAGCGCCTCGGCGATACCGACCGCCCGCACCGGCCCGTCGGGTACGGCGGCCGGGTCGCGCGCGCCGAGGACGACGCCCAGCCCGGCGGCGTGGAACGCCCGGGCGAGGCTGCTGCCGACGCTGCCCGCGCCGATGACGGCGACACCGGTCATGAAGGCCCCCTCCACTGAAGACTCCTGACGTTCGGAAACCCCGATGCCCGCCGTGGAATTCCTCAGGCCCGCCCGCCGGGGGCGGAGGTCCGCACCAGCTCGCAGAGTGCGTCCAGGGCCGCCGGGAACGCGTGCTCGGGCGGGGTCGCGTACCCGACCACCAGGGCGGGCGGGGCGTCCGGGGCCGCCGCCGGGTCGGCCAGGCACCAGGCGAGGCCGGTGAGGGCCAGCCCGGCGGCCTCGGCGCGGGCCAGCAGCTCCGTCTCCGGGACGGACCCGGGCGGCAGCCGCAGGACGGCGTGCAGCCCGGCGGCGATGCCGGTCACCCGGACGTGCGGGGCGCGTTCGGCGAGCACCGCGACCAGCCGGTCCCGGCGGCGCCGGTAGTGCAGCCGGCAGCGGCGGATGTGGCGGTCGTACGTCCCGGAGGTGATCAGCTCGGCGAGGGTGAGCTGGTCCAGCACCGGGGACATGCCGTCCGCCAGCCGCTTCTGCCGGGCCACCGGCTCGACCAGCGCGTCCGGCAGTGCCAGCCAGGCCAGTCGCAGGCCGGGGGCGAGGCTCTTGGCCGCGGTGCCCGCGTACACCACCCGCTCGGGGTCGAGCGCCTGCATCGCGCCGAGCGGCTGCCGGTCGAAGCGGAACTCGCCGTCGTAGTCGTCCTCGATCACGTACCCGTCGTGCTCGCGGGCCCAGGCGACGGCCGCCGCCCGGCGCTCGGGGGCCAGCGGTACGCCGGTCGGGAACTGGTGGGCCGGGGTGAGCAGGACGGCGCTCCACCGGGGGCCCAGCAGGTCGGTCCGGGCGCCCGACTCGTCCAGCGGCAGCGGCGCCGCGGCCAGCCCGGCGGCCCGCAGGACGGCGAGCTGCGGCGGCAGCCCGTACGCCTCGACACCCATCGTGCGGGCGCCGCGCTCGCGCAGGGCGGCGCAGAGCAGGCCGAGGCCCTGGGTGAAGCCGGCGCAGATCAACAGGTGGTCGGGGTCGGTGCGGACCCCACGGACCCGGGCGAGGTAGTCGGCCAGCGCCTCCCGCAGCTCGATCCGGCCGAGCGGGCTGCCGTATCCGAACGCCTCGTGCGGTGCGGTGGCGAGCGCCCGCCGGGTGGCCGTCAGCCAGGCGCCGCGCGGGAAGAGCGAGACGTCCGGCCGCCCGGGCAGCAGGTCGTGCCGGGCGGGGCGGCGGTCCTGCCGGGCGCCCGCCGTCCGGTGGCCGGGGCGCGGGGCGGCCCGCTCGGCCACCGTGGTGCCCGAGCCCTGCCGCGAGGTGAGCCACCCCTCGGCGCTGAGCTGCCCGTACGCCTCGACCACGGTGTTCCGGGCGATCCCCAGGTCCTCGCCGAGCGCCCGCGAGGACGGCAGCCGCGTCCCGGGCGCCAGCCGTCCGTCCTGCACGGCCTCCCGCAGCGCCTCCTCCAGCGCCGCCCGCAGGCCGGCTCCGGCGGCCCGCCGCTCGGTGAGGTCGAGGTGCAGATCGCCGCCGAAGGCGGTCCAGGAGGTGGTCATGGGGGCCGTTCCGTGCGGGCGTGCTGTCCGTACGGGAATTATCGTTCCTCCCGCGGACGCCGGCCGCCGGGCAGCCGGTCCGGCGCGGGCCTCAGCGGATTTCGGCGGATTTCGGCGGATCTCAGCGGACGACCGGGAGGACCGGGGTGTCCGTGCGGCCGGTGGCGGCCTCGATGAAGGCGACCGGGTCGGCCACTTCGGCGAGCAGGGTACGGGTGGCGTGCAGGGCGGCGGTGGCCGGGGGCGGGCCGCCGATCGCGGCGATCAGGTCGAGCAGGTGGACGGTCGCCTCCATCACCGCCACCTCGCGGAGCGCGCCGATCGTCACCGCGCCGAGCAGCGGGTGGGCGATCACGGTGGCGGGTGGCAGGTCGGCGATCGCGGCGAGTGCGGCCGGGCCCTCGGTGGCGAACCGGGCCACCAGCGCGGCGGGTTCGGTCGCCCCGGCCGTCTGCCGGGCGCTCTCGGCGATCCGTTCCGCCGCGGTGTGCGCCAGCCCGCCGGGCCGGTTGTAGGCGCGCAGGATGCCCGCGCCGCTGTCCACCGCCGCCGGGGCGTCCGCCACGGCCCCCCGCAGCTGCGCGAACTGCGCCGGGTCGGGCGCCACATGGGCGTACAGGTCCTGCACCGACCACCCGGGCAGACGGGTCGGCCGGCCCCACCCCTGGGGGTCCAGTGCCGCGCCGCGCTCGGCCCAGGATTCCCACAACCCGGTCAGCAGTGCCAGGTCGTGGTCGATGTGATGGGGCATCCGGTACTCCTTCGGGCCGGTGTCACTGATCTCGGCCCACCGTAACGGGCCGGGGCCTGGGCGCGGGGATCGTCGGACCCCGTCGCCAGGGTGCGGCCATGGCGAACTATGTACTCGTGGCAGGCGCGTGGCTCGGAGCGTGGGCGTGGGACGAGGTGGCGGCCGACCTGCGCGCGGCCGGGCACACCGTCCATTCGCTGACGCTGTCCGGCCTCGCGGAGAGGCGCGGCGGGGCGGCCGGGCAGCAGGCCCATGTGCGGGACATCGTCGACGAGGTCGAGCGGCTCGACCTGCGGGGCGTCGTCCTGGTCGGGCACAGCTACTCGGGCATCCCGGTCGGGCAGGCCGCCGAGCGGATCGGCGACCGGCTGGCGCAGGTGGTGTTCGTCGACGCCAACGTGCCCGCGGACGGCGAGTCGTTCGTCTCGGGCTGGCCGGACGGCCGGGCCGAGGTGGAGGCGTCGATCGCCGCGAACGGCGGCTTCTGGGCGCCCCTGACCGCGCCCGACTACGCGGGCCAGGGCCTCACCGCCGAGCAGATCGAGCGGATCGTGGCCGGTTCGACCCCGCATCCGGGCGCCACGCTCACCGAGCCGGCCGTCCTGGCGGGCCCGCTCACCGCGCTGCCGGCGACGTACGTCAAGTGCCTGCTCGACGGCGCCGAGCCGAACCCCGACGTGGCCGAGCTGCTGAAGAGCGCGCACTGGCGGCTGGTCGAGCTGGACACCGGTCACTGGCCGATGTTCTCCGGGCCGCGTGAACTGGCCCGTCTCCTGGGTGGGTTGGCGGCGGAGGAGTAGTGGTCGGACCGGCAGGCGCACCGCGCTGCCGCCGCCGGACGTGTCACCGCCGGACGCGCCGCCCGGTGGGTCACCCGTCCAGGGGGATCCGGCGCCAGGCGCCGCCGTCCGGTACCGGGGCCGGGCCGAAGTCGTACCGCACGCCGCCCGGTCCGAAGGCGAGCAGGGAGATCGAGGACGAGCCCCAGATCCGCCCGTCGCCGAACTCGCGGCGCTGGACGAGGGCGGCCGGATCGTCCAGCGGCAGGCCGTCGCCGGAGACGACCGGCAGCCACGCACCCCATGCCGCCCCGGTGGACCCTTCGCCCGGTTCGGGCCGCACCGCGGCCTCGAACCGGGCCCGGAAGCGGGCGGCCCGGGCGGCCATCAGGGTGCGGATCAGCTCCGAGGTGGTGCGGCTCTCCGCCTCCCCCTCCAGCCCGTCGTTGAGCACCACGTTCAGGCCGGCCGGCAGTTCGCGGTCCTCCAGTCCGGTGCCGCCCCAGCTGAGCACACGGGCGCCGGCCGACCGGACGAGGACCAGGTGGAACGGGTCGTACCGGGCCAGGTCGAGCCGGTCGAGGCCGTCCTCCCGGACGGCGATCAGGGGCAGCTTCCCGCGCGACAGGCGGGCCCGCGCCGGGGCCGGCGCGCCGAAGCCGTTCAGCAGGCAGGCCGCGGCCGCCGGCCGGTCCGGGGCGCCCGGGTCGACCGCGAGCCAGGTGCCGCCCGCCGCGAGGTCCAGGCCGCCGACCAGCGACGGCCGCGCGGGCCAGTGGCGGTCCGGTGGCAGCCACCGCCGGCCGGCGTACTCGTCCCGTACGGAGAGCAGCAGGACCGGCACGGCCGATGACGGCTCGATGCTGACGAACGCCGTACACATGAACCGGCCCCCTGCCCTGGACTCCGGGCGGTCGGCGGCGCCGCCCTGCCTGCGATCCTCGCACGCCCGTTCGTCGTTCGGACCGGTCTGTACCCTCCCTTTCCCGGGGCCGCCGTGCCACACTCGGCCGGACCGGGAAGCGTCGGCCGGATCCGGTCGGGCGGCCCGGGGCCCGACCCCAAGTGGCCCGAGGTTTCGTGGTTCAAATGAACCAGGGATGTGGTCCACTCCGCCCCTAGGCTGGTGGCCATGACGACGAACGAGAACGCCACCGTCCCCGCCCCCGAGCAGCGGCTCTCCCTGCCCGACCTCGCCCCGGACTTCTACCGGGCGATGGCCGGTCTGGAGCGCGCCTCCCGGCAGGGCGTCGACCCGAAGCTGGCCGAGCTGGTCAAGGTGCACGCCTCGATGATCAACGGCTGCGCCTTCTGCATCGACATGCACTCCACCGACGCGGTGAAGAACGGTGAGCAGGACCACCGGCTGCTCTCCCTCCCGGCCTGGCGGGAGACCCCCTGGTTCACCGCCAGGGAGCGGGCCGCGCTGGCGCTCACCGAGTCGGTCACGCTGCTGACCCAGGGTCATGTGCCGGACGCCGTCTACCAGGAGGCCGCCGCGCAGTTCGAGCAGGCCGAGCTGGCCCAGCTGATCGCGCTGATCGTCACCATCAACGCCTGGAACCGGATCGGCGTCACCTCCCGCCTCAGCCCGGCCGCCAAGTAGGCCGGGGGAGCAGCGGACATGACGACGAACCAGCAGGAGAAGGCCCGGCTCCTCCACACCCTGCACCGCCCCGGCGAGCCCCTGGTGCTCGCCAATGTGTGGGACGCGGCCGGCGCCAGGCTGGTCGCCGCCGCCGGGGCGACGGCCGTCGCGACGGCCAGCGCGAGCGTCTCCTGGGCGCTCGGCTACGCGGACGGCGAGGCGGCGGACCGGGACGAGGTGCTCGCCCAGACCGCGCTGATCGTCCGCTCGGTGGAGCTGCCGGTCACGGCGGACCTGGAGAGCGGTTTCGCGGCGACGGCGGCCGGGGTCGGCGAGACGATCACCGCGCTGCTCGCCACCGGCGCGGTCGGCGTCAACCTGGAGGACGGGGACCGGACCGCCGCCGAGGCGGCCGAGCGGATCGCGGCGGCCCGGGCGGCGGCCGACGCGGCCGGTGTGCACCTGTTCGTCAACGGCCGCACCGATGTGTTCCTGCACGGGATCGGCGACCCGGCCGGCCGGCTGGACGAGGCGGTCCGCCGCCTGCGCGCCTACGTCGAGGCGGGGGCGGACGGGGTGTTCGTGCCCGGTGTCGCCGACCCGGAGACGATCGCCGCCCTGGTCGCGGCCGTCCCCGCACCGCTGAACGTCATCGCGGGACCGGGCTCGCCGTCCGTGCCGGAGCTGGCGAAGCTCGGCGTGGCCCGGGTCAGCCTCGGGCCGGGCCTGGCCAGGGTGGCGTACGCGGCGGTGCGCCGCGCCGCCGAGGAGGTGTACGCGAGCGGCACGTACGGCGCCCTCGACGGCGGGCTCACCTACCAGGAGCTGAACGCCCTCGCCGAGGGCTGAGCGGCACCGCGGGCGAGGGCGGCGGCGAGGGCGCCGCGCGGGGGAGGGGGCGCCGGCCTCAGCCGATCTGCCCGCTGAGGCCGGGGTGGGACATCTGGTTGGTGCCGATGGCCTCCACCTCCTGCGCCGCGTGGCCGACCAGCGGGAGCTTGCCCGCCTCGCGGAGGACGAGGTCGCCGGGGGAGAGGTCGAGGCCGCTGGACAGGCCGTCGAGGGCGTCCGCGGACGTCGCGGAGGCCGCGGACGCGGCCGGGGTGGCCAGGGCGAGGCCCGCCATGGTGAGGGCGGCCAGGGTCGCGAGTTTCTTCATGAAACGCCAACGACCCCGGTCGCCCTCAGGTCACCCGGTTCACCCCACCGCGTGGGCACCCGGGCGCACGCCGGTCGCCCGGTGCGGGCGGCTCGGCCGGCTCCGACGGCTCAGACCGTGACGCGCAGCGTCCGCACACTGTTGCTGACGAACGAGCCGATGGGCTCCGGCGCCGTCCCCTCCACCAGGGCCAGCCCGGGGAAACGGCCGAACAGCGACCGCAGCGCGGTCTCCGCCTCCAGCCGGGCGAGGCCCGAACCGAGGCAGAAGTGCGGACCGTGGCCGAGCGAGAGGTGCCGGTTCGGCTGCCGGGTGATGTCGAAGCGGTCGGCGTCCTCGTAGTGCCCGGCGTCCCGGCCGGCGGCCGCGTACGAGGCGAGCAGCGCCTCGCCGCGCCGGATCACCACGTCGCCGACGACGATGTCCTCGATCGCGTAGCGCAGCGGGAACTGCCCGACCGGCGAGTCGTACCGCAGCGTCTCCTCGACCACCGCGGACCAGGGCTGCTCGCCGTCCAGCACCAGCCGCAGCTGCTCGGGGTTGGCGAGCAGGGCGCGGACGGCGTTGGTGATCAGGTTGAGCGTGGTCTCGTGCCCGGCCACCAGCATCAGCAGCAGGGTGCCCACCAGCTCGCGCTCGCTGAGCCGGTCGTCGGACTCCCGGGCGGCGATCAGGTCGGTGGTGAGGTCGTCGCCGGGCCGGGCGCGCTTGGCCTCGACCAGCCCGGCGAGCAGCGCCTGGAGGCCCTGCTGGGCGGCGACGGCGGCGGCGGGGGTTGCCGAGCTGGAGACCATGGTGTCGGACAGCTCGTGCAGCTCGTCCTGCTGCTTCGGCGGCAGGCCCAGCAGCTCGCCGATGACCTGCATCGGCAGCGGGTAGGCGAAGTGCTCGCGCAGGTCGAAGTCGCCTTCCAGAAGGGCGACCTGGTCGAGCAGCGCGGTGGTCCTGGCCTCGACGGCGGGCTGGAGCTCGGCAATCCGGCGCGGGGTGAACGCCTGGCTGACCAGGCCGCGCAGCCGCCGGTGGTCCTCGCCGTCGGCGGTGACCATGCCCGGCACGGTGACGAAGTTCAGCAGTGGCCAGCCCTGGGGCAGGCGGTTCTCGGTGAAGGTGCTCCAGAGCTGCGGGTTCTTGCCGACGCGCGGGTCGGCGAGCAGTTCCTGGAGGGTGTCGTGGTGGGTTATCGCCCAGACCACCACCCCGCCAGGGAGTTCCACCAGGACCGCCGGGCCGGCTTCCCGGAGTCGGGCGTTCTCGCCGTGCTGGTCGCGTCCGAAGGGGTCGAGTCTGACGGGCTGGCGGTCGTCGGCGGTGTCCATGCGGGCCTCTCGGGGACTGGCGGGCGGGGCGGGGTGAAGGCGCTGTAGAGCACCGGCAGGCTGACCAGGGCGCGCGACCAGGGGGACGGCCGCCAGGACAGTTCTCCTGCGGGGACGGCGAGCTGGAGATCCGGCAGGCGGTGCAGCAGGGTCTCGACGGCGGTCTCGACGATGATCCGGGCCGGCTGCTGGGCGGGGCAGACGTGCTTGCCGGCGCCCCACGCCAGATGGGCCCGGTTGCCGCCGAGGGCGCCGTGCACGCTGGACGCGTTGCCCTGGGCGGCCGGATCGGCGTTGGCCGCGGCCAGGCCGAGGACGAGCATGTCGCCCTCGCTGATGTACTGGCCGCCGAGGACGGTGTCGCCGGTCGCCCACCGGCCGGGGAAGTTCTGCGTCGGCGGGTCGCGCCACAGCACCTCCTCCAGCGCGTCGGCGACGGTGAGCCGGCCGCCGGTGAGGGTGGCCCGGAAGCGGCGGTCGGTGAGCAGCAGCCGCAGCGTGTTGCCGGTCCAGTTGATGGCGGTCTCGTTGCCCGCGACCAGGATCACCACCAGGTGGTGCACGGCCTCCTCGTCGGTCAGCGCGGCCGGGTGGGCCAGCAGCCAGGAGGTGAGGTCGGCGCCGGGTGTGGCGCGGCGGCGCCGGACCAGGTCGACCAGGAGCGCCTGGAACTCCGCGTTGGCCCGCACCGAGTCCCTGCTGCTGTCCACGAAGTGGCTGATCAGCTCGATGAGATGGGGGCCGGCCTCGGCGGGCAGGCCGAGCAGCTGGGTGAAGACCAGCAGCGGCAGCCGGCGGGCGTACTGGGCGATCAGGTCGGCGGTGCCGTCCGGTCCCCAGCTGTCGATCAGGGCGTTGGCGGCGGCCTCGGTGGTCTCGCGCAGCTGGCGGTGGTCGATCTGGGCGAGGGTGTCGGCGACGGCGGCCCGCAGCCGCTGGTGCTCGGCGCCGTCCAGGTTGAGCAGGGTGGGCCGCCACGAGGTCATCGGCAGCAGCCGTGAGTCGGGGGCGAGCCGGCCCTCGGCGGGGACCTTCCAGCGGCGCGAGTCCTTGGAGAACAGCGCTTCGTTGCGGGTGAGTTCGAGCAGCTCGGCGTAGCCGATCACCAGCCAGGCCTCGACCCCGGGCTCCAGCTCGATCGGCGCGACCGGGCCGTACCGGGCGCGCATCCGGGAGTAGTGGCCGTGCGGGTCGTCGGCGACGGCGGCGCCGTACAGCGGGGTGGGCGGGACTCCCGCGGGGATGCCGCCGCCCCCCGCGACGTGCATCGGGCAGCCCGGCGGGGGCCCGGCCTGCGAAGGCCCGGGGGAGGCCGGAACGGCCCTGCCGGGATCGGGAGTTGTCATCGCTGGAGCTCCAGTACGGCGGTGGAGTGCAGATGGTCGACGAAGTCGATCAGCAGGTCGTAGGCGGCCCGCCGGTCGCGTGCGTCGCAGTACAGGATCGGCACCTCGGGCAGCAGGTCGAGGGCGGAGCGCAGCTCGTCCTCAGGGTAACTCGGCGTGCCAGGGAAGGTGTTGACCGCCACCGCGAACGGGATGCGCTGCTCCTCCAGCCGGCCGAGCACGTCGAAGCTCTCGTCCGGGCGGCGCAGGTCGACCATGGCGATGGCGCCGAGCGCGCCGCGCGACAGGTCGTCCCAGAGCGGCCAGAACCGCTGCTGCCCGGGGGTGCCGAAGAGGTACAGGGCGAGCCGGGCGTTGAGCGTGATCCGGCCGAAGTCCAGGGCGACGGTGGTGGTGGTCTTGTCGCCGCGCCCGGTGAGGTCGTCGATGCCGCTGCTGGCGGCCGTCATGGTCTCCTCGGTGCGCAGCGGGGTGATCTCACTGAGCGAGCCGACCAGGGTGGTCTTGCCCACCCCGAACGGGCCGGTGACCAGGATCTTCACCGCGCCCTGGACCGAGGACGGCAGGTACTGCGGCTCGGCGGGCAGGTCGGCCGGGGCTTCAGCGGAGTTGGCGGAGGCCAACGAGCACCTCTTCCAGAAGGGTTGTGGGCAGGCGTTCGGCCTGCGGTACGGGTGGGAGCACCTGGACGGCGCCGAGGTCCCAGAGGTCGCCGACCAGCACCTTGACGACGCCGAGCGGCAGGGCGAGGTGGGCGGCGACCTCGGCGACCGAGAGCAGTCTGCGGCAGAGGTCCAGGATGCGCTGGTGCTCGCGGTTGAGCAGCGCGTCCTCGGGGAGTTCGGGTCGGTCGGGTAACGCGCTGACCAGGCTCTCGATGGCGAGTGCGGCCCGGGTGGGCCGGCTGCGGCCACCGGTGATCACATAGGGCCGGACCGGCCCGCTCACCGCTGTCCCCCCGCCGCGTGGTCGACGCGCGGCGGGCTGGTGAGGTGGCTGCCGATCCGTTCGACCAGGACCTGCATCTGGTAGGCGACCAGACCGGCGTCCACGGCCTCGCCGGTCACCACGGCCAGATGGGCGCCGGCTCCGGCGGCGACGATGAAGAGGTACCCGCCGCCGTACTCGATGATGATCTGGCGGGTGGCGCTGCCCTGGCCGCCGAAGCCCTGGGCGACCCCGCGGGCCAGGGACTGCAGGCCCGAGCAGGCGGCGGCGAGCCGCTCGGCGTCCTCACGCACGATGCCCGCGCTGCGGCCGATCTCCAGGCCGTCGTTGGACACCACGACGGCGTGCTGGACCTCGGGGACGGAGATGATGTCGGCGAGCAGCCAGCCGAGATCAGGGGTGGTGGTCATGGAACTCTCCGGAGCGCTGGGGAAGTCGGGGGGAAACGGGAAGGGAAGGGTCGGGCTGTGCCTGGGCCTGGACCCGGGCCTGGACCGCCGAGCGGCCGCTGGCGGTGCCGGCCTGGAACATCGCCATGAACGCCTGCGCCTCCCGGGCCGAGCGGTACGGAGGCGTGGGCGGGGGCGTGGGGGCGGTGCCCTGGGCGGTGCGGTTGCCGCGGTCGCGCCGGTGGCTCCGGCGGGGCAGGGGCGGCGGGGTGGGACCGGCCTCGGGGAGCGGACCGGCCGGCGGGGTCTCCAGTAGCGGGTGCCCGGAGCCGTGCCCGGAGCCGTGCCCGGAGCCGTGCACGGACGGGTACGGGTACGGGGGAGGTACGGCCTGGCGGGGGCCGGCCGTGAACGCCCGGTCGTCCGGGCCCAGGCCCGGGACGGTCGGCGGCAGCGGTTCGGTGAGCAGCGCGTTCGGCAGCAGCACCACCACCCGCACCCCGCCGTACGGTGACGGCGCCGAGCTGAGGGTGACCCGGAAGCCGTACTGCTCGGCGAGCCGGCCGACCGCCGCGAGACCCAACTGCGGTACCTCGCCGAGGCGGGAGACCTCCAGCGAGGTGCCGCCGGCCAGGGCGGAGGCCGCCTTGGCGACGGCCTGCTCGGGCATGCCGACGCCGCCGTCGTCGATCTCGACGACGGCGCCGTTGTGCACCGGCATGAGGGTGACGAACACCTGGGTGCTGGGCGGGGAGTAGCGGGTGGCGTTGTCCAGCAGCTCGGCCACGGCGTGGATCAGCGCCTCGGCGGCGGCGCCGACCACGGCGGTCTCGATCCGGCTGCGGACCACCACCCGCTGGAAGGGCAGGATGCGCGACTGGGCGCCGCGCACCACGTCCTCCAGGGAGACGGGCTCGGGCCAGTGCCGTCCGGCCCTGGCGCCGCAGAGGACGGCCAGCGTCTGGGCGAGCCGGGCCTGTTGGGCGGCGGCGTGGTCCGCCTTGAGCAGGCCTTCCAGCAGCGCCGGGTCGTCGTGGGTGCGCTCCATCTCGTCCAGCAGGGCCTGCTGGTCGTGGGCCATGACGAGGATCCGGCGGGCCACGCTGAGGAAGGCCCGCTGGGTGGAGGCGTTGAGCTCCTGCTCCTGCTGGACGGCGGCCAGTTCGGAGCCGCGCCGGGACAGTTCGGCGTCGAGCCGCTCCGCCAGCCGGGCGATGTCGCGCCGCTGCTGGTCGGCGCGGCGGCGCTGGGTGGCGGAGACCGCGCGGTAGCGGGCGGCGGCCACGAGGGCGAGGGCGGCGATTACGCCGGTTGCCGTTGCACACCACTGAGTCATCGTCACGCCGCGAATTCTAGGGTGATGATCCTACGAAGGTGTGAACGGATCTCGCCAAGTGACTGGATCTCGTCAATATCCCGTCAATACGGCGTCAATCAGACGTCCTTCGGGCCCGATCGGCCAGGTGGCGGGCGGTGCGGGGCGGTGCGGGGCGGTCGGACGGGACCGGCTGGGCGCGGGCTGGGTACGGGCTGGGCGCGGGCCGGGGCATCGTGCGGGTGCGAACGGGCGGGTCGGGGGTGGCGCGGAGCGGGGGCCGTCCGCCCCCCGCGCGGACGGCCCCGTCAGGCCTTCGGCCAGTCGCGGAGGCCGCTGGTGAGGACCGCGATCAGACGGTCCTGGGTGACCGAGAGGTCCTCCGCGAGCTGGAAGCCACCGCCGATGGAGAGCGAGGCGAAGCCATGGGCCACCGAGCGGACGGTGCGGGCGGCGTGGATCGCCTCGGGGCCGTCCAGCCCGTACTCGCGGAGCACCGCGACGATCACCCCGACCAGCCGGCCGGCCGCCCGGGTCAGGTCGTCGTCCGGCCGGGGGGCCTGCGGCAGCGCGTTGTAGCGGTGCGGATGCTCGGTGGCGTAGGCGTGGTAGGCCCGCAGGACGGCGGCCACCGCGTCGTCGCCGCCGCGGCCGAGGGCGGCCTCGGCGAGGCGGTCGGCCAGTTCCTCGGTGACCCGGACGGCGACCAGCCGGCGCAGCTCGGCGAGGCCGCCGCTGACGTGCTTGTACAGCGAGGGGGTGGCCACGCCGGCCCGGCCGGCGACGGCGGCCAGGGTGAGGGCCTCGGGGCCCTGCTCGTCGATGAGGGCGAGGGCGTGGCCGACGACCTGGTCGGGGGTCAGTCCTACTCGGGGCATGCGCGGTCTCCGGGGGTTCGTGGGGCGGGGCAGGGGCGTGTGGTGCGGGGGCCGGGGCTCAGGAGAGTTCGGCGAGGAAGGGCAGCAGCGCGTCGGCGGTGGCCTGCGGGTGGTCGGCCATCGGGTAGTGCCCGGCGCCCTCGATCATCACCTTGCGGGCCCCGAGCGCGGCCGTCTGCCGGTCGGCGACCAGCTCCGGGTTCGGGAAGTCGGGGTCCTTGGCGCCCATCACGACCAGCGCCGGGCACCGCACCGCGGCGGTCCAGCCGACCGGCGACGAGTCCCCGCGGAGCTGGCCCCGGACGGCGGTCCGGCGGCCGGGCGTGCGCAGCGCGGCGACCAGGCCGTCCACGTAGGCGTCGAAGTCGGCCGGCTTGGCGGTCGGGAACGCCATCTTGCGGTGGTAGAGGCCCCAGGAGGCGGGGACGTAGGTCAGCAGCGGGCCCATCAGGCCGAACACGGCGCGCTGCAGCAGGTTCGGCGGCGGGTTCTCGACGAAGGCGTTCAGCAGGACGATCCCGGCGACCCGCTCGGGTGCGTCCCCGGCGGCCTTGACCACGGTGGCGCCGGTGTACGAGTTGCCGGCCAGCACGGCGCTCCGGATGCCGAGGTGGTCGAGCAGGGCGATGACGTCGGTGGCGACCGCGGCGGGCGAGTAGTCGTCCCAGGCGATCGAGGACTCGCCGAAGCCGCGCAGGTCCATGGTGATCACCCGGCGGCCGGCGGCCACCAGCAGCGGTCGCAGGTGCCGGTACGCGGCCCGGCTGTCGAGCATCCCGGGGAGCAGGACGACCGGGGTGCCGTCGCCCCGCCCGGTGTCGTCGAAGGCCAGCCGGCCGCCGGGGACGTCGAGGTACTGGGTGGTGGGGGTGGTGATGCCGGACATCGTGGGTCTCCTCGGGCCGCCGGGGCGTGTCATCGGCGGTGCTGCCGATAGCCATAAAGCTACGGCTAATAGCCTTAGCCGTCAAGCTATCGATGTGCGACGGCTTCGGAGGTGCCCGTTCCGTGGTGCCCGCTCAGATCCCTTCCACCTTGAACGGGTCGTGCTCGCTGAGCAGCTTCTCCAGCCGGGCCTGGTCCACCCGGGTGACGATCTCGCTGGTCTCCTGCTTGTCCCGGACCACCTTGGCCAGGGTGAACGAGGAGGTGACGGTGTAGAGCAGGCCGAGTCCGAGGAAGGCCCTGGTCCACCCCCCGACCGGGAGGTAGGCGATCCCGATCGCGAGGGCGGCGGCGGACAGGGCGAAGGAGAGCACGGCCTGGACGTGGTATGCGGCCGTGGTGCGGGACTGCATCGGTGCGTTCATGGCGTCAGGATGGCGGCGCCCCGAGCGGACGCACATGAGTAGAACTACTCAAATGGGGGGTCGTTCGTTGACGTCCAATCACGTTCGGTAGTGTCAGTTGTCGTCAATCGTCCCAAAACGCCCATCGGGTCGCGTGGTGCCCGTGCTGTATCCGGTTGTCCCGAACGGATGGCTTGGAATCAGGGGCGCCTAGGATTAACGTTTGATAACGCAGCGCGGTTGTCAACGCCGTACCCAGACGGCACCGTGCGCCGTCGCCTAATCCCGACGACCCGCCTCCGGGCAGGTCAGGGAGCCGGGGAACCACGTTCCTTGGGGTGAATCGGCCGGGCCCAGGCCCAGCCGTAGGAGACCTTCCTGCTCCGAACCCGTCAGCTAACCCGGTAGGCGCGAAGGAAGGAAAGGAGCGCGCCTCCGTGGCGTCGACGTACTCTCCGGCACACCTGCCCGGCTCCGCCGCCGGCACCCAGCTGCTCGACCACCCGCGGCCCGCCGCCCACGAGGGCGGCTACGGCGGCCCCGCGGACGAGACCGGCCCGCAGCCCGCCGACGCCAACCGGCACCGGATGCCGCGCCAGGCCCGCGGCACCGCTCCACTGCTCGGCGTCACCGCCGTGGCCGCCACCCTCGGCGCCACCGGCTTCGCCTCCGCCACCCCGGCCGCCGCGCCGGCCATCGAGGCCCCGGACGAGACCCCGGTCGCCCTCTCCGCCGACCCCGGCCTCGCGCTCGCCGCCCGCATCCAGCAGCAGGCCGACAGCCAGCGCACCGCCGCCGAGGAGAACGCCCGCGTCCAGGCCGCCCAGGAGGCCGAGGCCAAGCGCGCCGCCCAGCAGGCGGAGGCCAAGCGGGCCGCCGAGGAGGCCGAGAGGGCCAAGCTCGCCGCCATCAACCTGCCGGTGCGCGACTACAACCTCTCCGCCCACTACGGCCAGAGCGCCTCCTACTGGGCCCACCTGCACACCGGCCTGGACTTCGCGGCCTCCACCGGTACCCCGGTCTACGCCGTCGGCCAGGGCACCATCACCTCGGCCGGCTGGTCCGGCTCGTACGGCTACCGGATCGTCGAGACGCTGCCCGACGGCACCGAGATCTGGTACTGCCACCTCTCCTCGATCATCAAGGGCACCGGCAAGGTCGTCCCCGGCCAGCAGATCGGCAAGGTCGGCGCCACCGGCAACGTCACCGGCCCGCACCTGCACCTGGAGGTCCGCCCCGGCGGCGGGGCCCCGGTCGACCCGGAGACCTGGTTCGAGCAGCGCGGCATCACCCCCTGACGCCCCGGAGGCGCCCCGGTCCGAGCAGCGGCCGGGGCACCTCCGCGTTCCAGGACCCGGAGGGCTCAGGCCCCGTCGGGCAGCCCGGCCAGGTACGCGTCGATCTCCTCCTGCCCCGGCTCCGGCGCCAGGTCCGGGAACTCCGCCACCAGCAGCCGCGGCAGCCCCGGCACCGTCCACCGGCCGGCCAGCTCCAGCGCCGCCTCGGCGGCCGCCTCCTCGAACGCCCCGAAGTCCCCGGTCAGCTCGTCCGGCATCGGCCGGCCGAGCGCGGTCAGCTCCGCCAGGTTGCGGTAGCTGCGCCGCATCAGGCCCTGCTCCAGCAGCCGCCGGGCGCCGTCGGTGGCCATCCCGACCGTGAGCACCCGGGCCGGGCCCCAGCCCTCACCGGCCGTCTCGTCCACCCAGCCGGCCGGCTCCAGCGCCGCGAACGCGGCCAGCCGGTCCTCCTCCGCCAGCTCCCGGAACCCCTCCAGCCAGGCCCGCACCGCCGCCTCGTCCGCGACGTCCACCCCGTAGGCGTGCAGCAGCAGCGTGTACAGCCGGGGCCAGGTCACCAGGTCCGCCCGCCGCAGCAGGCCGGCCGCCACCTCGCCCTGCCACTCGGCCTCCGCGTGCAGCCGCTCCTGCCGCTTGGCGTTCAGCCGCTTCGCCGCCCGCTGGCGGTCGATCAGCAGCCGCACCGCCTCGCCGTACGCCAGCGGATCCTCCTCCGGCGCGGGCTGGACGTACAGGTAGAGCCGCTCGACGAGCAACTGCTCCACGGCGTTCGAGGTCAGCTCCGGCCAGCCGTCGTGCATCCTGCCCTCGCCCAGCTCCAGCAGCGCCAGCACCGTCCGCAGCGGTTCCTCGGCCACCGGCGCGCGGCCCTCCGCCTCCGCCCAGGCGAGCAGTTCGGCGGCCTTGGTGCGCGGGGCGAGCCGCAGGTCTTCGTCTTCCATAGCCTCGACGGTAGCCGCTGGCCGCCCACCGGACGGACCGGGCCGGAGTAGGGTCGACGGACATGGTCCCCGTACGACTCACCGGCCCCCGGCTGGCCATTCGCGAGTTCCACCACACCCCGGGCGACATCGACGCGCTGTACGCCGTCTTCGGCGACCCGGTCGCCACCCGCCACCTCCCCTTCGGACCGTACGACCGGGAGAGCTGTGCCGATCAGGTGGCGCAGTACCTGGAGGAGGCCCTGCGGGACGAACGCACGGTCTACCGGCTCGCCGTCACCCTGCGCGCGGACGGCACCGACTCCGCCGACCCCGCCGACGGGGGCGCCCCGATCGGCAGCGCCGCCCTCACCCTCGGGGAGCACCGCTCCGCAGTCCTCGGCTACGCGCTGCGCCCCGACACCTGGGGTCACGGCTACGCGGGCGAGATCACCGGGCTGCTCTGCGACCTCGCGTTCGGGACGCTCGGCGTGCACCGGCTGGCCGCCCGGGTCGACGTCGACAACACCGCCTCCAGCCGGGTGCTCACCCGGGCCGGGTTCCAGCTGGAGGGCCGGATCCGGCACGACCTCCACCTGCGGGACACCTGGTACGACTCCTTCCAGTACTCCCTGCCGGCGGACGAGTGGGCGGGGGCCGGGACCGGGGCGGGGCAGCGGGCGGGGGGTTAACCCCACCCCTTGTTCGGCGGGGGGCCGGATGTCCACCGGGCCCGCGCTTTGACAGGGTTGAGGAGTCAGCAGGACACGCCCCCACCACAGAACCGAGGACCGAGGCCCGGCCATGAGCAGCAGCCACAGCATGCAGCGCGGTGCGTACGACCGCGAGGACAGCCGCGACTCCCACGGTTCCGGCGACACCTACGGGACCTACGGCACCGACGAGGCCGACCCGAAGCACCGGCCCGCCCGGGCCCGCCGGACCGAGGAGCCGCCGTACGTCTGGCGGGCGCCGTTCTCCTCCTACACCTACAAGGAGATCGGCTTCACGCTCAGCGGACTGCCGGTCGCCATCGTGGGCTTCGCCTTCGCCGTCACGCTCTTCGCCCTGGGCCTGGGAACCTTCGTCACCGTCCTCGGCCTGCCGGTGCTGGCCGCGCTGACCAGCGGCGCCCGCGGCTTCGGCCGGCTGGAGCGGGCCCGGACGCTCAGCATGCTGGCCCTGGACGTGCCGGGCCCGGCGCCGGTGCGGCGTGCCCGGCCGGGCAGCTGGGGCGCCGTCACCGCGCGGCTGGCGGACGCGGCCGGGTGGAAGGCCGTGCTGTACCAGGTGGTGATGCTGCCGTGGGCGGTCTTCAGCTTCACGATGTCGCTGGTGTTCCTGCTGGTCGGCTGGTCCCTGACGCTCTACCCGCTCTACCACTGGGTCTTCCCGACCTACACCGACTGGCCCGGCTACCGGCTTTTCAACTTCTACGACAGCCACGGCGTCGAGCACGTCTACTACGTCCAGTCGCCGCTGCAGATCGCCGGGGTCTCGCTGCTCGGGCTGCTGTTCGTCTTCCTCACCCCGCAGCTGGTGCGCGGCCTGACCAACGTCAACCGGCTCGCCGTCCGGGGCCTGCTCGGCCGCTGAGCCCGCCTCGCCGGCAGGCCGCCCGGCCCGCTGCCGCCACCCCGGAGCCGCCCGGCCCCGTTCGTGCCCGGTCCCCCGGATGCGGACGGGGCCGGGCCGTGTTCGGATGGCCGGGTGGCCGCCGCCGAGCTCCCCGACCCGGCCGACCTCGCCGACCCGCGGAGGTCCACCGACCCCGCCGCCGCCGGAATCCTGATCACCTCCCGCCCGCTGGACGAGTACTGCGGGCTCTTCGGCCTCACCCGAGCCCGGCTCGCCGCCCTCCCCGGGCCGCTGCTCGACTGCCCCGGTGGCGCCTCCGGTCTGGCCGCCGAGGCTCGCGGGCTGGGCTGCCGGGTGATCGCCGCCGACCCGGCGTACGCCCGGCCCGGCCCCGAGGTCGCGGCGGCCGCCCGGGCCGCCCGGGCGTCGATGGCCGCCGCGATGGCCGCCCGCCCCGAGCTGTACCCGAGGCCGCTCCACCGCCCGTACGACCGCTATCTGCGCAGCTGGGACCGGGCCTGCCGGCTGTTCACCGCCGACGCCGCCGCCCACCCGCAGCAGTACGTGGCCGCCGAACTGCCCCGGCTGCCCTTCACGGACGGCACCTTCGCCCTCACCCTCAGCGGGTACCTGCTCTTCGCCTACCCCGAACGCTTCGGCCCCGCTCGGCAGGTGGCCGCGCTGACCGAACTGGTCCGGGTGACCGCGCCCGACGGCGAAGTCCGGGTCCACCCCCTGCACGACGGCCGCGGCCGCCGCTGCCCCCACCTCGACGCCCTGCGCCACGCCCTCGGTGAGCGCCGGATCAGCAGTGAGATCGACCGCTTCCCGCGCCCCGGGGACGGCCTCACCCGGCGTGTCCTCGTCCTGCGGGCGGCAGATCACCGCAGGCGCCGTGACCAGGGAAGGTAATGGTCAGTAGTGGCCTTCGGTCCTATACTCATCGCCATGACCGAGACGATGATCAAGCGGGCCGGGGCGGCGGACGCCGAGCGGCTCACCGGGCTGATCCAGGCCTCCAGCACCTATCACGGCGAGTACGCCGCGATGATCGCCGGCTACCGGGTGACGCCCGAGTACCTCGCCCAGCACGAGGTCTTCCTCGCCGCGGGCGCCCAGGGCGACCGGCTGCTCGGCTTCTACGCACTGATCCTCGACCCGCCGGAGCTGGACCTGATGTTCGTCGCCGACGAGGCGCAGGGCCTCGGCATCGGGCGGGTGCTCATCGGGCACATGCTCGGCCGCGCCCGGGAGGCGGGCGTGACCGGCGTTCGCGTGGTCTCCCACCCGCCCGCCGAGCAGTTCTACCGAAGGATGGGCGCCGAACGCGTCGGCACCTTCCCCGCCCGCCCCCCGATCGGCTGGGACCGCCCCGAACTGCGCTTCACCGTCTGATCACCGTCCGGCGGCGTTCGCTACGGATCCTGCCGGGCCTGCGACCGCTCCGCCGGGCCGGCCTGCTGGGGGAGGAACACCGCGGACTCCAGGCGGGACAGTATCTTCTCCGCCAGCCAGCTGCGGTCCGACCCGTACGGGATGCCGTCCGGTGCCACCAGCCGCCCGGCCACCGCGTCGCGCAGCCGCTGTGCCCCGGCGGCGGGCAGCCGGGAGAGCAGGCCGCGGGCCGCCAGCAGCGCGTGGTACTGCTCGAAACCGGAGCGCGGCCGCTCGATCGCGTCCAGCACGCTCGGCAGGTCGGCCAGCGCGGGGTCGCCCTGCATCAGCGCCAGGGCCTGCAGCCGCTGGGCCTCGGAGCCGTCCGCGAACAGCTCCCGCACCTGGTCCGCCGTCAGCGCCGAGCGCCGCGCCGTCGAGCGGACCTCGGCCACCACGTTCTCCGGCCCGGCCGCCGCGCCGGCCGGCAGCTGCCGGCTCAGCCGGTCGCCCTGGTCCGCGCTGCCGCCCAGCAGCCCCAGGTGCTGCATCGCCCGTACCCGCAGATCGTCCGCGCCGACCTTGTCGCCCCGGCGGTCCCGGTCCTGGCCGGCCAGGAAGAGGTCCAGCGCCTGATCGGCGTCGGAGAGCACCTGCGGCAGCGTCAACCGCGTCACCAGCCAGCCGGCCGGGAAGCCGAGCACCAGGAAGTACAGGACCAGCGCCGCCGCGAACGGCACCGCGCCCTGCTCGCCGCCCAGCGCGGGCGCCAGCGCCGTACCGACCTGGTGCAGCCGCTCGCCGAGCGAGCCCAGCTGGGTCAGCCCGACGCCGAGCAGCACCTTGGTCAGCCAGTCCGAGACCTGCTCCAGATTGGTGTTCGGCGCGTAGGAGCCCTGCGGCTCGCCCGCTCCGGTCCCGCCCCGCACCCGGGGTACCCCGAACAGGAAGCCCAGCGCGCCGCCGAGCACCGCCGAGGCGCCGGAGATCACCAGTCCGCCGCCGAGCGCCTGCCAGGCCTGCTCCCGGCCGAGCGAGAACAGCAGCAGCCCGAGCACCCCCACCCCGAGCAGCGTTCCGGCCGCGGTCCGCTGTGCCGTGCGCAGCATCGCCGCGCTTCCGCCCCGTCGCGTCCGCGCCATCGCCTACCCCCTGTGTGCGTACCGACCCGCCCCGGAATCCGGGCCGACTCTAGCGCCGTGGCGGGGGGACGGGAACGCGGACGGTGCGACGGGCGCACGGCCGGAAACGCCTCGGGAGACGCTCCGGGAACGCGGACGGCCCGTGGGCTGCTCCTCCGCGCCGGGCCGTGTGACGGGCCGGGCGCCGAGGCACCGGGGATGTTCCGGTGAGCCCACGGGCCGGGTGACTGCTTGGGATTTCGCCTGCCGGAGGCCTGGGGCCCCACCCTGCGCAGGCAGGGGCGGCTCTAGCGAGCAGCCACCTCACACATCCTGACGGTACTCAACTCAGGATCACCTCCTTTCAGTGTGCGACCACCTTAGGCAGCTCACCGGAAGGAGGGCAACGGATTATTCGCGGCCGCCGCTCAGGCGCTCTTGAGCTCGTCCTTGAACTTGGAGAAGTCGATCACGTTGTCGGCCGGCGGGGCCTGGACGATGAGCGGCTTGTCGAAGTCGGTGAAGTCCGTCTGACCGGTCTCCGTGCCCTTGTTCTGCTCGACCCGCACCGGGTAGAACTTGCCCTCGGTGGCGACGTGGATGGTCGCCTGCTGGCCGTCCGGACCGGTCGACTTGAGGCTGAAGGTCTTGACGCCGTTCACGGTGCCGGCCGAGCCCTTGGCGACCGTGCTCTTCTTGCTGTCGTCCTCGACGATCTTCTTGCTCAGCTCCTTGAGGTTGCAGACCGTGGTCAGCTCCTTCATGTCCGGGTCGCCCTGGAAGCCCGACAGGTAGCGGCCCTTGAACAGCTCGGCGGCCTTTTCGCCGGCCGGGCCGGCGACGGCCGTCCAGAAGTCCTTGTCGGGCTTCAGGTAGGTCTCCTTGCCGTCGCTGATGATCTCGAACTTGCCGGTGCCCGGCATGCTCAGCGAGCCGGTGCACTGGCCCTTGGTGTCGAGGGCCAGGCTGATCTCCATCTTCCCGTCGCCGTCGACCACATTGCCGACGATCTTGACGGAGGAGGCGCCGGCCAGCGCGTCCTTGGCCTGCTTCTCGATCTCCTGGGCGCTCAGCTTCTCGGTGTCGAGCTTGGGGGTGGCGGAGGCCTTGTCCTTGTTGTCGCCACAGGCGGCCGTGCCCGCTGCGAGGAGCAGACAGATCGCGGCAGTGCTGGCAAGGCGCTTCGACAGCATGGGAGTTTCCTAACCCGGCGCGACGGAGCGCAGCCGAACGGGTGAAGTTCTCCTCAGTATGCTTGAGCCGCCATTTGCCGGATCTTGGAATCTCTTGGCGTTACCGCTTCGTGCCCTGACCGTGGCCTCCATGAGGCCGGGAACGCGAAAGGCCCGGAGGACTGATCCTCCGGGCCTTTCGGCTACTGAGTAGCGGGGACAGGATTTGAACCTGCGACCTCTGGGTTATGAGCCCAGCGAGCTACCGAGCTGCTCCACCCCGCGTCGGTAAACACAACAATACGGGGAAGTCGCCTGGATGGGAAATCGCTTCTTCCCCGGCCCCGGATCAGCGCTTCGCGCGGCGGACGGCGTGCCGGGCCGTCCGGGCCCTGGCCCAGGCGGCGAAGCAGACCAGCGCGGCGAAGCAGGGCACCATCAGCACCCCGTACACCAGCAGGAAGCCGTGGGTGCCGAGGTCGGCGGCGGCGTTCCAGACACCGTGCAGGGTCATCGCCAGCAGCAGCCCGGTCGGCGCGGCCAGCCGGGCCAGCCAGTGGCGGGCGGTGGTGAGGGTGACGGCCAGCCCCAGCCCGGTCAGCGCGGTGAACAGCGGGTGGGCGAAGGGGGAGAGCAGGCCGCGCAGGACGAAGGTCTGCACGGTGCTGTCGAAGTCCCGCAGGCTGGGCGTCTCGCCGAGGCCGATGCTGTCCAGCCGCTGCTGCTGGTCGCTGGTGAAGGCCCGGCCCAGGTAGAGCACGTTCTCGGTGAAGGCGAAGCCGCAGGCGGTGGTCCCGCCGAGGACGACCCCGGCGGCCAGCGTGCGCGGCCGGGACCGGGCCCGGAGGCGGTCCCGGCCCGGCGGGCCGGGGTGCGGATACGGCAGCGGGCGCGGACAGGGGCGCAGCCGTGGCCGGTACCGGCCGTGCGGGCGGCCGGCGGACGCCCGGGGGTGCCGGCCGCCGGGCAGCGCCCGCAGGACGGTCGCGCCCGGGCGCCCGGTACGGTCGCCGCGACACCGGAGCCGCGGCGCGAGTGGCAGCAGCAGGACGAGCAGGGCGGCGCCCTTGGCGCTCTCCTCGATCACCGGGGTGACGATGTCGGCGCCCAGCACCTCGCCCAGGCTGCCCTGGTGGGCGGTCAGATAGCTGCTGGTCCAGCCGTTGGCGAGGATCGCCACGGTGGTCGCCGCGAACGCGCCCCAGCCGAGGCAGAACACGGTGTGGCGCAGCGCCACCCGGGCGGTCTGGTTGAGCCAGGCGAGGCCGCCGAGCACGAAGGGGAGCGGGACGGTCGCCAGGCCCAGGCCGACCAGCAGCCCGGTGGTGCCGGTCTGGCGGCGTACCAGGTGCAGGATCAGCACACCGCAGCCGATCAGGGTCAGGACGGTGGTGGCGGTGACCGAGGAGAGCGCGACCGAGCGCACCGGACGTGCCGGGCCGGCGAGGTCCGGGGACGGGCCGGCGGCCGGCGGAGCGGGGAAGGCCGGCCAGGGCACCAGCAAGCGGGCCCGGCGTCTCCGGGGCCCCGGGATGGCGCGGGTGCCGACGGTACGCGTGGGCATCTCTCGGTCGTCGGCGGAGGCCTGGACCGAGGTCCGGTACCCGCCGCCGGACGGGCTGCTCACCCGGCACAGGGTAGGCCACGGTACGGGTCCGCAGGGAGGATCCGGAACGACGTATCCCGCCGGACCCGGCCCCCGCGGTCACCGCGGGGGCCGCCGGTCGAACGCCGCCCGTGGTTCAGCGGCGGCGGAACAGCAGGTCGTGCACCACGTGGCCCTTGGCGAGGCCGGCCCGCTCGAATTTGGTGACCGGCCGCCAGTCGGGCCGGGGCGCATAGCCGGGGACGCTGCCGTCCGGGTGGTCGGCGGGCTCCAGCCAGCCGGTGCCGTCGCCCTCGGGGTGCAGGTTCTCCAGCTCGGGCGAGGCGGAGAGCACGGCGAGCATCTGCTCGGCGTACGGCTCCCAGTCGGTGGCGCAGTGCACCAGCGCGCCGGGTGCCAGCCGGGGCAGCACCAGGTCCAGGAAGGACGGCTGGACCAGTCGGCGTTTGTGGTGCTTGGGCTTGGGCCACGGGTCGGCGAAGTAGACGCGCAGCCCGGCCAGCGAGGCGTCGGGGAGCATGTCGCGCAGGAGTATGACGGCGTCGCCGGCGGCCGCCCGGACGTTCTCCGAGCCGTCGCGCTCCAGCATGCCGAGCAGGTTGCCGTGGCCCGGGGTGTGGACGTCGGCGGCGAGGATGCCCATGCCCGGGTCGGCGGCGGCCATCGCGGCGGTGGTCTCGCCCATGCCGAAGCCGATCTCCAGGGTGACCGGCCGGCCGCCGAAGAGTTCGCGCAGGTCGAGCGGGCTGCCGTCGATCGCGATGCCGTGCCGCTCCCAGCCCCGGTCCAGCGCGCCCGCCTGGGCGTTGGTCATCCGGCCCCGGCGCGGCTGGAAGCTGCGGATGCGCCGCTCGCTGTGCTGGGCCTCGGTGGCCCGGTGCGGGTACATCGGCGCGGGGTAGCCGGCGGGCGCGGCGGAGAGCCGGGCGGAGGGCGATTGCTGGGGGATCGGGGCGGTGGCAGTCACAATTCCCCGAGTCTACGGGGCCGCCGGGGGCGGTCCGCAGAGCCTGTGACGCACCCCGCACCGCCTCCGGGGGCCGCTTTCCCGCACCGGTCCCCTGCGCCGTCCTTCCCCGCGCCGGTCGGTCAGCCGCCGGCCTCCAGCGCGGCGAGCGCCCGGCGGGCCACCTCGCGGCCGATCGGCAGCGAGGCGGTGGCGGCGGGGGAGGGTGCGTTCAGCACGTGCACCAGCCGGCGGGCGGAGCGCGGATCCTCGGGATCGAAGCCGGCGAAGGCGAAGTCGTCCAGCAGCGAGCCGTCCCGGGCCACCGCCTGGGCCCGGACCCCGGCCGCGGCCGGGACGAGGTCCTCGGCGGTGACGGCGGGCAGCAGCCGCCGCACGGCGGCGGTGAACGCCCGCTTGGACAGCGAGCGGCGCAGTTCGCCGACCTCGTACCGCCAGTGCCGGCGGGCGATCTGCCAGGTGCCGGGGAAGGCGATCGTTCCGGCCAGGTCGCGCGGGCGCACCGTACGCCAGTCGTACCCTTCGCGGGCCAGCGCGGGGACGGCGTTGGGGCCGACGTGCACGTCGCCGTGGATGCCCCGGGTCAGGTGCACCCCGAGGAAGGGGAAGGCCGGGTCCGGTACCGGGTAGACCAGGCCGCGCACCAGCTCCCGGCGCTCCTTGGTGAGTTCGTAGTACTCGCCGCGGAACGGCACGATCCGCACCCCGGGGTCGTCGCCCGCGAGCCGGGCGATCCGGTCGCTGTGCAGGCCCGCGCAGTTGACCAGCACCTGGCAGCGCAGCTCTCCGGCGGACGTCTGCACGGTCACCCCGTCCGCCCGCCGGGCGACCGCCCGCAGCTCGGTACCGGGCCTGAGCACCGCGCCCGCCTCGCGGGCCAGCCGGGCGTAGGTGCCGGCGACCGCCGGGTAGTCGCAGATGCCGGTGGTGCCGATGTGCAGCCCGGCGAGGCCGGTGACCTGCGGCTCGTACGCCGCGATGCCGCCGCCGTCCAGCTCGGTGACCGGGATGCCGTTCTCCCGTCCGCGCTCGGCCAGTGCCCGCAGCCGGGGCAGCTCGGCCCGGTCGGTGGCCACGATCAGCTTGCCGGTCACCTCGTGCGGGATGCCGTGGTCGCGGCAGAACTCCACCATCTCGGCGGCGCCCGCGACGGCGTACCGGGCCTTGAGCGAGCCCGGCCGGTAGTAGACGCCGCTGTGGATGACCCCGCTGTTGCGGCCGGTCTGGTGCGCGGCGAAGCCGGCCTCCTTCTCCAGCACCGCCAGCCGCAGCCCGGGCCTGGCCCGGGTCAGCGCGTACGCCGTGGAGAGCCCGACGATCCCGCCGCCCACCACCAGCACGTCGAAGTCGTACGCCACCGTTCGCTCCTCGATTCGCCCGGCACCGGCCCTCCTTGGGGCCGGCGCCGCCGATGCTGCCACGGCGGGCGGTGCCGGTCGAGGGGGCCTGGTGGCCGGTCCTGCGGAGCTTCGCCGGGACCGCGCTCCGGTCCGGCGGGACCCACGGGACCGGGCCCTACCGCTCCCAGGGCCAGCCGGCCGACTCCCCGGCCTCCAGCAGCGGGATGAGCCGGAACGCGGCGTCGCCGAGTCCGCCGAAGGTGTGCCGGTTCGCCGAGCCGCTCGGGCCGTGGCCGGGGGCGTAGCCGGCCAGGTTCCAGGTGTAGACGGGCACGTGGGCCGGGACGGCGGTCAGCGGGTCGCCGCCCCGGTGGCCCGGGTCGGTCTGCTCGTCGGTGATGACCACGACCCGGTCGTGGCCCCGGTAGTGGGCGCGGACGGCTTCGGCGGTGGCGGTGCCGCCGAGGTCGCCGAAGCGCTCCAGCACCCGCAGCACGGCCTCACCGGGCCGCACCTCGACGACCCGGCTGGTGGTGCCGAACTCGACCAGGTCGGCCGCGGCGGCCCGGACCTTCAGCGCGGTGCCGAAGATCGCCGCCGAGTCGGCCCGGTTGAGCAGGGTCTGCTGGCTGGGCCGGTCGAACATCGAGCCCGAACGGTCCACCAGGATCAGCGTCCGGCCGGCCAGCGCGGGCACGTTGGCGAGCGAGTGGGAGAGCGCCGTCTCCAGCGCGTGGCCCCACCGCAGCGACGGCGCGTGCCGGTACGCGGCGAGATAGCGGAACGGGAACTGCCGGGAGCGGTGCACCTCGCCCTGGTCGCCGATCCGCCGCGCGACCTGCTCGGCGGCCTCGTCCGAGACCCCGGCCCGGTCGAAGTTGCGCAGGTTGCGGACCAGCGCCATCGAGCCCATCGAGGGGATGACCGCCTCCCAGACGGCCGCGTCCATCGGGCCCTGCAGCCACCCGGCCAGCGCCTCCCAGGTCAGCCCGGCCGCGGCCAGCCGCTCGGCGCCGCCCTCGGCCGTCACCGCTGCCCGCCGCTCGGCGACGGGCAGCGCGAGCAGCTCGCGGTTGGCCGTCAGCAGCCGGTCGGAGGAGGGCGGAACGGCCTCGTCCGGCCGGTGCCGGCGGTCCAGGGCGTAGGCGAACAGCCCGCCCTGCCACGGCTTGGCCGGGTCGGGCGCGGGGTGGGTCAGTTCCAGTACGTCGCCGAAGCGGTAACCCTTGGTCGCGGTGTCGTACTTGAGCAGCGCCCGGCCGTCGTAGAGCCGGCGCACGGCGTCCGCGACCCCGCGCTTGAGCGGCTTGGGCAGCGCGCGGCCGTAGCGGGAGGTCCAGTAGGCGAGCAGCTCGCCGGGCTCGTCCGCGCGCTGGAGCACCGCGTCGACGGCCTGCCGGGAGAAGCCGTGCGCCCCGGCGTCCAGCCGGGCCCGGGTGAACTCGGCGGCGCCGACCAGCGCGGCCGTCCGCAGCCGCGCCTCGTGGCGCAGCCAGCGCAGCAGGCCGAGGGTCCACTCCGGGTCGCTCACGGCAAGCTCGCGTACCAGCGCGGTGTAGCGGTCGTCGCGGGTGCCACCGTGCTCGTAGAAGGTGTCCTGCCCCACCAGGTTGGCGACGGCCAGCAGGAAGAGCTCGGACTTCCAGTCCCGGACGTGGCCGGTGCCGCCGTTGTGGTTGGCCGTGCGCCGGCTGGTGGTGGTCACGGGCGAACTCGGACCCGGCTTGGTCGTGCGGACGTTGAAACGCGACATGGTGGGCCCCCTGGTGGCTGGTGGAACGCGCGGGAGGCAGGGCGAAGAAGGGGTGCCCGAGATCGTGCCGGCCGGACGGCCGACGTCGGTGGGGGTTTATGCCTTGTGCTCTGTCCGATTGAGCTAGCGGTCGTGCTCGCGCACGGCCCGCCCGGGACTCGAACCCGGAACCGCAAGATCCGGAAGTAACCCCCGCCTGCGCACCGGGCACCCCGGCGCCGTGCCTCCCGAGATCAGGATGGCGGCGGTGTTGTTGGTCGCTTCTACGTGCCCCGCTGGGGGCACTCCACGGAGTAACCGCTGCCGACGCACCGGGAGGTGCGGAAATCTGTTCAGATATGGGTGTTCACGTATGGGTGTCCAGAGATCGAAGGCGGCTGAGGTACACAGCCGCTCTACCGACTGAGCTACACCGGCCCGGAGCCGGTGACGGGACTCGAACCCGCCCATTGACAGTGGAAGTAACCTCTGCCTGCGCACCTGGACGAGAGAGACCATAGCCAGGCCTCTCCCGTCGGTGCATCCGAATTACCGTCAGGCGCCCGCGTCCCGGCCCCGCGTCCGGGCTCCACGGTCCGGCCGGCCGGGCGTCACGCCGGGGCGACCAGGATCGAGCGGGCCCGTTCGGTCAACTCCCGTACCCGGCGTTCACCCTGGAAGGGTTCGAGGCGGCGGAGCATCTCGACCACGTACTCGCGGCTGCGCTGGGAGGAGATCCGGCCGGCCACCTCGACGGCGCGCTCGCCGGCGGCGACCGCGGCGTCCAGGTTGCCGGCCTCGGCCTCCGCCATGGCGGAGACCACCAGCCGCAGGCCGTGTGATCGGACGAAGCCCTCGGTGGGCCTGGCCAGCGCCTCCCGGGTGAACTGGCGGACCTTGGAAGGCACTCCGAGGTCGCGGAAGCACTCGGCGGCGTCGGCGGCGAGCCGGTCGTAGGCGTAGAAGTCGATCCACGCCGGATCGGGATCCCCGGCGCGAGCCCGTTCGAGTGCGCTCTCCGCCGCGCCGAGCGCCGTCGCACACGCCGCCGCGTTGCGGGCCTTGGCCTGGGCCCGCGCCTCCACCAGGTGGAAGAAGCTCATGGTGCGGGTGGTGGCCAGCCCCCGGTTCCGCTCCAGGGCGGCCTGTGCGAGGTCCACCGCCTCCTCGGCGAAGCCGCGGTAGCCGGCCTGCAGGCTCATCGAGGCCAGCACATAGCCGCCGAGCGGGACATCGGCGGCGGCGCGGGCGAGCCGCAGCGCCTGGATGTAGTAGCGCTGGGCCGCCTCGTGCTGGCCGGTGTCGAACGCCATCCACCCGGCCAGCCTGGTCAGTTCGGCCGTCGCGCCGAACAGTGCCCGGCCGACCGTGTCGCTGTAGGAGGCCAGCAGCAGCGGCGCCGCCTCCACCCGCAGGCACTCCGGCACCATCGAGGAACGCCAGTCCCCGCCACCGTACTTGGAGTCCCAGCGGCGGGCCTCCTGGGCGGCCTCGCGGAGCTTGGCGGCGTCCGAGTGGCCGACCCGGTACGAGCCCGGCTCGGCGGGCGCGCGCGGCGCCTCACGGGCCACCGAGCCGTCCGCCGGGGTGATCAGCCAGCGTGAGACGGGCGTCGCGTAGGCCGCCACCGAGAAGGTGCCGGCCAGGCTGTCGCTCCAGCGGCCGCCACCCGGGCCGCGCCGCAGGTCGAGGTCGACCCGCCAGAGGTCGGTGGCGGAGCGGACGGCCTCGGAGACCTCGCGCGGAAAGGCCAGGCCGAGTTCGGGCGCCGGGTCGGTGTCACCGAGGCCGATCTCCTCCAGCGGCACCGGTCGGCCGAGCTTGCCGCCGATCGCGGTGGCGATCAGATGCGGGACCGGGCCCTGCGGGACCATGCCCTTGCTGACCCAGCGGGCCACCGAGGTCTTGTCGTAGCGGAGCGTCAACCCGCGCTGTGCGCCGAGGTCGTTGACCCTTCGGGCCAGCCCGGCGTTGCTGATCTGGGCGAGGGTCAGGAGCGTGCCGAGCCGTTCGTTCGGTCCTCGTGGGCTGACGGTCATGGTGGCGGCGGCACCTCCTGCGGCCTTGTGCGCGGGGCCCGGGCGGCACCGGGCCGTAGCTGCTGTACCTAGAGTAGTCGGACGCGTTCCGACGGTTAAGAGGCCGCATTCCGGATGGCGGGATCGCGCACCCGCCGGTGGTCGGCGCGCGCCGCGGCGGAGTTGGTCCGGACCGCCCGCCGGTGGCCGGACCGGTGCGGGTCGGCCGCGCGCCGGAGCGTTGTGCTCCGGTCCCGTGTCCATGTGCGCCCGGCCGTGCCCCCTGGCCCGACCGGCTGGTCGGCGATTCGCTGGTGGTCGTGGGTCGGCCCGTCGTCGAGGACCCGGCGGGCCGGGGGATGCCGCCGCCTCAATCCCCGCGGGTGGTGGCGAAGTCCGGGAGGGCATGCGGATGCCCTCCCGGACCGGGCGATGCCTTTCAGCCATTTCGCGATGGGCATGACAAGAGTTGTCGCCCCGGCGGTCCGGGCCGAGGAGGGGGAGGCCCGGCCCGCCCTCCGGGTACCCGCCGAGGACGCTCCCCGGGCCGGTGGGCCGGGCCGGGCGCGGCGGACCGGAAACCAGAACTCCGGTCGCCGGGCGTCCGACCGGTGGCACCATGTCTCCTGACGGTGCGCCGGATCGCGGCGGGCAGCCGCCGCAGCGTGCCACGGGCCGGCGGGAGGCGGCCCGGTGGCGGGTGCGCCACGCGGTGCAGGTCCTCGTCCGGTGGAGGCGCGATGCGGTGGCTGACGGGCTGGAGCACGGGCGTGCCCCGGGCGGGCACACCGGCGCACGAAGCACTCGCCCTGGTGACACCGATCGCCGCGCGCCCCCTCTGGACCGGCCCCAACCCGCTCTGGGCGGTCGGTGACTGGCGGCCCGAGGAGATCCGCCTGGTCACGCTCCGCCCCGGTGCCCCGGCGATCGTCACCACCGGCTCCGGCGGCCCCGATCCGGCCGACGACACCCCCGCCACCATCCGGCTCGCCGTCCTCGGCCACTGCGGCGCCTCCGACGCCGAACTCGCCGCCGGCCTCGCCGCCGCCCGCGGCGGCGCCGTCCGCCACCTCACCGCCTGGCCCGGCAGCCACACCGTCGTGCTGCGCAGCGGCACCCGCTCCACCGTGCTGCTCACCGACCTGGCCGGGGCCCGGCCCGTCTTCCACACCCCCTGGTGCGGCGGCACCGCGTACGCCACCGCCGCCCTCCCGCTCGCCGACCTGATCGGCGCACCCCTCGACACCGGCCACCTCGCCGCCCGGCTCGCCTGCCCCGAGTCGCCGGAGGCGCTCGGCACCGGGACGCCCTACCTCGGGGTGCAGCGCGTCCCGCCCGGCCACGCGCTGGCGGTCCGCGGCGGCCGTCCCTACCTCGCCGCCTACGACGAGCCCGGGGGCGGCCCGCCGCCGCGCGGCGAGGCGCCGGCCGTCCGCGAACTCACCAGGGCCCTGCTGGAATCCGTCCGCTCCCGGGTCCGTACCACCGGGCCCGGCCCCGACGACGCCGGACGGGCCCGGCTGGGCGTCGACCTCTCGTACGGGACGGCCTCCGCGACCGTGGCCCTGCTCGCCGCCGCCGTCCCGCTCGCCCCCGCCGCCCCGGGTGGCGGTGAACGCCTGCCGGCCGTGCGCGGGGGCGCCAGGACCGGCGCCGTGAAGGGCTCCTGGGCCCGCCCGGCGGTCCGGGAACAGCCGGGGCCGGAGCGGTTGGCCGCCGTCACCCTCGACGAGACCGACGGCCCGGTCACCCTCGCACTCGCCCCCGACACCCCCCGGCTGCGGCACACCGTGCTCGCCCCCGGCCCCGGCACCCTTCCGTACGCCGGCCCGGGCGCCGACCCGCGGGCCGGCCGGCTCACCGACGAGCCCGGCCCCGAACTGGTCGCCGCCGCCCGCGCCGAGGCCCGCTTCGACGCCGGCGGCACCGACCACCTGACCGGCTACGGCGCCCGCCAGGTCCTGGACGGGCACCCCGCCCGGCTCGCCGACCTGATCCGGGCCGGCCGCCCGCGCGAACTGCTGCCCCCGGTCGCCGCGCTGGCCGGTGCCGACCGGGCGGCGGTGGGCGTGCTGGCGGGCGCGCTGCGCACCCCGCTCACCGTGGTCCGCGCCGCCCACCGGCTCTCCCGGATCCGCTACGCCGACGCGCTCGACGACGCGGCGGTCAGGCTGACGGTCCGGCACATCGAGGACGAGCGCGGCACGGCGGGCGCCCGCTCCGCCGGCGACCTGGCCTGGTGCGTCCCCGGCCCGGCGGCCCGCTGGCTCTCGGACGAGGCGCTCTCCGCCGTCGCCCTGCGGCTGCGCCTGGCGGCGCGCGAACCGGCGCCCGCCGAGAACCCGGGCGCGCGTCGGGCCAGACACGCGCTCCACCGGCATGCGCGCTCCTTCCGCACGCTGGTCCACGCCGCCGAGCAGCCCGGCCAGCGGCTGCACGCGCCGTTCCTGGACAACCAGGTGGTCCGCGCGGCCCGGCTGCTGCCCGACGACGTCCGGCTCCAGCCCGGCGCCCGGCACGCCCTGCTGCACGCCGTCCTCACCGGCGCCGGCCGCACCGACCTCCCGCCGGACTGGGGCCGCGGCCCCCGCCCCGACCGCGCCGCCCCCGCCCGGGCCGGACTGCGGCTCGCCGCCGACGGGCTCGCCGAACTCTTCGACGCCCCGCTGCTCGCGGAGGCCGGCCTGATCGACCTCCCCGCCGTCCGGGCCGGCCTGGCCGGCTCCGCCGACCCGTCCGCCGTCCTGCCGCCCGGCACCCTGGAGGGCCTCGCCGACCTGGTCTCCACCGAGCTGTGGCTGCGCCGCGTCCGCGCCCGCCGCCACGGCGCCTGCTGGACCGGCCTGCCGCTCGCCGAACGCACGGCCCTGACGGCGGCGCGCTTCGCCTGAGCCCGCGGGGCCCGAGGCCGTTGGAGTGTCCGGCGCGGCTCGCCGGTGCGGGTGGGCCGGCGGGCGATCATGGCGAGCGTCCCGTCCCGTACCCCCGCCCCGAGGAGGCCGTGGTGACCAGCGCCAGCCCGGATCCGTCCGTCCCCGTTGTGCTGTCGGTGCTCGGACGCCCGCCGTCCGGCCGTCCACCCGGGGTGCTGGCCGCCTGCGACGGCTCGGACGGTTCGCTCTGGGCGCTGGACCGGGCGATGACCGAGGCCGAACTGTTCGGTCTGCCGCTGTACGTGCTCGCCGTGGTCAACCCGGCCCCGGCCGGCTATCCGCCCGGCATGGCCGAACTGGTGCAGGAGAGCGTCGAGACGCTGGTCGAGAGCATGGCGGACGGCCTGCGGCGCTCGGTGGCCGCCGTTCAGCGGGCCCGCCGCCGCCCGTACGCGGGGGAGCTGTCGCTGCACGTGGTGCTCGGCAACGTGATCGAGGTGCTGCTGGCCGCCTCGGCCCGGCAGCACACGCTGGTGGTCGGCACCCGGGGCAACGGCGGCTTCACCCGGCTGCTGCTGGGCTCGGTGAGCTCGGCGGCCGTCCACCACTCGGCCTGCCCGGTCCTGGTCGTCCCCGCGCCCCCGGACCACTGAGCCGCCGGACCACTGAGCCCCCGGGCCGCAGGGCCCCGGCCGCCGAGCTTCCGGACGGCGGGGCGGTGCGCCGGGCGGGTGCCGGGAATGTACCGAGATGGTTCATCGTTCACCTATCTCGACACGCATCCTCCCCACCCCCTGGAGAACCCCCGTCATGAAGGTCGAGATCTACTCCGACATCGCCTGCCCCTGGTGCTACATCGGCAAGCGCCGCTTCGAGGAGGCTCTGGAGGGCTTCGCGGGCAAGGAGAACGTCGAGGTGGTCTACCGGCCGTACCAGCTGGTGCCGGACGCGCCGGCGACGGCGAGCCCGCACCGCGCGTGGCTGGCCGAGCGCTACGGGCCGCAGTCGGTCGCGATGGACGCCCGGGTGGCCGAGCTCGGCCGCGCCGAGGGCATCACGTACGACTTCGACGCCGCGCTGCACGCCAACACCTTCCTCGGCCACCGGCTGCTGCACCTGGCCGAGACCGAGTACGGCGCGGCGGTCCAGGGGCGGCTGAAGGAGGCGCTGCTCAAGGCGCACTTCACCGACGGCGTGGACGTCGGCGACCGCGAGGCGCTCACCGAGGTGGCCGCGGCCGTCGGCCTGGACCGCGAGCGGGTGGCGGCGTACCTGGCGGGCGACGAGGGCACCGCCGAGGTCCGCGCGCAGCTGGCCGAGGCCCGCGAGCTGGGCATCAACGCCGTGCCGACCTTCGTCTTCGAGGGCAAGTGGGCCGTCCAGGGCGGCCAGGAGGCCGAGACCTTCCGCAAGGTGCTGGAGGAGGTCGCCACCGAGATCGGCGAGCGCCGACCCGCACCGGTGCAGGTCGCCCCGGCCGGCGAGGCCTGCGCGGACGGCTCCTGCGCGATCTGACCGGTCCGCCCGTCCGTTCGGGCCGGCAGCCCGGCCCGGCCGCTCCGACCGGCCCCCCGAGGCCCGCTTCAGTCGCACCTGAAGCGGGCCTCGGCCCAGTCGGCCACGTTCAGCGTCGACCAGACCCCGTGCACCGGCGTGACCACCAGCCGGACCGACGTCTGCCCGGTCAGCGGCACGTGCACGGGCACCGCCGCGTCGCCCGTGCCCATCACGGGCGACGTCCACAGCGTGCGGCCGTCGCCGCCCTGCACGGAGAAGACCACGCCGCCGGGTGAGACCGTCAGATCGTCCACCCCGGCCACCGCGTCGAAGGACGTGCAACCGCGGTTGAGGTCGATCAGCGTGGTGGCGGGCGCGTGCACGGTGATGCCGTGCGCGTGGTGCTCCCCGCCGATCGAGACCCCGGCCCGCTGCCAGAACCAGTCGCTGCCCTTCTGCCGGATGCTCGGGACCGGCGGCGGCACCCGGTTGTTGCCGGGCTTCAGAACCGGCAGGGAGTCGGCCCAGAAATCGGAGGGCTTCGGCGGCACGGTCGGGCTGACCGTCGGGGTCGGCACCGTCGGGACGGTCGGTAGTGGCGGGACGGTGGGCATCGGTACGACCGGCACCTCAGGGGTGGGGATCGACGGTACGACCGGGGTCGGCACGACCGGCACCGGTGGCCTGGGCACCGAAGGCTTCGGCGCGGTCGTGACCGGGGACGCCGGCGGCTTCGACGTGGCCGGTCGGCCGGCCGCGGGCGCGGGCGCGCCCTGCGGCTGAGGGGACGGCGACCCGGCCGGGGACGGTGGCGTGGCGGCCGGGCTCGTGGCCGGCTCCGGTGCCGACGTCGGTTCGACGCCGACCGGAGCCGGGCCCGGTGCGGGCGGTACCGGTGCCAGGGACGGCGCGGGCACGGCCGGGGAGGAGACCGGGGGAGCGGCCACCGGGGGCTTCGGCTCCGGGGAGCCGGTCAGCGCGTACGCGGCGACGGCGGCGGCGGCCACCGCGACCGCGGCGGCGATGCCGGCCTTGGCCGCCGAGCCCAGGCCCTCGCCCGCGGCCGCGCCGGCCCCGGCACCGGTACCGCCCGAGGCCGCACCCGCGCCGCCCGCCGCCGCACCGCCCGAGGCGACGGCCGCCGTTCCGGCCGCCGCACCACCGACCGCCGCCGCACCGCCCACGGCCGCCGCGGCGGCGCTGAAGCCGCCCACGCCGACCCAGACCAGCACGCCGCCGGGCAGCAGCGCCCGCAGCCCGTGGTTGATCTCGGACAGCTCCAGGCAGGCGGCCGTGCAGCGGTCGCACTCCCTGAGGTGCCGGCCGACCTCCGCCGAGGCGCGCTTGCGCAGCGACCCGCGCGCGTACGCGCCGAGCCGGTTGGCGTACGCCTCGCAGGCCCGCTCCTGGCTGCCCGACACATGCGCCTGCAGGAAACCGGCGGCCAGCCGGTCGCGGGCCCGGTGCGCCTGGACGGCGGTGGCGTTGGCGGTCTTGCCGAGCATCACCGCGACGGTCTTCGGGGACTCCCGCTCGACCTCGGTGTGCCAGAGCACCATCCGGTCGTCCTCGGGCAGTTCGGCGTACGCCTGCATCACCATGCGCTGGTCGGCCAGCGCCATCGCCCAGGCGTCCGCGCCCGGATCGGCCAGGTCGAGGTCCACGGTGGCGGCCGAGGTCTGCGCGAACACACTGAAGTCGTCGACCAGTTGCTCGCGCCGCTCGCTGCGGGTCCAGGCGGCGGCGACATTGCGCACGGCGGTCAGCAGATACGCGCGGACGGCGAACTCCGGCCCCTTGCCGGCCCGCAGCGCCTGCAGCGTGCGGGCGAACACCTCGCCCGCCAGGTCCTCGGCGGTGAAGCTGTCCCGGCAGCAGGTCCGCGCGTAGCGGCGCACCGAGTCCGCATGCCGGCGGTAGATCTCCTCGTACGCGGTGTCGTCGCCGGCCCGCACCCGGGCGGTCAACTCGGCGTCGGAGGGCGGGCGCTCGCCGTCCACCGGGTCGGCGGGGGCGGGCACGGTCGGGCGGGCCGGCCGGCCGGTGCCGACGAAGGCCTCCGGGGCGACGCCGCCCTGGCCGGCCGGGGCCTGGCCCGGCACCCGGTTGGACGGCAGCGCGGCGGCGGAGAACGACTCGCGGCTGGGCATCCCGGCCTGGTCCGGCACCTGCCCGGACCCCAGCCCCGGGCCCGGAGCCGGTCCAGGCGCGGGGGAGCCCGCGGCCGGACCCCCGGACCGGCCCTCAGGCCCGCCCGCGTCGGCCCGGCCGAAGTCGAGGCCGTAGCCGTAGTCGTTCTGTTCCTCGGCGCTCACAACGGACCCCAGATTCCACGACAGCCCCCGTAGTGTGGCAGGGCGTGCGGGAGTGCGTGGGCGCACGGTTCCCCGCTGCACGGCGCCGAGAGCGCTCGAACGGCGCGCATCGGGACATTGGCTCCAACCACGGGCAAAGGATGGCATAGCGCAGAGGCGGGCGGTAGCCGGACCGGCCGCGACCCACTCTTCCGAGGAGCCGTCGCGGATCTGTTCGGCCCGGGTGAGACGCCCGCCGCGATATCGGCCGTACCCGGCGCGCGACCGCTCCGAGCGCGCCGGGAAGCCGTCAACTCCCAGGTATGCCAAGGGTGGAGAGCGCCACCCGGGAACGCCGCTCAGCGCACCCGCAGGCCGTCCAGCAGAATCTGCAGCAGCCGGTCGGAGGGCCCGTCAGCGGGTTGACCGTCCGCCTGCCCGCCTTCCGCCGCCGACGGCCCGCCGGTCGCCGGGACCGGGGCCACCGCCGAGGCCGGAGCCGGCGGGGTGCGCGCGGCGTGCACCGGCACCGAGGCGGTCAGCACCAGCACCACGTCCGCGACCGTCACTCCCGGCCGCAGCTCACCGGCCGCGCCCGCCCGCGCCACCAGGGCGGCGAGGAGTTGCAGCAGCAGCCGCGGGTCCGCGTCGGCGGCCGTCGACGCCGGGTCGCCGACGGCACCCGGCTGCGGCTCGGCGCCCAGCGACTCGTACCGGACGCCGCCGGGAACGGCGCCCGGTACGGCCGGATCGACCGCGCGCTGCCCGGGCACTCTTCCCAGGTCCTCCGCGTACCGGAACGCCTCCGGCGGAAGCAGCCGCCCGGCACCCGTATTCACCGCCCGCGCCAGATAGCCGGCCAACGCCTCCCAGGCCCCGCCGCCGCCGTACAGCGACTCGCGGGCCTGCGCCGTCAGCCAGGCGACCTCCTCGGCGGCGATCCGCTGGACCAGCACCTCCTTGCTCGGGAAGCGCCGGTACACCGTGCCCACCCCGACCCCGGCCCGGCGCGCGACCTCCTCCATCGGCGCGCCGTAGCCGAACTCGCCGAACACCTCACGGGCCGCGCGCAGCACGCTCTCCAGGTTCCGGCGGGCATCCACCCGCAGCCGGGCCCCCGGCGCCGGCCCGCCGCCCTGTGGCGGCTCGGCCCGGTACGGCATGCCGGGGTACGGCATGCCGTGCTGCGGCGGCAGATCCGCGGGGCCGCGCTGCTCCGGCACCACGCCCTGGCCTGCGTGCGACCCACCCGCTCGCCCCAACAGTCGCTCCTGCTCCATCATCCCAACTCTCCCCCGCAGGCGTCCGATGCCGGACCCTGTCGGCGCCCGCCCCTGCACCCCCCGGTGCAGCTCCGTCTGTAAGAAATGACCCGATGACCCATCGCTCGTGCCGCTCGTGCCGTCCAGGTGACGCATGACCACTCACGCATGACGACGCCGACTCCACCACGGCTGGTGCAGCCGGGCCGGGTTGCGCGTCCGGCTCGGCGCGTCGGCACCTCCGCGGGGCTTCGTCCGGGAACTACCCTTCCCCGGATGACTGTCCCGCAGTCGGGTTCTCGCGCCAACACTAGAACTGGCCGTAGTGGCCGCTCCACGGTGCGTCGCCGCCAGTTGTCATGGCGATGGCCGCCCCGAGACACAATCCGACCATAGTTCACGGCAGTTCGCGGCCGAAAGTACGTCAGAAAGTCACCCCGACAGCACATTCGGTCCCAGGAGCCGCTCTCCGTCCCGTCCGCCCCGGCACGGACTGTGGACAAGAGGGCCCCCGGCGGTCCTTCATTGAGGGCGTAGTCCGGGCAGAGCCACATCGGCAGGGGGCGCACCATCAGAATTCTGATCGTCGGCGGCGGCTGCGCCGGGATGTCCGCCGCGTTGCACCTTCAGCGCGGCCTGGGTGAGCGGCTCCGCCGGGGCGAGGCGGAGATCACCGTGGTCGAACCGCAGCCCTATCTGACCTACCACCCGCTGCTCGCCGAGGTCGCGGCCGGCTCGATCGACCCCCGGCACGTGGTGGTCCCGCTCCGCCGGACCCTGCCCGACTGCCGGGTGCTCACCGCCCGGATCACCCGGATCGAGCACGCCACCCGCCGGGCCTGGGCCGACCCCGCCGCCCGCGGCGAACCGCCCGCGCCGGTCGAACTCGACTACGACATCCTGGTGGTGGCCCCCGGCTCGGTCTCCCGGACGGCGGCCGTCCCCGGCCTGGCCGAGTACGGGCTCGGGTTCTCCACCGTCGGGGAGGCGGTGGGTCTGCGCAACCACATCCTGGAACAGCTCGACCTCGCCTCCGCCACCCGGGACCCGGCCCTGCGCCAGGCCGCGCTCACCTTCGTCTTCGTCGGCGGCGGCTACGCGGGCGTCGGCGCGCTCGCCGAACTGGAGGACATGGCCCGGTACGCCGTCCGCGGCTACCACAACATCAGCCCCGAGGACCTGCGCTGGGTCCTGGTCGAGGCCACCGACCGGATCCTGGCCGAGGAGTCGCCCGAGCTCGCCGCGCACACCCTGGCCCAGTTGCGCGAGCGCAGCGTCGACGTCCGGCTGCGCACCACCCTGGAGTCCGCCGCGGGCCGGGTGACGGCGCTCTCGGACGGCAGCCGCTTCGCCGCCCGCACCCTGGTCTGGACGGCCGGGGTGCGCCCGGCCCCGCTGCTGCGCGACACCGACCTGCCGCTGGACACCACCGGCCGGATCCGCTGTCTGCCCACCCTGCAGGCGATCGGTCCGGACGGGCGGGCGCTGCCCGGGGTCTGGGCGGCCGGGGACTGTGCCGCCGTGCCCGACCCGTGGGGGGACGGCGCGCCCTGCGCGCCCAACGCCCAGCACGCCTTCGCCCAGGCCGAGCAGCTCGCCGCCAATGTGCTGGTCTCGCTGGAGGGCGGCCCCCGCGCGGCCGGGATCGCCGAGTACCGGCCGGACCGTGCCGCCTGTTCGACCTCGCTCGGCATCGGCCGGGCCGTGGCCCACAGCCGGCGCGGCGGGCGGCTCACGGGCCGGCGCGCCTGGTGGCTGCACCGGGCGCGGCACCTGCGCCGGCTGCCGAGCGCCGACCGGCGGGTGCGGGTGCTGATGGACTGGGTGCTGGGCGGGCTGTTCTCCCGCGAGGTGGTGTCGCTGGGGACGCTGGAGCATCCGCGGTCGGAGTTCGAGGCGGGCTTCGGCCCGGGGGCGGGCCCCGGGCCGCGCCCTCGTTCCGGTCCGGGTTCCCGTCCCGGCACCGGAGCGGATCCGGAGCCGGGGCCCGGGCTCGCGGACGAGCGGCCGGCCTGAAGGGGGGGCTCCGGAGAACCTGCCGTGACCGATCCGACGGCCGTGCCGGGCGCGCGTGACTTCCGGAATCGGGCCTCCGCCTGACAGGATCTGCCCAACCGAGTCATTACCCCGTGTGCTGCTACGCACACAAAAAGTGATGATATGCCTGAAACCCGAGGAAACGGCCGTCGTTTGAACCTCATGCGCTGGAGCGCGCGGCTCACCGGAGTCCCTTGGCGTGCCGCCCTGCCGACCGGGGCCGACACCCACCAGGGCGCGGCGTCCGGCGACGGCGTCGTGGTCCCCAGCCCCCGCGACCCGACGAGCCCGCTCTGCCCGCAGCGGCCTCAGGACCTGCGCGAGGTGCTGAACCACATCCCCGCGCCGGTCGCCGTCACGTACGGCCCGCTGCACCAGCTCGGCTATGCCAACCGCGCCTACCGGGAGCTCTTCGGCGACCGGCCGACCGGCCTGCCCGCCTGCGACGCCCTGCCCGAACTCGGCGCCATGGGCGTCCTGCCGCTGATGGACCAGGTCATCCGCGGCGGCCGGCCGCGCAGCGTCAAGGCCCGCTGCATCCTCGGCCTCACCGGCAACCGCTACTACAACGTCTCCTGCGTCCCGCTCGGCCGGGACGAGAACGGCCACGACGCGGCGGAGCCGGGGGACGGCCAGGACGGGCCGCCCGCCGGCGTCCTCGTCTTCGCCGCCGAGGTCACCGACCAGGTGCTCGCCGCCACCCGGCTGCGGGAGTCCGAACGCCGCCAGCGCGAGGCCGCCGTCACCCTCCAGCGCAGCCTGCTCCCGCAGAAGCTCGACCAGCCCGCCGACCTCCGGGTCGCCGCCACCTACCAGCCGGGCGGGGCCGAGGCCGCGGTCGGCGGGGACTGGTACGACGTCATCGGCATCGGCGGCGGCCGCACGGCACTCGTCATCGGCGACGTGATGGGCCGGGGGCTGCGGGCGGCCGCGGTCATGGGCCAGCTCCGTACCGCCGTGCGCGCCTACGCCCGTCTCGACCTGCCGCCCCACGAGGTGATGCGTCTGCTCGACGGCCTCGCCATGGAGATCGACGCCAACCAGATCGCCACCTGCACCTACGCCGTCTGGGATCCGCGGCCCCGCACCCTCACCTATGCCTCCGCCGGACACCTCCCCATGCTGCTGCGCTCCCCGGACGGCACCGTCCTGCGCAGCGAGGAACAGAACGGCCCGCCCCTGGGCACCGGCGACGGTGTCCACGTCTCGCACACCCTTCGACTGCTGCCCGGCACCACCGGCGTCCTCTATACCGACGGCCTGGTGGAGCGCAGGGACGAGGACATCGACGAGGGCCTGGACCTGCTGGCCCGTACCCTCGCCGGGGCCGCCGGCGCGCCGGCGGTGATCTGCGCCCGTCTGCTGCGGGCCATGGGCGTCACCTCCGAGCACGACGACGACGTCGCCGTCCTCGCCTTCCAGCTGCCGGCCGGGGAGTCCGCCCCCGGGCCGAAACCCGCTCTTGACTCGCCCTCCCGAGAGGTCTAGTGTTCTTCGAGTTGCCCGACAGGGAGCACCGGACACGCATCGGCGCGGACGGTCCCGGGGCGGCCAATCCACGAAACACCACTTCCCGGTTCTGCCGGGTCGCGTCTTCTTTTCGGGTCGCGGCTCGGGGTGAATTCGGCGTGCGCGTTTATATGGATTGTGGCTGGATTCGCTTTTCGGGGCGGGGATCGGCTAGAGTTTGGAACGTCGGACGGGCCGTCAGGTCGCGGAAGACAGCAGCGAGTTGGGTGAGTGAAACTCCGGAAAACGGAGCGG
>NZ_JBIVRD010000051.1:0-54725 GCF_044755565.1 Kitasatospora sp. NPDC092286 | reverse complement strand
CCAAGAAGCAGTAGCCGACCGAACCCCCGCAGCCAGCAGCCCTCTCCCCAACCTCAACTCGAAACGGACATCAACTCTCGAACCGCCCTCTCAGAAGCTGTTGTCTTTTCGGGTGGGGGCGCCGTGTTCTCGCTGGTCAGGCATAGGGTCAGTGGTTCTGTGGGAGTCGTGGCCTGCCGGGTTGTCGTTGAGTGGTGGTCTGGGTCAACGCCTCCAGGTGGCGGCCTGGTGCAATTACTGATGACGGACAGGAGGGTTTAGGTGAATGTTTCGGTGGCGTCCCTTGTCGAGCTGCTGAATGTTCCGGGTTCCGGTGCGGGCTACGAGGTGCCCTGGAATGGTTCACTGGTCGAGGTCGGATTGGAGTTTCCGGCCGACTATCAGGATTTCATCAACATGTTTGGCCGAGGCGCCATCGGCGGTGAACTTTGGGTTCATTCACCGCTGACTGCAGGGCCGGTCGGATGGGCTTCCGGTGGATTCGCGCGCATGGTTGCTCGTACGATCCTTGAAGTTGGTCCGATGTTCAATGGGCTGCGTGCGAGCTATCCCGATCTCTTCCCGTATCCGATGTTCCCGGATCCTGGCGGGCTGCTTGAGTGGGGTTGCAATTACAACGGGGATCGCTGCTTCTGGCTGACGGGCGATCCAGATCCTGATCGGTGGCCGGTGGTTGTGTGGTTCCGGGGGGCGCCCGCGGCCCGGGCCTGGTCGAAAGCGGACGGGGGCATGGCCGAGTTCCTCGTCCAGGTGTTGTCGGATCCGACTTCCGACCTGCTCGCATCCGCGGAGGACAGAACGGTCTGGGTCCCTGACGCCGGGTAGGCGACGGCGGCGCGGTGTTCCGGATCGTCGGCGCTGCGTCCTGCCTGCCCACCAGGGCCGCGGCTTGGGCCGGTGCATCATGGTCCACCTGATCTCGGTGGGGTGCCTGGCTGTAGTTGGTGTCTGGTGAAGTGTCGGAGGTTCTCGGGTGGTTGGCGAGGGTTGGTCTGTGGCGGGGTTGTTGGTGTGGAGGTCCGGGTGTATCGATGGTGCTTGCCGGGCCTGGTGCTTGGCGGGTCTGGTGTGATGCGGTGGTTGTTCGGGTCTGCGACGGGTCGGCGGTCGTCGTGCTGGTCGGCCGTGCTGACGGGTTCGTTGTCGGGGCGCGGTGGGTCGGTCGGAGGGTGGGGTCGGTGATTTCGCCGGTGGTGGGCGGTAAGTCCTCGTTCGTGAGCAGGTGTTCGGTCAGCGGGTGTCTGCCCGTGTGGGTGACGGCGTCGGTGAAGGTGGTGTCCTGGTCGTGGATCAGGGCTGTCGCAAAGTCGTGTGATCTGGTGGGTGTGCTGGGCCGAAGTGGCTTCGACGCCATGTCCGTTGCTCCCTTCCGGTGTTACTGTCGCACCATGTCCAAGATCGAGATTGATGCGATAACCGCCGAGTTCTTCGGGGCTTTCGACAACCGCGGCGGCGAGGTCGCGGACGTGAGCCGGATCCGTCGGCTGGTCATTTCGGGTGGTGTGATCGTGCTGACCGGGCCGAAGTACACGGTCTACACCGTGGACGAGTTCATCGAGCCGCGCGAACGCCTGCTCGCCGGCGGGCGGTTGGTCGAGTTCTCGGAGTGGGAGACCTTCGAGCGGACCGAGATCGTGGGCGACATCGCGTCGCGCTTCGGCGAGTACCGTAAGGCCGGCGTTCTGGACGGCGAGCCGTTCGAGGGTGGCGGGACCAAGACCATCCAGTTCGTCCGCACCCCGGAGGGCTGGCGGATCGCGGCGTTCTCCTGGTACGACCAGCCCTGAGCGCAGCAGCCCGTGGGGCCTCACTGTTCTAGTTTCGACGGGGGCGAACGCGGTCCGGGTGATCGCCCGCAGCCCCTCGATCCCCAGGCCCGTCGCTGCCGGGGCTGTTGAAGCCGCCGTGTGGCGGGCTCTCTCGCTGTCCATGTCTGTCTGTGTCCGTTCCTCTTGCGTTCCGGCACGAGGGGGGTGGGGCCCGGCCCGTTCAAGGTGCCCGCACCTACGGGCAGGGCCCCGTCTGGTGTGCCGCCCGGTTGTGACGGACGGCTGGTTGCCGCTGGTGCCGGCGCGGTACGGCGCCCGCGCTCGCGGGGGTGTGGCCCCCAGGGGTGCCACAGCGCTCTTCCACGACCCGGCCGGTGACGAGCCGGGGGTTGGTACCCGGTGGCCCGCGTGAGCACCAGCGGGCCACCGGGGGTCTGTCCGCGGCGGCGGGGCCGCCGGGCCGGAGCCGGACCGTATGCGGAGGCCTTCGCGGCCTCCCGCACGTCCCGCATGTCCCGCATGTCGGCACGGTGTGGACCGATCAGCTCATCGACCTTGACCTTCACGAACTTCTCCAGCAGGTCCACCAGGCCCGCCAGGTCCTCAGGGGCCGGTGCCAGGTCGGCCGTGTCCTCCTCCCGGCGCATCCGGTCGAACGCGCGCTCCTCACGCCGGTCGAACGACCGCGCGGTGTACCGGCCCCGGGCTGCGGCCGGTACACGGGCCGCTCTCGGCCGGCCGGCGACCCGCTCACGCGGCGGCCACCGGGCGGTGCAGCGCCGCCCGCCGGTGGAACGCCCGCACCTGTGGCAGCGGCCGCGGGCCGGCCACCCGCCGGTGGGCGTCGGGCGCGAGGATCCGCGGGCCGGGCCCGGTGCCGACCGATGTCGCCGCGGCCCCGTACCGGTGGGAAACGGGTCCTCCAGTTCCAGGGTGAACCAGACCGTTTTGCCTCCGCCGACCAGCTGCTTCCAGCCGAAGTCGGTGGCCAGTGCCTTCACCAGGGCCAGGCCGCGCCCGCCGGAGTCGATGTCAGCCGCCTGTCGGACCTGCGGTGTTCCGTTGCCGGGGTCGGTCACCGAGGCCCGGAGCGCGCCGGTGTCGCCGGCCTCCACCTTGATCGGCAGGTCGTCGACGCCTTTCCCGTGGGACAGCGCGTTGGTGACCAGCTCGGAGGTGAGCAGCGCGACGTCATCGGCCTCTGACGGTCCCCGCCCCCGGTTCAACGGTCACGGTCTGGCGCAAGAGGTGCGCCGGAGTGTGCCTGTTGCCATGATGTGCCCGTCCCGTGTACGCCCGCGTGCACGGGACGGTGCCTTCTGTCGGCGCCATGTAGTTCTGAAACCGCCAGTTGTGATCACGGGCGGCCTGGGTGTCCACCGGGGGCGTCCAGCAATGCCGGGCTGATGCCGAGTCGGGGAGGGACCTGGGTGTCGTTCTCATCGAGGGTCTACTCGACGGGGTTCGGGTCGGTGGTCCCGCCAACGTGGAGTTCTTCCGGGCGAAGTTCAGGCAGGTTGCGGCCGAGGCCATGAGCGTCGACGCATCGCTCCGCTTCATTTCCGACCAGAGGGGCAGGCTCAAGGCATGATCCACGTCAGTAACGCCGCTGCGGCCGGACTGGAGTTCAAGAAGTCCAGCTACAGCGGCAACAACGTCGACTGCGTCGAGTTCGCTACTCCCGGCGAAGCGGTCTCGTACGTGCGTGACTCGAAGGACCCCGGGGGTCCGGCGCTGGTTCTCACCGCCGGGGCCCGTGCGGCTTTCATCACGGCTGTTGCCGCGGGCGAGTTCGGCTTCGGTCTCGTCTGACGGTCCCCGCCCCCGGCTCAACGGCCGCGGTCCGGCGCAAGAGGGGTGCGCCGGACCGTACTTGGGGCTGGTCCACTGTTCACGGCCGCGGTCGATCCGCAGGACCAGCAGCATGCCGAGCCCCCTCTTGGGTGACCATGGCCGAGACCTCCCGACGGGTGTGCTGCTGGTCCTGGCCGACGTCCTCCTCGGCCGCCCGCGCAGCCCCGGGCACGGTGCGGGCCGGTGCGGTGACCGACCGGAACCCTGCGGCGGGGTTTCCGCCGCCGTGTTCTCCCGCGCCGTCCGTGGTCATTTCCCGCCGGTGCGCGGCGCCGCCTTCGTGTGGTGGACCAGGAGCCGGGTCGGCAGCTCGGTCAGCCGGCCGCGTTCGGCCGGGCTCAGGGGGCACGTCGTCCTGTGCCTCGTTGAACGCGCAGCAGACTCCTCTGGCGCGCTGCCACTTCATCGTGAGAGAGCCCGGTGGGTGCGGGAAGGCGCAAAAAACTATTGCCGATCACACGGTTACGCCGATTATAGTTCGCTGGCACGTGTGATCCCTGTAGGATTCGGGTCTCGGTGGCAGTGGTGCATTCGAGCGGGGAGAATGTGAGCGAGGCGCTGGACCGAGTGCGGGGGATTCCGGGGGAGCCCGCGCACGTTCCGGCCCGTCCGCCGTGGGGGCCGGCGCCGACAGGCCGATAGCTGCGCAGCGGGAGCTGGTCCGGGTGCATGAAGCAGGTCTCATGGACAAGGCCGGCCTCTATCGCTGGAGCCCCAGGGTGAACAGCTGGACGATGGTGAAGAGGAAGTGAGTGCCATTCCCGCCGAACTCAATGTGACCGACCGGCGTCAGTTCAGCCTCGTCGACTACCGGCACGGCCACACCTGCGCCGTGATCCGCGGATTTCCGGAATTGGACGACGACACTCCCGGGGGTTCTCCGGTGCGGGTTCTCGACCTGTTCTTCGCGGGTGTCGAGCGCATCTCGTGCTGGAAGGACATGGGTCCGATCCACGTCCGCCGCGCTGACGACCGTGAACGGGCCGACCTCGAACACCGAATCGGAGAGATCGGGCCGAGCGGCGACGTCTTCCTCCTGGAGCCAGGTTCCGTCGAGAGCTACGTCATCGCGATGCGGCTCTACTGGGCCGAGTTCGATCTGCCCTACGGGGCGGTCAGTCCGCTCGCTTCCGGTGATCCGGAATACCGGTTGTCCCACCCCGCCGTCGACGGCGTGATCAAGCAGTCGGACTGACCCGCAGTGCCTGTGGTGCTCCCTCCGGAGACTCCCGGAGGGAGCACCATTCGTTCCCTTCCCCGACCGGACGCTGACGCCGGATCAGGTGTTCGCCCCCCGACGTAGGCGCGAAGCCGACCGCCTGATCAAGCGCCCCGACTCGAAGTACTCCCTCCGAACCAGGGGGCAGGTGCGTTGGCCCACTCGGAAGGCATCAGCGAAGATCCTCCCCCTGCGCTCGGGCGACATCGCGCATACGGGGCGGCGGTGTCCCGGAATGGACAATCAGTGAGAACGGCCGTCCCGGGGCGGCCGGCCCGTTGACCCGTCACACGATTTCGATGTCCTTGACCTTCGGCGGACGGTTCGGGAAGGAGATGTCGGTCCACCGTGTGATCTTCACCGAATCGCCGTTGTCGTCGTAGTAGATCAAGTCGTTGTTCCCCGTGGAGATCCTGTCGACCCACCACCCGCCGAAGGAGGTCCTTCCGCCGTTCGCGTAGCAGTCCACGCTCTGGCGGCCGCCGTCGTGCGACCAGATCTTCAGGAAGTCCTCCCCGCCGCGGCACTCGACATGGTCGATGGCGAAAGCGTTGCCGGTCGGCACGGTCAGGGTGAACGCGGCGGCCGCGGCGAACGCCACGGCCATGGAACGCGCGACCTTCTTCGTTTTTGAGATCACAAGTTCTCCTTGATTCGAATGCCGAACGGGGAGGTCACTTCGCAACCGGCGTGGGCGGCGTCGTGTTGAAAAGCATCTCAATGACCGCTGCAGTGCGGCCATCACGTCTCGTTTCGTGCTTACACCAACGACGATCCTGTAGGACCGCTGTGCACGGCAATCCGCTTGCGGTCCCCGGCTGAAATCCGCCCCAGAATGTCCGGATCGGTTCTGATTGGGGGAGTTGGCATGATTCGAGCATGATTGCCGGTGACCGTGACTGCCGCCGTTGTGCGGCGCCGGACGACGCGATCAGCGAGGCCGCCCGGGCGCCGGCACCCGGGTGGAGACCGGACGGGGACAGGTGGAGGAACGGGTGGAGACCCGGGCGCGGGCAGTCCACCCACGGGTCCAAGCCACCGCCCCGTCCACCCCCTACCGTCCGAACCATGCCCCAACTCACCCACCGTACAAGGCCGTTCCGCCCCCGCGCGGCGACCGCAGCCGCCGCGGCCGCCGCCGCCCTGCTGCTCGCCCCCACCTGCGCCCCGCCCGCCGCCGCGGCCACCGCGCCCGCCCGCACCGCGCCCGCCCGTACCGCGCTCGCCTGGGGCGCCTGCCCCGCGCCCACCCCCAACGCCAACGGCACCGTCACCCCCAGGGACCCGCGCCAGCAGTGCGCGAGCCCGCGCGTGCCGCGCGACTACCGCCACCCCGAAGCCGGCTCCATCACCCTGGAGATCTCCCGCATCCGCACCGCCACCCCCGCCCACCGCCACGGCGACCTCCTGGTGGTCCCCGGCGGCCCCGGCGGCTCCGGCCTCGACCACCCCAGCCGGATGGCCACCCAGCTGCCACCCGCCGTCCTCGACCACGACGACCTGATCGGCCTCGACGAACGCGGCATCGGCAACAGCACCCCCGTCGCCTGCGGCCTGCCGCCCGCCGACCGCTCGGCCGCCCTCGCCTACCCCTTCCCCGCCCCGGACGGCACCATCACCGCCAACCTCGCCCACGCCCACCGCGTCGCCGACAGCTGCGCCGCCCGCACCGGCGGCTACCTCGCCGACATCACCACCGCCAACTCCGCCCGCGACCTCGACCGCGTCCGCGCCGCCCTCGGCGACCCCCGGATCTCCTACCTCGGCACCTACCTCGGCGAGGTCTACGCCACCCTCTTCCCCGCCCGCACCGACCGCGTCGTCCTGGACAGCGTCGTCGCCCCCGGCGGCGAACGGCAGGCCCTCGGCCTGCTCGGCCAGGGCGCCGAGGACGCCTTCCCCGACCTCGCCGCCTGGCTGGCCGCCCACGACAGCACCCTCCACCTGGGCGCCGACCCGGCCGCCGTCCGCGCCACCTACGACCGCCTCACCGCCCGACTCGACACCACCCCCCTCGTCCTGGGCGACGGACGCGTCCTCACCGGCAACGCCCTGCGCACCGTCACCTACGCCACCCTCGTCTCACCCGCCTACTACCCGACCGCCGCCGCCGTCTGGCAACGCGCCGCCGCCACCCCGCCCACCACCCCGGCCGCCACCCCGGCCGCCGCCTTGTCGGCCGCCGCCGACGGCCCGGCCGGCCCCCTGCCCAGTGTCGTCCCCGACAACTTCATCGCCGCCCAGGACGCCGTCCTGTGCGGCGACACCCCCTGGCCCCGCGACAGCGCCTACTACGCCGCCCGCACCGCCGCCGACCGCATCCGCCACCCGCTCACCAACGGCATGCCCGGCAACGTCTGGCCCTGCGCCTTCTGGCACTACCGCCCCGCCGAACCCCCGGTCCGCATCACCGGCGCCGGCCCCCGCAACATCCTTCTCCTGCAGGACCTGCGCGACCCCGACACCCCCCTCACCGGCGCCCGCCGGACCCGGCGCGCCCTGGGCCACCGGGGCGCCCTGCTCACCGTCGACGCCGCCGGCCACGGCGTCGACTTCGCCGACCCGCGCGTCCGCGACCCGCTGACCGCCTTCCTCCTCACCGGCCGGCTCCCCGGCTGACCCCCGACCCGGCTGACCCCGGACCCGGCTGACCCCCGACCTGCCGTCCGCCCGCGGTCCGGGACACCGCCGTGCCGCCCCGGCGCCCACGTCCCGCGCGCTCCACGTCCCGGGCCCCGTCCCACGAACCGGCCCACACCCCCCGTACCCTGGGCGAACCGCCCCTGACCAGCGCACCCGCACCCGCGCCCGGGGGCACGGGCCCCCGGCCACCGTGGCCGGGCGGTGACAGACGGACCGTCGCGCGAGGATGGGCAAGGATGCAGTTCGACGACCAGGGCGACCTCGACACCTCACAGGTCGACGACCGGCGCGGAATCCCCGGCGGGAAGATCGCCATCGGCGGCGGCGCCGTGGGCCTGATCGCGGTCCTGTTCGCCGTCCTGCTCGGCGTCGACCCCGCCGTCCTCGGCCTCACCGACGGCACCTCCGGCTCCGGCTCCGCCGCGGGACCCCGCACCGCCGGCGAGGTCCAGAAGACCTGCAAGAGCGGCGCCGACGCCAACCGCCGCCAGGACTGCCGCATCGTCGCCGTCACCAACAGCCTCCAGGACTACTGGCGCGCCGAACTGCCCCGCCACGGCACCGCCTACCGCCCCGCCGAGACCGTCCTGTTCACCGACCGGGTCTCCACCGCCTGCGGCCCGGCCACCTCCGCCGTCGGCCCCTTCTACTGCCCCGGCGACCGCAAGGCCTACGTCGACCTCGGCTTCTTCGACGAGCTCTCCACCCGCTTCGGCGCCCGCGGCGGCCCCTTCGCCGAGGCCTACGTCATCGCCCACGAGTACGGCCACCACATCCAGAACCTCACCGGCACCACCCAGAAGGTCGGCGGCGACCGCCAGGGCCAGAACAGCGCCTCCGTCAAGCTCGAACTCCAGGCCGACTGCTACGCCGGCGTCTGGGCCCACCACGCCACCACCACCCCCCAGCCCTCCACCGGCCGGCCCCTGATCAGCGCCCTCACCGACCAGGACATCGCCCAGGGCCTCGACGCCGCGGCCGCCGTCGGCGACGACCGCATCCAGAAGCAGGCCACCGGCCGCGTCGACCCCGACACCTGGACCCACGGCTCCTCCGACCAGCGCAAGACCTGGTTCACCACCGGCTACCGCACCGGCGACATGGCCCGCTGCGACACCTTCGCCCAGCGCTGACCGACGCCGCCCACCCTGTCATCCGTCAGGGACCGCGGCCGCCCCGGCGCTCCTACGCTGCTGACGACCGGCCAGGCCAGGCCGGTCGTCACCAGCAAGGGAGACCCTCATGCGCAGGATCCTGCACGCCGCCGCCGCGCTCGCCCTCGCGACCGCCGCGATCACCGTCCTCACCGTCACCGGCGCCCAGGCCGCCGACGGCGGCTCCTGGGAGAACTGCCCCTACGGCGCCGTCTGCGTCTACCCCCAGGACTCGCCCGCCACCACCCCCACGGACGTCTTCTGGAGCTACGGCGCCCACAACCTCAGCAACCAGCACGGCAACCACTGGGTCCTCAACAACCAGTCCGGCGGCGCCCACGCCCACCTGTGCACCGGCTACAACGGCACCGGCTGCGGCTACGACATCCCCGCCCAGAACGGCGTCCACGCCGACCTCGGCCCGATCAACTCCATCACCCTCGACCGCCCCTGACCGGCCCGCGCCGCCAGGCCGGCACCCGGCCCGCCCCCCGACCCGGTCCCGCCGCCGGGGGGCGGCCGGGGCCGGGCGCCCCGCCCCGAAAAAAGAGGCCCCGGAAAACCCGCCGTTTCGCTTTGCCGCCTGCTACAGTCGTTCTTAGTTGCAGTTTTGGTTCCCATGAACTCTGTGTGCGCCTGCTGGTTGTAACGGCAGGCGCATTTTTGTTTCCCGGCTCTTCCCCGGGCGGGTCATCATAGCGGCGACACGGGACCTGCGAGGTGCGGGTTTCGGAATGCCCTTTGAAGGAGAATTTTTAATGGCTAATGGCACTGTGAAGTGGTTCAACGCGGAGAAGGGCTTCGGCTTCATCGAGCAGGAGGGTGGCGGCCCGGACGTCTTCGCCCACTACTCGAACATCAACGCCCAGGGCTTCCGTGAGCTGCTCGAGGGCCAGAAGGTCGAGTTCGACGTCACGCAGGGCCAGAAGGGCCCGCAGGCGGAGAACATTCGCCCGCTGTAGTTCCTGCCGCTGCACGGCTCCCGCCGGACAGCACGGGGCCCGTACCACGCGATCGCGCGGTACGGGCCCTTCGGCATACCCGGCCGACCCCGCAGCCCGACCCCGCAGCCCGACCCCGTGGCCCGGCCCCGTGGTCCGGTCCCGCAGTCCGGCCCCGCAGTCCGGCCCCGCAGTCCGGTCCCGCAGTCCGGTCCCGCAGTCCGGTCCCGCGGCCCGGTCCCGCGGCCCGGCCCCGCAGTCCGGTCCCGCAGTCCGGTCCCGTGGCCCGGTCCCGTGGCCCGGTCCCGCGGCCCGGTCCCGCGGCCCGGCCCCGCGGCCCGGCCCCGCGGCCCGGTCCGGGCGCCGCGTCCCGGCGACACCCCTCCGGCGCCCCTGGCCCGGCGCAGGCCGCGACGGTTAGCCTGGCGGCATGTCCAAACCGGATCAGCTGCTCACCGATATCGCCACCATGGTGGAGTCCACCGGAAGCAACCAGATGCCCGTCACCGTGGTCGTCCCCGGCGCTGTCATCACCGGAAGGCTCGCCGCCGAGGCGGTGTGGCGCGAACGGGTCGCCGAGGTCCTCGAAGCCTCCGAGCACCTCAAACCCTTCGCAGCGCTGTTCACCGACCCCCCGGACGCCTCCTCGGCCACCACCGGGCCGGCGACCCATCTGCACCTGCACGTCGCCAAGATCCTTCAGGGCAGCTACGGCCTGCCCCACACCGGCGGCATGTACCGCATCGCGATCAAGGACGTCAGCAGCTGGAGCGTGGGGGACCTCAGCTACTCCGACCAGTGACCGGCGGCCGCCCTGCCCCTGCCCCTGCCCCTGCCCCTGCGCCCCGTCACCGGGACGGGGCGCAGGAGCGGTCCGCCAGGACGGGAGCACCACGGGCCCCGGACCGGTGACGCGCCCACCGCCCCGGCCTGACGGCCTGCCCGGGGGAAGGGCTCAGACCCGGTCGAGGGGCCGGTGCGGCCCGTCCGGGAGCTCCACCGTGACCGCGTCGCCGGGACGCACCACGCCGCCCGCCCGGACGACGCCCATGATCCCGGCCTTACGCACGATATTCCCGGCCTCGTCACGGCCGACGACCTTCTTCAGCAGCCCGTCCCGGAACCTGTCGATCTGCAGGCAGGGACTGCGCAGACCGGTGACCTCCACGACCGCCTCGTCGCCGATGCGCAGCAGCGCCCCGACGGGCAGGCCGAGCAGGTCGACGCCCCTGGTGGTGATGTTCTCGCCGAGTTCGCCGGGCGCCACGTCGAATCCCTCCTCGCCGACTTCGGTGAAGAGCTCCTCGTGCATGAGGTGGACCTGACGCAGGTTCGGCCGGGTGGGGTCCTGCGCGACCCGCGAGCGGTGCCTGACCGTGACGCCGGCGTGCACGTCCCCCTCCACACCGAGCCCCGCGAGCAGCGTGATGCCGGCCCGGCTGGGTTTGGTGAACGAGTACTCGCCGCTGCTGCTGACGGCCGTTACCGTCCCGCTCATCCCGCGAACCCCCTCTTCGGCAGCGGTGGTCCGCCAAGAGCCTAGCCTGCGGTTCCCGGGGCACAGCGCCCGTGTTCGGTCGAGGTGTCCGGGCGGCGGGAGGCGGGGCTGTCGTCCGGCCGGGCGGCCGTTGACCAGGACGGGGGAGGCCCGGCTGGACAGCCTGGTGCCCAGCGCCGCCCGCACTCTCCGGTTCCGGTCGGGGCGCAGGACCGCGTGCAGGTCGCCGGGGCCGACCCGCCGGTGTCCGCGCGGCCCGCTTCCGCGGACGGGCGGGACGGCGACCCGGGCCGCCTGCCGGCGGGTGAGGGTGCCGCCGTCGAAGACCAGGCCCAGGCCCCCCGGGACAGACGTCCGCGGGCACGAAGCCGGCCGTCAGCAGGCGGGTGACGGGACGGCCGAGCCCGGTCTCGACGCGCAGGCGGCGTGCGGCGGCCCCGTGGGGCGGTTCGTCGGGGTCGGCGCTGCCGCCGGGGAGGAACAGGCCGTCCTTGTGGTCCGGGTCCACCAGGAGCACACGGTCGTCCTCGTCGGTGACGAGAACGGAGGCATCCCGGTCGGCGGCCGGGCGGGCCGCGCGGGATACGGGTGCCACCGGACGTGCGGGACCGCATGGCCGCACTCCTGCGTGAGGGCATGTCCGGCTCCGGCAACGCGAGTTGGCGGCGGAGCGGGGTCTGGCGGCGCGGTGCGGCGGGCGGGGGCGCCGCCGCACGGGTCACGAGGCCGCGCGTTCGGCCAGCGCGGCGGGGTGCAGACGGGAGGCCCGGTTCCGCGCGGCGAGCTGCTCTGGTGGAGCCGGAAGAACGGGGCATTCATCGCAGGGTTCGCGGAGCACATCCCCATGGAACGCGAAGCCGTCTACGTCAGGCTGTCCGAGACGGACATGGCGCCGGGCATCCTCCAGCACCTCGGCCACGCCACTGCTCACGAGTCCGGCACCGTCCGGCGCGGTGAAGCCGCCCCGGAACAGGCGGAGGATCGGCTCAGGTTCCCGACGACGCGACAGCGGAAGCCGGCTGATCCGACACCCGTCCATGTCGTCCTGGATGAAGGAGTTCTTCGCCGGCCGATCGGAGGGCCCGCGGTCATGGCCGAACAGCTCTGCCGCCTTGAGGAGTCGACCGAGAGATCGCACGTCATCATTCAGATCGCGCCCTACCGGCCTGCCGAGGAGCGCCCGGCTGTCGGACGCCGGCAGCCCCGAAGCCCCGCCCCCGGCACAGACAGTCGAACCAGCCGGCTTCCCGTTCACTGTCGCACAGCAACGCTCGACGGCGCCTGGGCGTTCATGCGATCGGTTGCAGCGGCGCAGCCGGGTCGTGTGGCCCGGCTGCGCGACCCGGGTTCCTTCCTCTCGGCGTGCGCGACCCGGGTTCCTCTCGGCGTGTGCGTCAGCCGGTGGCAGCCGCCCGGTACGCCGCCAGGGCAGCCGGGAGGACGGCCTCCACGCCGGACAAAGGCTTCTGCGTCACCACCTTGTGCACCGCGAGGATCACGTCGCCCTCGCGGACGAAGGCCGTCTCGGTGATGAAGGGTTCCGGGTTGTCGGGGAAGGCCGAGGTGATCCGGAGCACCAGGCCGTCATCCGCCGGAACGCCGGCTTCTGCCGTGGACACGGCGTTCCCCGTCGGGGAACCCCGACGGGGAGCGTGTCCGTGCAGGAGGCGCAGCGCTGCGCGGTGCTTCGGATGGCGGCCAGGACGGCGGCGGCCTGGCCGGGTGCGTAGCGGTCGAGCGACTCCTGGCCGAACCAGCCGAAGCCGTCCGCGTCGGCGGAAGGCTTCTCCAGCCCCACCGCCACGTCCTCCAGGGGCCGGGCGCGGGCCGTCAGGAAGTGGCCGGGCGAGAGTTCCGGGCACGGCATCGACGCGATCGGGGCGCCGGAGGCCGGTGTGCCGGCCGTGGCGGAGTCGGTCTCGTCTGTCAGCAACTGGAATTCGGAGGGGAGCCGGCCGGCTGTCGGCAGACCTTCGCGCAGCCGGTCCTGCAGGGGCACCGCAGCGGGGGGCGTGCTGCCCGCGGCCTGTGCGGGCCAATGGTGCGAACAGGCCGACAGGCCCAGTACTGCCCCAACGGCGACGGCCGGCACGGCAGCACTTGGACGCACCGGATCATTCCCCCCCGGCCTCATGATCCCCGCGCCCTCGCACATTCCGGAGGAGTATCTCCACCTTCGTGACGGCCGGACCGTCCGCTCGCGGCAGCCGGCCCGGCCTCGAGAGGCGCTCGAAGCCGGGCCGGCGGCAATCCCCGGTCGGACCCGCCTCAGCGGGCGGCGGCCTCCGCGCCGTTCGCCGCCTGCCCGGCGGCCTCCGCGAGGCTCAACTCCTCCTCGATGAGATCGGCCGCCCGCCGCGTACCGCCCTCGGCTCGCGTCTGCGCACGCAGCTGCGCCAGGCGGCGGGCCACCTCCGGATCCGCGACGAGCTCCGTCAGCGCTGCCAGCAGCGTTTCCCCCGTCGCCTCCGCTGTGTCGATCCGGCGGGCCACGCCCAGTTCCACCAGCCGGTCGGCGTTGGTGAACTGGTCGACGGCCTGTGGGACGGCGATCATCGGCACGCCGGTGTACAGGCCCTCGCTGCTGCCGCCCATGCCCGCATGGGTGACGAACGCGTCCGCCTGTTCCAGCACCGCCAGTTGAGGCACCCAGGAGTGCACCTCGACGTTGGCCGGGATCTTTCCCAGTTCCCTCGGACCGGTGTACTTGCCGATCTGGAGGACGACGTGCCAGCCGGGCAGGTCCCCGTAGGCCGCCAGGCACTGGCGGTAGAACTCCGGCCGGCGTGTGAACGAGGACCCCAGCGAGACCAGCAGCACCTTCTCCGCGCCGGCCGGACGCTCCCAGCGGCTTTCCCCCGCCCGCCCGGCGAAGCAGGGGCCGACGAAGGTCACCACCTCGGTGTCGACCCGGTCCGCGTTCGGCTGCATGGCCCGTGGAACCGTCGCCAGCACCCGCGCGGGGCGGCCCAGGAAGTCGGCCGCGTCCGTGGTGGCCGCCCCGTTCTCGGCGAGCCAGCGCGCGCCCTTCGCCAGGAAGGCCTCCGCGTCCGGCAGTTGCCACAGCTGTGCTTCGACTTCCTGCTTGTGGCCGTCCCAGGCCACATAGGTCGGGGACAGCTGGACGATCGGCCTGCCCTGTGACTCCGCGAGGACGCGTGCGACGTAGCCGCCGATGTCGTACAGGTAGAGGTCCGGGCGATCGTCGTCGTAGGCGGCGCGCAGTTGCGGGAGCGCCTGGACGGCGTCGTCGAGGAAGACGTCCATCGCGCCGATGGGGTCCTCGGGCCAGGCGTTGTCGTCGACCGGCAGGCTTGAGCGGTACGGCACGAACTCGGCGCCGGTGGCCGAGATCAGGTCGGCCACCGCCGAGTCGTTGGCGTACGTCACCCGGTGCCCGCGAGCCACCAGCTCGCGGATGATCTCAAGGCTCGGAAGGACGTGGCTGACGGCCGGGATGCCGACCATCGCGATATGGGCACGGCGACGGGTCATGGAAGATCGGACTCCACTTCGGGTCTGCGGCGAAAGGGAATTGGCGCAGCGCCGCGTGAAACCGTCCCGCCGGCCGAGCCTGTCGCGGGAGGGCGCGCGGGTGCGCGGCACGGGATCGGGGCACTGCCCCGCCCGGCGTCAGCCGTAGATCTGGAAGAAAAGCCACATGGCCCGGAACCCTAGCCCGGCCGGTTTCCCGGCGCATCCGCTTTTCCGCGTCGCGTTCCCCGTCCGCGGAGCCCGCGGACGCCACCGGCGGCCACCACGCCGGGCCCTCGGCATGCCCCGCGACCACACCCGCACAGCAGAACACCGCCAACGCCGTCAACCTGGCTTGGCGGAGCCCGGCCGAAACGCGCGGGCTAGTGGTCCGGGGGCCGGGCGAGCAGTTCGCCGGTGGCGGTGTCGGCCGCCGTCTGGGCGAGCAGCAGCACCCCGGGCTCGGCCACCGGGCGCAGCAGGGAGAACGTCAGCCGCAGCACGTGCGCGGCGTCCCCGGTGTCCGTCACCTCGACCGTGGTGGGCCGGAAGTCGGCGACCGTGCGGCACTGCCACCAGTGCGCGGCGTCGGGCCGCTCCCGGTGGAGGAGCCGGACGATCTCCGAGGCCCTGGGGTCGTCCGGGACGTGGCCGACGGCGGTGCGGAACTGCTCGTACAGGCCGCGCAGCAGCGGTTCCCGGTCGGCGATCCGGTAGCGGCCGCCGGGCCCGGCGGCGAGTTGCAGCAGCAGGTTGCGCCGCTCGTCGGGGAGCTCGCCGGGATCGCCCCACAGGCGGCGGTGGGCCGCGTTGCCCGCCAGGATGTCGAACCGCTCGTCCATGACCAGCGCCGGGGTGGCGTGCCAGCTGCCGACGAGCGCCAGCGTCTGCGGCCCGGCCCCGGCCCGTTCCGGCCGCCCGGCCAGCGGGGGAGCGGGCAGGAACCCGGCCAGCGCCAGGGCGTGCCGGTGGGCGTCCGGGTCCATCCGCAGCGCCCGGCAGACCGCGTCGATGACCTGCCGCGACGTGGCCACACGCCCCTGCTCCAGCCACGTGTACCAGGCGACGCTGACGCCGGCCAGCGCGGCGACCTCCTCGCGCCGCAGCCCCGGGGCACGGCGCCGGCCGCCGCTGCCGAGGCCGACGTCCTGTGGGCCCACCTGCGCCCGCGCGGCCCGCAGATGGGCACCGAGCTCACGGCGCAGCGACACGTCCATGCCCCGATCCTACGAGGCCGATCCTACGAGGCCGCTCCTGCGGGGGCCGGGGCTGTTCCTATGAGCAGGGCTCACCCCATGAACGGTGGCCTGCCCCGGCCGGGCGGGGCGCGCGAGGCTGACGGCATGACAGCAGAACAGCAGACACCCCTGGTGTGGCGGCGGCGCAACGACTCCTCCCACCTGACCGAACCCCGCGTCCTCGTCCGGGTCTTCCTGCGGCCCGACGGCCTCGACGAGGGCATCGCCTTCTACGAGCGGCTCCAGGGCACCGAGGCGGACGCCAGGTTCTCCTTCGGCCCCCTGCGGCTGGCCACCGTCGGCGCGTTCCTCCTCATCTCGGGCGCGGAGGAGGACCTGCGGCCCTTCCGCGCCACGGCCGGCACGCTGCTGGTGGACGACGTGCAGCCGTACTACGACCGGCTCGTCGCCGAGGGCGCGCAGATCACCTTCCCGCTCCAGAAGGTCCCCACCGGTGCCGGCTTCAACGCCCGCCACCCCGACGGCACGGAGGTCGAGTACGTCCACCACCGCCCCACCGCCCAGGGCGACTGAGGACCGGTGGGCCCCCCCCCCCCCCCCGGGGGGGGGGGGGCCCCCGGGCCCCCCCCCCCCGCCCCCGGGGGGGGCCCCCCCCCCGCCCCCCCGGGCCCCCCCCCCCCCCCCCCCCGGCCCCGCCCCCCCCCCCCCCCCCGGCGGGGGCGGGGGGGGGGCCCCCCCCCCCGCCCGGGGGGGGGGGGGCCCCCCGGGCCCCCCGTCGCCCGGAAGCCGGGTGACGCCCCGGACCGGCCCGCCGTGCCCACGCGCACCCCTTCGCCGGGCGGCGGCCCGCGCCGGTCCTGGCCGGAACGGTCCGGGGACGTTTCCGTCCACCGGAGAACCCTTCCGGAGGGCCGGAGCCGCGACGAAGCTGGTACTCGCCACCAGGGAGCACCGCCCGGGAGGCGCACCGGACGAAGCGTCACCGCGGGACGCGAGCACCGGAATCCACCGCCACGTCGCATCCGAAGGGGATACCACCGTGTTCCGTACCACCATCGCCAGGGCCGCCGCGGTCACCACCCTGGCCCTCGCCCTCGCCGGCCTGGTCCCCGCCCTCGCCGCCGCCGAGGCAGCCCCGGACCGGCCCGCCACCACCACCGCCACCACCGCCGTGCCGACCCCGGCCCCGACCGCCACGCCGCTCCCGCCCGGCGACATGATCTGGGGCTGACCACCCGCCCCGGCTGCACCCCCCACCGCACCCCCCGCCGCCCCGCCGACCGCTGCTCCTGCAGGGCAGCCGTCCCCGCGGACCTCCGGTTCCGGCCCCGGCGGCCCCGGCGGCCGCGGTTCCACCGGCGCCGCGATCCGCACCTGCCGCCGGGCGGCGGCCGGGTGGCGGGAGCCCGCGCACGCCCCGACCCGTCGTCAACCCGGCGACCGGTCCTTCATCGAAAGAGTGGTTTCGCTCAGACTTCCCCGGCACCCGGGAAATCCGCGCGACGATTGCCCCGGTGTTTCGCCCCCGAATCACCGGAGCGTCCGTCAGGTGAACCCACGCGGCACGTCCGCGCCGCCGGAGGAGTGAAGATGTCCGCATTCCGCGTCCTTGCCGCCATGACCTCGGCCGCCGTCACGGGTGCGCTGGCCCTGGCCGCCCCGACGGCCGCCTCGGCCGCCGCCGGCACATTCGTGGTCAGCCAGGCCCAGTTCAGCCAGATGTTCCCGAACCGCAATTCCTTCTACACCTACCAGGGCCTGACCGACGCGCTGAGCGCCTACCCCGGCTTCGCCGCCACCGGCGGCGACACGGTCCGCAAGCGCGAGGCGGCGGCCTTCCTCGCCAACGTGAGCCACGAGACCGGCGGCCTGAAGTACATCGTCGAGCAGAACACCGCCAACTACCCGCACTACTGCGACGCTTCGCAGCCGTACGGCTGCCCGGCCGGGCAGAGCGCCTACTACGGGCGCGGCCCGCTGCAGCTGAGCTGGAACTACAACTACAAGGCCGCCGGCGACGCCCTGCACATCGACCTGCTGAACAACCCGTACCTGGTGGAGAGGGACGCCGCCGTCTCCTGGAAGACCGGCCTGTGGTTCTGGAACACCCAGAAGGGCGCCGGCACGATGACCCCGCACGACGCGATGGTCAACAACAGGGGCTTCGGCGAGACGATCCGCAGCATCAACGGCGCCCTGGAGTGCAACGGCAACAACCCCGGCGAGCGCCAGGACCGCATCAACCTCTACCAGAACTTCGCCGGCGTCCTCGGCACCGACGCCGGCGGCAACCTGTCCTGCTGACCGGGCCGCGCCCCTCTCCTCCGCACCGCCCGTACCGCCCGCTGCCCGCCGCCGGCCCCGGTCCCGACCGCGGGTCAGCGGCGGGGCTCCGCCAGCAGCAGCGCGTTGAGCTCGCCGTAGGCGAGCCCGCCCTCCAGGGCCCGGCAGGTGCCGTCGGTGAGCAGCTCCCGGGCGGCGCGCGCGACCAGCCCGTACGCCGCCTCCGCGATCGAGGACCCGGCGCTGACGCGGGCGACGCCCAGCGCCGCGAGCGCGGACACGGCCCAACCCCCGGGGCCGGCCAGGACGTTCACCGGAACGGGCACCGCCTCCGTGAGCGCCGTGACGGCCGCCGCGTTCGGCGTGCCGAGCACGAACACCCCGTCGGCGCCGGCCGCCACGTAGGCCTCCGCCCTGGCCAGGGTCTCCCTCCGCCACACCGAGGGGTCACCGCCCGGCAGACGGTGGGTGTCGATCCGGGCGTTGACGAACAGCGGCACACCGGCGCCGTCCGCGGCGCCGCGGGCCGCCGCGATCCGCTCGCACTGCTCCCGGACGGGGCGCAGCGGGTCGGGGCCCGAGCGGAGCGAGTCCTCCAGGTTGATGCCGACGGCTCCGGCGGCGAGGACACCGCGCACGGTCTCGGCCACCCCGGCGGGGGCGGACGCGTAGCCGCTCTCGACATCGGCCGTCACGGGAACGTCGACCGCGGCGGCGACCCGGGCGACCAGGCCGAGGCCCAGGTCCCGGTCCAGGCGGTCGCCGTCGCCGTGGCCCAGGGCCCACGCGACGCCCGCACTGGTGGTGGCGACCGCGGCGGCGCCGGCCTGCGCCACGATCCGCGCGGAGGCGACGTCCCAGGCGTTGGGCAGCACCAGGGGCCGGCCGGGGACGTGCAGCGAGCGGAACAGCAGGGCCTTGTCGCGAAGCGTCGTCATGCCGGCATTCCACCAGAACGGGACGGCGCGCGGCCGCCCGGGCGGTCCGCCGGCGCCGGCCCGCCGCGAGTCCTCCCGCGCCAGGGCGAACTCCACTCCCGGCCACGCCCGTTGACGCCGTACCCGGTGCGGGACGGTGCCCGGCCGCCGCGTACGCTGCCCGCATGTCCTCCGCCGACGCGTACCGCCAGGACCTGTCCCCGCTGGAAGTCCGGCTCAGGCCCTGGGGCTTCGCCCCTGTTCTGCTGGGCTTGTCCTTCCCGGTCCTGCTCTCCCTGCGGCTGCTGCTCGATCCCTCCAGCGGTCTCTCCTTCCCGCTGGGGTGCGCCACCCTCGCGTTCGGTGCGGGGGGTGCGGTCTTCGTGCTGACCGTGCGCCGTCGCCTGCGGGCCATGGGCTGCCTGGTGCGTCTGGATGCCGAAGGGGTCACCGTCCACGGCCGGCGCACCGTCCCCTGGCCGGACCTGAGCGAGGTCCGCTGGGGCCCCGGCGGCGGCCGGCGGCCGGCCGCGGTGGTCTTCGTCGCCCGGCCGGGCGTCACACTGCCCGCGCTGCCGTCGGTCCTGCCCTTCTCCCGGCCCGCGGCCCGGGCGGCCGCCCTGACCCGGCGGTTCGGCAGCCCCCTGGTCATCCTGCCGGGCGGCCTGGACACCACCGCGCCCCGGATACTCGCCGGTGTGCAGCGCCTCAGCGACGTGCCGCTGAGCACGGACTGAACCAGCCCCGCCCGCCTGCGCGTGCGGCACACCCATTGGCGTGCGCGACCGGTCAGGCGGTCAGGTGGTCAGCCGGACGAGGGCAGGGCCGACGGCTGCTGGAGGCAGGCCTGGGCGCGGCCGAGATCGCGGCGGGCGTGGGAGAGGTGCCAGTGCTGCAGGACGTGGGCGGCGCCGAAGAGCCGCGCGCAGGCGTCGAGACGGTGTGCGGCGCTCTCCAGCAGGACGGCCGCCGCCTGCATGCGCTCGTCGTTGTGCCGGGCCCGCCAGGCGGCGAGCTCGTGGGCCAGTTCGGCGAGTTCGCCCGTACCCGGATCCTCCGGAACGGGCGCGCCCCACCAGGCGAGCTGCTCGCCGAGGTGTTCCAACAGACGCTGGCGTGTTGCCGGCTCCCGCATCCTGGTGCCCCCGCGCTTTCCCGTACCCCCTCGGGGGCCCGTTCGGACTCCCGGCTGTGATCATCCCTCATCGGGCGGCCGTTCATGCGTGTTTTCGCGAACCCGACCCGACCGGGGGACACCGGGCCCTTCGCCCGGGGCCGGATCCGCGCGGGCACGGTGAGGCCGATGTGGCGTATGCCGTACGGCAGTTCGAGGACGGCGTCGGGCCGCGGCCGGTCACGGCCCTGGGCGGCGCCAGGCGGCGGCCGTGCGCCTGGTGGCGGTCAGCGCGGCGTAGCCCGTCGCCGCGTAGGCGAGCAGAACGAGGCCGACCAGCCAGAAGTACCCGGCGTCGGACCAGGAATGGCCGGAACCGAAGAGCTGGACGAGGGCCGCGACGACCGTGGCGAAGACGGCGATGAGCACGACCGGAGCCGCGCAGAGCACGGGCACGAGAGCCGCCAGCAGACCGAGCAGCGGCACGGCGCCGCCGTCGCTCCTGAGCGCGAGGACGTAGGCGAGCAGCGCGAGAGCGGCGCACGTCAGCGTGTAGTACGGGCTCCAGCCCTCCCACCGGACGATCTCGTCGAAACCGCCGCCCGCGTCGTCGCTGAAGTTCGCGGCGAGGACGCAGGCGAACACGTGCGTCGTGTACAGCCAGGCGGCCTGGAGGCAGAGCACCGCCAGGCTCGCGCAGGAAGCCAGGATCCGCCGGGGGACGGGGACTTGGCGCACGTGCCGGATGCTGAAGCGCGCCGCGGCCAGTACCGTGCGGCCCGTGCGCCGGGTGGCCCGGTAGGTGCCGCGCCCCCACTGGTAGCACGTTCCGGCGGCGATCACCGCGATGAGGAACGACGCGACGGCGCCGGGGCCGAAGACGAGGTTCACGAGGCGGACCAGGGCGTCCGACAACTGCGGCAGATCGATGCCCTGGCTCTCGGCAAGGGTGGTCACCGGGTCGTTCTCCAACGGGGTGTCAGGCGGTGCGGAGCCTGACAGTGTAGGACCCGGCCCCCGGGCCGGGGAAACCGGGACCGGCACGGCCGTTCCGGTTCAGGGGCACGGCTCCTCCCGGCCGCGGGGGCCGTGGTCAGGGGTTGCGCGCGGCCTCCTCCAGGGCCGCGAGGACGCCGGCCGGGGTCCAGTGCCCGGCGGCGCCGGGGCGGGTGGCCAGGTAGCCGGCGGCCCGTCGCGGGCTCCAGCCGTGGGCCTCGGCGAGGCCGGCGGCGAGGTGGCGGAGGTAGGCGGGGGAGGGCGGGCTGAGGTCGGCGCCGTCCAGCCGCCACGGCGCGGTGAGGGTCAGGACGGGCAGGCCGCCGAGGGTGCCGGGGCACACGAGCGTCTCGTACCGGCCGGGGCCGAACCGGTCGCGGCCGGTGCCGAGCACGGGTGCCAGGTCGAGGTCGGCGCCCGGCTCCCGGCGCATCTCCTGGGCGGCGATGTCACTGAGCTGCCCGGTGGTGACCAGATAGGCGCGGGCGGGCATCCGGCCGGGCCCGTCGGGGTCGTAGAAGGCCATCCCGCCGGTCCACACGAGCGACTCCAGGGCGAAGTACAGCAGCCCGGGCAGCAGCACCGGAGCCGTCCGTTCGGGCGGCCGGGTGTCCCGGCACCCGGGATACGTCCGGGCGCCGCCCGCGGGCCGGCCGCCGCGCAGGTAGCAGGCCAGCCGGCCGGCGTGCATGTTCGAGCCGTAGGCGGCGTACCAGACCCGGCCGCGGGCCCCGGCTCCCGCGGCCGGACCCGTCGGGCCGACCAGCCGGCCGGCCGAGGGTCCGTCGTGTGTCGTCCATGGCGCACGACGGTATCCGGCGGCCCCCGGGCGGGCCACGGTCACCGCGCGGCGCCCGGCCGGTGGCCGCTCGCGGTGTTCAGGGCCTCCCAGCCGCTCAGCTTCACCCGGTCGCCCCGGCCGAGGGCGGCCGCGCTCCGGTGCTCGCTCTCGTCGATGCCGAGCCACTCGGCGTAGGTCACCGGACGCACGCCGCGGGCGGCCAGCTGGTCGGCCAGCGGCGGCGCGGCCGGATCCGGCCGGTGCGCCGGCACCGCGCCCGGGGCCCGGTCGGCGAGCAGGGCGCGGACCGTCTGCGCGGCGTCGGCCCTGTTGGTCCCGATCACCCCAAAGGGCCCGCGCTTGAGCCAGCCGACGACGTACTCGCCCGGCCGCGGCCGGCCGTCGGCGTCCAGCACCCGCCCCTCGGCGTTGGGCACCACGGCGCGCCGCGCGTCGAAGGGCACCCCGGCCAGCGGGACGGACCGGTAGCCGACCGAACGCAGGACCAGCTGCACGGGGAGCACCTCGTACACGCCGGTACCGACGGCCCGGCCCGGCTCCGCCGGCACGGTCCGCTCCAGGCGCAGCGCGCTCACCCGGCCGGTGCCGAGGATCTCCACCGGCCGGCGCCAGAACCGCACCGACACCCGCCGGGGCCCGCCCCGCCGCTCCCGGCCGGCCCAGTCCGCGAGCACGGCCAGGTTGCCCCGCACCCGGCGGTCCGGCGCCTCGGGGCCGCCGGCGTCCCCGGCCGGGGCGTCCCCGTCGAGTTCGCCGCGCGCCGCCTCGACGGTGACGTCGACGCCCGGCAGCTCGCCGAGCTCGCGCAGCTCCCTGGTGGTGAAGCGGGCCTGGGCGGGCCCGCGGCGGCTGATGACGTGCACCTCCTCGACCCGGCTGGCCGCCAGGGCCGCGAGCACCGGCTCCGGCACGTCGGTGGCGCCGAAGTCGGCGGCCGGGCGGGCCAGCACCCGCGCCACGTCCAGGGCCACGTTGCCGGCCCCGATCACCGCGACCGCCCGGGCGCCGAGGCCGAACATCGCCGGGTCGACGTCCGGATGCCCGCAGTACCAGCGGACGAAGTCGGCGGCCGCGGCACTGCCCGGCAGGTCCTCGCCGGGCACCCCCAGCGTCCGGTCCCGGGCCGCGCCGGTCGCGTACACCACCGCGTCGTAGCAGGAGAGCAGCATCTCGCGGGTCACCTCCCCGCCCAGGCGCAGGCCGCCGAGGAACCGCACCCGCGGGTGTTCGAGCACCCGCCGCAGGTAGTCCGCGATCGACCTGATCGACGGGTGGTCGGGGGCGACGCCGTAGCGCACCAGCCCGTAGGGGGTGGGCAGCCGCTCCAGCACGTCCACCGCGACGTACGCGGCCTGCTGGACCAGCGCCTCGGCCGTGTAGAGGCCGGCCGGACCCGAGCCGACCACCGCCACCCGCAGGCACGGCGCCCCCTGGGCCCGGGGCGGGCACGGGAGAGCTGTCATGGCCTCCTCCTCCCGCCGCGGCCGTGAACGCCGCGCCCGCGCGGGCGCGGCAGGCGGGCGGCCGGATGCGGAGGGCCGGGTGCGGACGGGTCGGATCGACGGGCGCCGTCGCCTCCATCGTCGCACCCGCCCCGGCCGCCCCGCACCGGAGCGGTCGGCCGGGTGAATGAGCGGGCCGTCGTGCGCCCGCCCGCGGCGGCGGGGGCACGGATGGGGCGAAGGGTTCCCACGAAAGAAAGGCCCTACCGTGAGCCGCGCACTGATCGTCGTCGATGTGCAGAAGGACTTCTGCGAGGGGGGAAGCGTTCCGGTCGGGGGAGGCGCGGACCGGGCCGCCGCCATCGCCCGCCTGGTCCGGCGCTCGGCCGGCCACCGGTACGCGCACGTCGTCGCGACCCGCGACCACCACATCGACCCGGGCAGCCACTTCTCCGACCACCCGGACTTCCAGAACTCCTTCCCCGCGCACTGCGTGGCCGGCAGCGAGGGAAGCGCCTTCCACCCGGACTTCGCGCCCGTCGTCCCCGAGGCCGTCGACGAGGTCTTCTACAAGGGGGCGCACTCCGCCTCCAAGAGCGGCTTCGAAGGCGCGGCCGAAGACGGCACGTCCCTGGCGGACTGGCTGCGCGCGCGGGGCGTCGGCAAGGTCGACGTCGTCGGCATCGCCACCGACAACTGTGTGAAGGCCACCGCGCTGGACGGCGTACGGGCCGGCTTCGCCGTCCACGTCCTGCTCGACTACACGGCCGGGATCGCCGCCGACAGCACCGACCGCGCGATCACCGAACTGCGCCGGGCGGGCGTCGTGCTGAGCGGCGAACCCGTCGTCCTCGGCTGAGCCCGCCCGCACCGCGGTCATCCCGCCGTCCATGGGCGGGCTGTGACGCGATCGCACCGCCACCGCGTTGGAAGGGCATGAGGCACACGACGGAGCACGACCCGGCCCCCGACCGGCCGGCGGACTTCCTGGAGTTCGCCGCCGGGCGCGGTCCACACCTGGTGAGAACGGCGTTCCTGCTCACCGGCGGCGACGCCCATCTGGCGGAGGACCTGGCCCAGGAGACGCTGGGCCGGATGTTCGCCAGGTGGCGCACCGTCTCGCGGCTGGCGAACCCGGCCGGCTACGCGCAGACCACCCTGGTCAACACCTTCCTCACGCACAAGCGACGCCGGAGCAGCGGCGAGCACGTCACCGACACGTTCTCCGAGACGCCGGTCAGCGACGCCGACCCGCTCCTGCGGCTGACGCTGCTCCGCGCGCTCGCCCAACTCCCGCCCCAGGACCGGGCGGTGCTGGTGCTCCGGTTCTGGGAGGACCGCAGCGTGGAGGAGACGGCGGCGGCCCTGAAACTGCGGGCGGGCGCGGTCCGCACCCGCAGCGGACGGGCACTGGAGCGGCTGCGCTCCGTACTCGGCACCGAACTCGCAGAACTGGCCACGAAGTGACGCCGAACCCGTCCGGACCCCAGCCCGAGGAGAGCCGCACCATGCCGTACGAGGACGATCTCGCCCACGCCCTGCGCGGGGCGGCCGAGCTGGCCCCTCGGCCGCACCTGGCCGCGTTCGCCGCCGGTGCCGCCGCCCGTGGCCGGGTGATCCGCCGGCGCCGGCGCGCCGCCGTGCTGGCCGTGTCCACGGGGATGGTCCTGCTCGCACTGACCGCCGCCGCCGTGCTCCCGGGCGGTGGTGGCGGCGGCAGCGTCGCTCCGGCCGGCGAGCAGCCGATCACCGGCGCCTTCATGGAACGGACCGTCCGCACGCTGCTGCCGCCCGGGACGGTGTCCGACGCCCACGGCGCGGGCCTGGGGGAGGTCCAGCCGCCACAAGCCGGCCCCCAGGTGGTCTTCGTGTTCGACGACGGCCACGGCCCCACCCGGCTCAGCCTGACCACCGAACGGGTGGCCCTGCCGGTCGACGCGAGCACCGAGGGCACCGAGTGCATGACGGGGGACCAGCCGGGCGAGTGCGAGCGCACGGTCCGCCCCGACGGGACGATCGTCCTGGTGCAGTCGGCCACCGGGCGGCCGGGGTCGGCGGACCGCACCCGGACCGTCCTCGCCACCGGACCGGACGGACGCCGCATCCGCCTGGACGCCGTCGCCGGCGCTCCCGGACAGACGGCCACCGCGACGGACATCTCCATCACCGTGCCGCAGATGGTCGCGATCGTCACCAGCGGCGACTGGGACCCGGTGTTCGGCGCACTGGTCGCCCCGAAGTACCCCAAGACCGCCTTCTCCGGCCTCCCGGCGGCCAGGATCGCCGAGACCGCCGTCGCCCTGCTGCCCCAAGGCGTGACGGCCACCGTCCCCGAAGGCCGGTTCGGCGACGGCCAGTCGGATCTGACGCTGGCCGGCCGGGACCGCCAGGCCCACCTCGGACTCACCGCGCAGCGCGGCGCCGTCATCACCCGGGAGGCCTTCGAGTCGAGCGTCGATCCGAACTCCCGCGTCCGCACCGCTGACGGGACCTCGGTGGTCCGCCGCGAGGTACGGGCGGACTCGGACGAGAACGGCCCGGTGCTCTCCTGGGCCGTCGAGGCCCTCCACCCGGACGGCACCCGGGTGAGCGCCGTTCAGACCGCCCCCGGCGTCTGGCCGGACGTCCCGCCGCTGCCCGGACGCGAGGTGCTGACCATGGACCAACTGGTCACCCTGACGGCCTCCCCGACCTGGCGCGGCTGACACCTCCCCACCGGGGGCCGGGCACCCGATGACGGACCACCGGCCCCCGCGGAGCGCTCGCACGGACGAACAGCGACGGGCCCGGCACACTGTGTGCGCCGGGCCCGTCGTTTCGTAGCGGGGACAGGATTTGAACCTGCGACCTCTGGGTTATGAGCCCAGCGAGCTACCGAGCTGCTCCACCCCGCGTCGGTAACCACGACAGTACGGCACACGCCGCGCATTACCTAACGGGATCCGGACCACACGCCCACGAAGACCGGGAAACCGGCAAACCGGGCGGCTGCGGCGAACCGGTGGTCCTGCCGGCCCACGGGCGTCCGCCCCGCCCACGGGTGGAATGCCTGGGCGCATGAACGCCACCGACACCGCGCCGACCAGCAGCGCCATCACCCTGACGGTCAACGGCCGCACGCACACCCCGACCGTGGACCACCGCTCCACCCTGCTGGACGTGCTGCGTGAACAACTCGGCCTCACCGGCGCCAAGAAGGGCTGCGACCACGGCCAGTGCGGCGCCTGCACCGTGCTGCTCGAAGAACGCCGGGTCAACAGCTGCCTGCTGCTGGCCGTCGCACAGGACGGCGCCGCCGTCACCACCGTCGAAGGCCTGGCCGGCCCCGACGGGCCACACCCCCTGCAGCGGGCGTTCGTCGAGGAGGACGCCCTCCAGTGCGGCTTCTGCACCCCCGGCCAGCTCTGCTCGGCCGCCGGCCTGCCGGCGGAGACCACCGCCGGGGCCGACCCGGCCGACGAGGCGACGATCCGCGACCTGCTCAGCGGCAACATCTGCCGCTGCGGCGCCTACCCCGGAATCATCCGCGCCGTACAGCGCGTGCTGGCCGCCCGGACCGCCCCGCAGGCCCACGCATGAGGCCCCTCGGCTACACCAGGGCGACGGACGTGGCCTCCGCCGTCGCGCTGCTGGCCGCCGACCCGGGCACCCGGGCCCTGGCCGGCGGCACCAACCTCGTCGACCTGATGAAACTCGGCGTCGAACGGCCCGCCCGCCTGGTGGACATCGCCCGCCTCCCGCTCGACCGGACCGAGGAGACACCCCGGGGCGGCCTGCGGATCGGCGCGACCGTCCGCAACACCGACCTCGCCGCCCACCCCCTGGTCCGCGACCGCTACCCGGCGCTCGCCCAGGCCCTGCTCGCCGGCGCCAGCGGCCAGCTGCGCAACATGGCCACCACCGGAGGCAACCTGCTCCAGCGCACCCGCTGCCTCTACTTCCAGGACATCACCAAACCCTGCAACAAACGGCGGCCGGGCTCCGGCTGCCCCGCCCGCACCGGCGTCCACCGGGACCTCGCGGTCCTGGGCACCTCCGAGCACTGCGTGGCCACCCACCCCTCCGACCTCGCGGTGGCCCTCGCCCTGCTGGACGCCGTCGTCCACCTCACCGGCCCGGACGGCGACCGCACACTGCCGCTCACCGCCCTCCACCGCCTGCCCGGCGACACCCCCGAACGCGACACCGAACTGGCACCCGCCGAACTGATCACCGCCGTCGAACTGCCGCCACCGCCCGCCGGCGCCCGCTCGGCCTACCGCAAGGTCCGCGACCGCGCCTCCTTCGCCTTCGCGACCACCTCGCTCGCCGTCCTGCTGGCACTGCGCGACGGACGGGTCGAAACGGTCCGGCTCGCCTTCGGCGGCCTGGCCCCCAAACCGTGGCGGGCCCTGACCGCCGAGGCCGCGCTCCGCGGCCGGCCCGCCACCGCCGCCGAGTTCGCCCAGGCCGTGGACGCCGAACTCGCCCCCGCCCGCCCGCTGCCCGACAACGCGTTCAAAGTACCGCTGGCCCGGCGCCTCGCCGTACGCGAACTGACCCGCCTCGCCCGGGAACAGGAGGACCGATGAGCACCGCCGCCACCCGCCTGGAGGCCTGGGAGAAGGTCACCGGCACCGCCCGCTACGCCGGCGACCACCACCCCCGGGCACTGGCACACGCCTGGCCGGTACCGGCCACCGTCGCCCGCGGCGACATCACCGCCCTCCGCACCGAGGCCGCGCTCGCGACACCCGGCGTCCTCGCCGTCCTCACCCACCGCAACGCCCCCGCACTCGCCCTCCCCGAAGACGGCGACCCCACCCTGCTCGTCCTCCAGTCCCCGCGGATCGCGCACCGCGGCCAGGTCGCCGCCCTGGTCGTCGCCGAGACCCCGCAGGACGCCCGCGCCGGCGCCGCCGCCATCGAGATCACCTACACCGCCGAACCGCACGACGTCGTCCTGACCGAGGACCACCCGGGCCTCTACACCCCCGAGACCGCCAACGGCGGCGACCCCGCCGTCCGCGAACGCGGCGACTTCGACACCGCCTACCGGCAGGCACCCGTACGGATCGACCGCACCTACCGCGTCGGCCCCCTGCACAACCACCCGATGGAACCGCACACCGCCACCGCCCACTGGACGGACGGACGGCTGACCGTCCACGACTCCAGCCAGGGCACCACCACCGTCCAGGAGACGCTCGCCGCACTCTTCGGCCTCACCCCCGCGGACGTCCTGGTGACCAGCGAACACGTCGGCGGCGGCTTCGGCAGCAAAGGCACCACCCGCCCGCACGTGGTCCTGGCCGCCATGGCCGCCCGCCACACCGGCCGGCCGGTCCGCCTCGCACTGCCCCGCGCCCACCTCACCGCCCTCACCGGACACCGCGCACCCACCCTGCACCGGATCCGCCTCGGCGCCACCGACCACGGCGAACTCACCGCCCTCGCCCACGAAGTGACCACCCGCTCCTCCACAGTCCAGGAGTTCGTCGAACAGGCCGCCGTCCCCGCCCGCATCATGTACACCTCCCCGCACAGCCGCACCACCCACCGGGTCGTACGCCAGGACGTCCCGACCCCCTCCTGGATGCGCGCACCCGGCGAAGCACCGGGCATGTTCGCCCTGGAAAGCGCCATCGACGAACTCGCCGAGGCCTGCGGCACGGACCCGGTCGACCTGCGCATCCGCAACGAACCCGCCCTCGAACCCGACAGCGACCGCCCCTTCAGCAGCCGCCACCTGGTCGAATGCCTGCGCGAAGGCGCCCGCCGCTTCGACTGGCCGCGCCTGCGCGCCCACGGCCCCCGCCAGGACGGACGATGGCTCCTCGGCACCGGAGTCGCCGCCTCGACCTTCCCCGTCCTGGTCTTCCCCTCCACCGCCGAGGCCGTCGCCCTCCCCGACGGCGGCTACCTGCTGCGCACCAACGCCACCGACATCGGCACCGGCGCCCGCACCGTCCTCGCCCAGATCGCCGCCGAGGCCCTCGACGCCCCCGTCGCACGGGTGTCCGTCGACATCGGGCGCAGCGACCTGCCGCGAGCCTCCGTGGCGGGCGGCTCCTCGGGCACCTCCTCCTGGGGATGGGCCGTCCACGAGGCGTGCGCCGGACTGCGCCGCGCGCTGGCCGCCCGGGGCCCGGGGCCGCTGCCCGCCGGGGGCGTGCGGTTCCGGGCGGACACCACCGAAGCCGTCCGGGCCGGCAGCGAGTTCGCACGGCACGCGTTCGGCGCGCAGTTCGCACAGGTGGCGGTGGACGCGGACACCGGGGAGGTGCGGGTGCGCCGGCTGCTCGGGGTGTTCGCGGCCGGCCGGATCCTCAACGAGCGCACCGCCCGCTCGCAGCTCACCGGCGGAATGATCATGGGGATCTCGATGGCCCTGCTCGAACACAGCACCATGGACCCGGAGTTCGGAGACCACGCGGAACGCGACCTCGCCTCGTACCATGTGGCCGTCAACGCCGACGTGCCCGTGGTCGAGGCGTACTGGGTCGAGGAACGGGACACCCGGCTGAACCCCATGGGATCCAAGGGAATCGGCGAGATCGGAATCGTCGGCACCGCCGCCGCCGTGGCGAACGCCGTCCACCACGCCACCGGCGTCCGGATCAGGACGCTGCCGGTACGCCCCGAGCTTCTGCTCCCGCACCTGCCGGGCTAGCCGAGTCAGATGACCGGGGCCGGCCCGCACGGGTAGGCGCAGCACGGTGGTCCAGGACATCGCGTCGCGTTGGCCGTACCCCGGGTCGGCGCCGGGCCGTCGGGGAGCATCAGGCTCCCCGACGCCTCGCTGTCGCTATGCGCCGGCAAGGTCGTGGATGACCCGCTCGGTGGAGTCGAGTGCGGGGGACAAGGGGGAAGTAGCGGAGCGCGTCGGCGAGCGGGCCGGGCGGCGGAACGGCTGTCATGAGGCCTCTGGGGTGAGTCCGAGGACGGTGGTAGCGGCGGCCGTGGCCAGCAGTGCCTGGTGCTGGTGGGTGATGCCGAGCCGGTTGGCGTGGAACAGCTGATGACGGGCGAGGACAGCCCGCAGCCCGCGCCGGAGCCGGCCGTTGTCGGCGAGCACCCGCAGCTCCCGGCCGCATTCGGTGAAGGCGGCGAACCACGGCGCGGCGAAGGAAAGCTGTCCCACCGTGAGGAGCGTGGACGTGGGACCGGTGTCGGCCCGGAGCAGGGCGCCGACGCTGTTGCGGAGTCGGCGCCCGGGGTCGACGCCCGGGGCGGAGGGGCGGTTCTCCGCGACCGTGGCCCACGTGTCGCCGATCTCGTACCAGTCCAGGCCTGCGCCGCGCATCATCGCGATCCCGAGAAGCACGGACAACTCGCGGCGATGGTCCACCTGTTGGGCACTGTGAACGGCCCGCAGATAGGAAAGGGTGCGGTGACTGTCGAGGTGGAACAGCCGGTGCGTGACCTCCATCGCTTCCTCCCCGCCGAAGGCAAGCGTCTCGGGCTCGTAGATCACCGAGGTCCAGCCGGTGATCACGTTGCTGGTGCGGCAGTTCTCCAGTACCGCGTCCACGGCAGCAGTGGCGGCGTCGGCTCGCTCAGGGGTGGGCGGCTGGTAGCGCAGCCGCCATCGGTCGCCTTTGCGCAGGAAGTGCCAGGACGTGACGACGCCCTCGTTCTCCAATGCTGTCAGGGCGGGCCCGAGGTACTGTGCGGCGGACTTTTCGGCAGCACCGATGTCGGTCAGGTGCAGGTGGTAGTGGAGCCACGGGGGCTTGGCGGTGTCGGTCACGGCGGACTCCGTCCGGGTCAGGTGAGCAGCAGGCAGCTGTCCCACCCCGTGGTGGCAGGCTGGTCGAGGGTGAGGGTGTGGAGAGCGAGTGCGGTACCGGCCGCTCCTTCGAGCAGGCCCGCCTCGGTCGGGGAGGCGGCGAACGTGGTCATCGCGTCGGTGGCCGTGCGAAGCCTGGCAGCGGTGGTGACGTCGGCAGTGCGGGCGGCCAGGCGGCGGGCCAGGAGCCGCGTCCCGGCGGTGCCGTGGCACAACGTGTTGTCGGTGAGCCGGGCCAGCTGCTGCGGATCGGTCAGGCAGGCCAGCAGGGCGTGCTCGGCGAGCTCTTGACGGTGCTGGTCTCCGGTGGCGAGTGCGGCCAGGTGCTGGGCGTGGGCGATACCGGGGGTGCCGTAGCACCAGGACGGGCGGAGCGGGCCCTTCTGGCGGGTTCGGCCGGTCCGGTCCTCGTCGGGCGTGACGGCCTCGGGCCACCACGGTCCGGTGCCGGTGTCCTGCCGCCAGGTGTCCAGCCAGTGGGTGATCCGGTCGATCGCCTCCCGGTGGCCGGGTACCCGGATGCCGTCGGCCCAGGTCAGGGCGAGCAGGGCGAGCGGGCCGGTGATGCCGTGGGCAAGGCCGAGGTTGCCGTGGCCGCCGGGATAGTGCGGTGAGGGATCGCCGGAGGGCGCGATGTCGGTCCACCAGCCCGGCAGGTCGCGCAGGGGTTCGGCGAGGCGGACCAGATAGGTCAGCACGTCTCGCAGCAGGTGGCTGTCTCCGCGGGAGCGCAGGTTCACACCGAGGCCGGTCATTCCGTAGACGAGGTCGTACTCGGCGAAGATCGGCCGGTCCCGCCGGGTGATGCGCTGGTGGGCGGCGGCCAGCCGCTGTTCGGTCATCCGGTCGACGGTGGCCTCCAGCGCGGTGATCTGCCGCTCGTAGCTGCGGGGACCGCCGCCGGCGGCTGCGCGCAGGACGTGGGCGAGTGCCGGGGCACCGAAGAACAGGCCGGTCCCGGGGGTGGAGAGCACCGGTTGACGCAGGCATGCCGCGATCCAGGCGTGCACCGTCTCCCAGTCGCCGGCGCCGGTGGTGGCGCGGGCGATGTGCAACAGCGTGATGCCCGGGGCGCCCTTGGCCAGGGACTGACCCCATTTCGCGGAGGCACTGTCGGGCGGGGCGATGAGCGGTTCGGTGAGCGCCGCGAGTGCGCCGCGGCCGGTAATGGTGATCATCGGGCCCTCTTCGGAGTGCGGGCGGTGTGGGTCAGGGCTGCGGCGCGGGCAAGCCGGTGGCAGGTGCGCTCGTGGTCGGGGTCGATGCCGATCGATCTCGCATGGTGCAGGTGCAGCAGCGCCCCGACTACCTCGCTCGGCTCCAACTCCAGCCGCTGGTCGAGAAGGTGGCGGTACTCGGCGAGGGCTTCGGCGCGTGCCCGCCAGGCCCGGGTCAACGCCCGGCCCCGGGCGGTACTCTCCGGCGCGGGCCAGCTGCCCGGGTGCTCGGCAAGGGCCAGCGTCTGGCGGCACACGGCGCGGGGCAGGGCCTGACCGGTGTGGCGGGGTACGTGCTCCAGCAGCCACCGCAGTCCGGTGTCGGTCCCGAGCAACCCGGTGGCGATGGCGGCCATGCTCGCCGCCGTCACCGCCATCCGGTCGGCCTTCACCTGTTCGAGGTAAGCGAGTTGGGCAAGAACGGCCCGGGAGTCGGCGGCGAACACCTCCTCCGCCTGGCGCATCGCCGCGCCCCGGCCGTAGCGACCGGTCTCCGGCTGGTAGGTGTCCAGCTGGAGCCGGGTCAGCAGTCCGGCCGCGCGAAGTTCGGCCGCCCACACTCCGATCCGCTCCCCGGCCAGGGTGAACGCCGCCGCCTCCGGCAGCCCGATGCGCAGCCGCAGGTGCGGTTCAGGGTCGGTGTGGCGCAGGAACCACCACGCGGGATCGTTCACCCAGCGGTCCAGCAGGGCGGGCACCCGGGCCAGGATCTCATCGGCCCTGCGGGGATTGCCGTACAGACGGGCGTACAGCCACCGGGACGCCCCGGGCAGGTGCCCGTCCTCATGTCCGGTGACGTGCACGGCCCGCCGCCGGGTGAGCGGCAGGGGTGCCCGGGTGGAGTGGAGCTGGACGGTGATCTCGTGCGCCCGGCCCCCGCACCAGTCGTTCATCCCGGGGGCCGGAGCCTCGATGAGGGTGGCCGAGGTCTGCTTGTTGAGGTGGTCGCGCAGCAGGACCAGGTGCTCGGCCAGGCCCAGGTCGAGCGGCAGCTTCAGGTCCTGCTGGGTCAACTGCACCCTGGCCGGCGCCCGGTAGAGCGCCAGCCAGGCGCGGGCGGCTCTCTCCCAGTCGGCCCACGGCACACCTTCGGGTGGCAGGTCAGCAGCGGGAAGGTTCCAGCGCGCCGGGGACAGCACGACACGGCCGTGACGCAGCCGGGGCAGGAACGGCAGCTTCCCGGCGGCTCCCCAGTCGAAGCCGGTGAACACGGGGGTGAAGGCGTTGGTGATCTCGCACAGGAACCGGGCGAGGGGCTGGGTGTGCGCACGGAACTCGATCGCGTTCAGCACGCGCGGCTCGATCGGACGGCGGTCGGTGAGAGAGACCAGCCACATCCGCTGCTCGTCCGCGCACACCCCCAGCGCATCCAGCCGCAGCCGCCCGGCGCCGGGGCCGGGGCCGGGGTGCTCGCCGAGCGGCAGCACCGGCAGCAGCGCCGGCGTCCGGGCGACGTTCTCGACGCGGGCGAACAGCGGCGGCACGGACACCTGTACCGGCTCCGCGTCCGTGCGGAGCGTCGGCGCTCCGCAGATCGCCTTCTCGAAGGCGCCCCGGTCGGTGTCATCCAGCAGATGCAGGAAGCGGCCTGTGGTGGTCCCGGCGGCGCGCGGCGCGGCCACCACCGTCACGGTGAACGCGCCTGCGTCCAGCGACTCGGCGTCGCCGGCGGCAAGGTGAACGGTGAGCTCCGCGTGCGGCTGCACCGCGGCCGGACCCGACGCGGAGGCCAAGTGCTCCACCAAGCTGTCATCCAGGGCGAGTTCGTTGCCGCCTTCGACGGCGGCTTTCTGTGCGAGCGCGAGCAGCCGGGCATCGCGGCGCCCGAGCCTGGCCGCTGCCTCGGGCAGCACTGAGTCTCGGTAGCGGGCCGGAAAGCCGAGTCCGGTGTCGGGATTCACCAGATCGGCCACTGGCACTACCGCTCCGGGTCCGTACCGCTCGATGAAGCGGGCATGGTAGTCCAGCCAGACGGGATGGCCGTCGGGATGGGGGCTGAGCCGGGTCAGCAGCTCGGCGGCGCGCTCGGCCTCCCGGGCCACCCGCTCGGGCAGCACCGCCGGCCCTGCGGCCAGCCGCAGGTCGACCATCAGCGGCTGGCCGCCCTCGGCACCGCCTTCCATCGCGGCCGTGATCGCCGCCCGTGCCGTCCGCTGCTCCTCGGGGCTGTCGAGCAGGTTGTGCCGCTCCAGCCCGGTGTGAAGCCGTCGGAGTTCGGCGGTGATCCGGGCGGCCTCGGGGACGTCGTCCGCTCCTGCCTGCTCCAGGGTTGTGAGCAGGTGCCCGAGCGGGTCGGTGGTGGTCATCGGTGGCCGTAAGCCGCTCAGCAGCAGCTGCTGCCGGACCAGTTCACCCAGCATCAGCCGAACCTGCCCAGGGTGCGCGTTGGAGAACTGCTCCGCGAGGCGGCCGGCGAGCACACCAAGGGATACAGGTCCGGTGGCGCCTTCCAGGGCCGCCAGAACAGCCCGGGTGGCGCGCACCGACACCTCGACCGGCGCTTGGCCCGTCGGGTTCTGCTGAACCGGCAGCACGATCCGCTCTCCGCGCAGCACGCGCAGGTCGTTGGCCACCACCGACAGCCGGTCGGCCACCAGCGTTTCCAGCCGACCAGTGATACGGGCCAGCCACCGCGCGTCGACCCGGGCCACCGCACGGCCCGCATCCCACAGCGGGGCCACCGTCCGACTCCCGATCGGGCAGGCCGCCACCCCGGCGAACAGGCCGAACGGTGTCGCTCTGCCCTCACTCCGGAGCGCATAGTGCATCACCGTGGCCGTCAACCGGCGCAGCCGCGCGGTGCCGATCGGGCCACCCGCGATCGCCGCGCGCACCCGGCCGGTCAGCTGCGCTCCTGCCGCCACCTCGATCGCGGACGCCAACTGCTGGTCGGACCAGGCGGTACGCAGCCAGGATCGCCAGGCCGCTGTGCCGACAGGGGTGCTGTCGGCGAGATCGGGCCATCGCGGCGCGGAGTCGGCGGGGCATGCCGAAGCGCGAATCAGGGCCGGTCCCACAACGCGGTACAAGGTGGTTCACCTCCGGAATCCGGGAAGGGCGAGGCCCGGGTGCGGCGGCTCTCACGGCGGCCGCACGCCGGGCCTCTGGCCACACGGGAGGGGAAGGGTCAGACGTTGCCGCCGCCACTGGCGCAGGCCGAGCCCGAGCAGGTACTGCCGCAGTTGTCGTCGGTGGAGCGCAGCAGGGCGGCGACCGGGTCGGCTCCCTCCACGATGCGCAGGTCCAGGTCGAAGTCGCCGTCCAGCGTGGGCGCGTTCTCAAGGGTGCGGGTCATGGTGGATCCTCCTGTTTCGTCGGTGGTGCTTGGTTGCCCGGCCGCAGGTCACGGCCAGGAGATCGTGAGCCGAACGTGTCGCTTGTCGATGACCGGCCCGTCCGGGAGCTGGTCGTCGGGGGTGCCGGCCGGGTGAGCGGTGAAGGTCGGTCCGGAGCCGGTGCGGTGCTCGCGGGTCCAGACCCCGACCTGCTCGGCGATGAGGTCCGCCAGGCGACCCCTGTCGGGGCCGAAGCCATGTGCACCGAACTCGAACGTCGCCGGGTCGTTGCTGATCTTGCGGAGCGCCAGGTAGGCGAGGCTGTCGCCGTCCACCACAAGCGGGCAGGCCATCCTGTTCGCCGGGGCGACTGTCCTGGTGTCCGACTCGGGGTCGACGGAGATCAGGCCGAAGCCGGGCAGGGAGCAGGCCAGCCACAGGTACAGCGAGTCGAAGGGCTCCTGGTTGCCGACCGTCACCTGCGTCCAACGCTCTGCCCGGGGCGTCTCCAGTACGCCCGCGAGACGGCTGGTGTCGGGCCGGTCGAGCTCGTCGAAGCGCAGCCCGACCTCCTTGGTGCCGCGCGGCAGCACCAGGTGCTCGTCGTGTGCGCCGGTGCCCTGCATCCTGACGAAGCCGCACACCTCCGCGCTGACGCTGACCAGACGGTCGCCGTCGCGGCGGAAGCTGATCGAGCGGGTCAGGCCGCGCATCCGCAGCGGCACGGTGATGGTCCCGCCCTCGGCGAGGCCGTCGGTCCAGGCGGGAGGCAGGTCCCACGCGCCGACCGTGACGACGACCCGGTCGAACGGCCCTCCGTCCACCGGCTCGGAGCCGTCGGCGAGCACCACCTTCACCCGGCTGTAGCCGGCCTCATCGAGGAACCTGGCCGCGCGGTCCGTGACGAACGGGTCGATGTCGACCGTCGTCACCTCACCCTCCGGACCGACGAGTTCGGCGAGCAGCGCCGCGTTGTACCCGCCGGATCCGATCTCCTCCACCCGCATCCCCGGCTGTACGTCGGCCTGTTCCAGCATCAGGGCCTGAATCTGCGCGGCCGAGACCGAACTCACCGCGAGACCGTGCCCGTCGCGCTTCGTCACCAGCGCGCGCACCGGCTCGTACGCCTCGGTCGGCGACACCTCGGGCGCGAAGACGTGCCGGGGTACAACCAGAAGGGCATCGGCCACGCGGTCCGTGCGGATCGTTCCGTCGGCACGCAGGGCGTCGACCATGGCCGAGCGCAACTGCTCGTCGGTCTCAGCGGTCTTCGGCAAGGTGGACATGGCAACTCCTCTTCGTAGGTGCCGCGGTAAACGCACCGCGGCGGGTCGGTCTCTGGGCTACATGACCATGAATGGCCTCCGGATGACGCCGAAGACGCTGGGGCGGAGCACGAGGAGGACAGCGGCGGCCGGCCGGAGGTTCAGTGAGGCTGCGGTGGCAGCCGGGAAGCTGCGGCCGAGGAGGACCGGTTCACGCGGCCCGGGCGGTCACGGCGCCCGGCCGGTCGCGGAACCTGATGATGTCGCCTGCAACAACGGGGCGAACCAGCCGTATACGGGAGACAGCCTGTATAGCGGCGAGAGGCCCGGAGAGGGACATCTGGCGGTCCCGTTCGGTCAGGCCCGCCGGTTGCATTTCCGCCCCGGCGGTGGCATGGCCGGAGAACGCCGGGGAGAGCGAGGCGACTGCGACTTCGAACCACACGTCCCGGCCTGCCACCTCCCCATTCCCGTTCGTCCTGTCGGTCCACCCGAAGCTCTCGGCGTAGGAACGAACCAGAAGGAGCCCGTCGCCCAACACGATGCCCGCCAAGACGGTGATTCCATGGAGCAGTCTGTTGCGAATGTCGCCAACAGCTTTCGTCCTTGTGGGTGTTGCGAATTTCATTGCGCATTGCATGACAGCCTCCGGGCCGTGCGTGTGGGGCAGCAGAGGGTGAAGTCCGGTCGCCCACCTGGCGATCACGTCTCGCTCCTGGCCGTTCAGAAGCGTCCGTGGTCCGCCCCGGCCTGATCCGCCGCGGCCACCAACAATGTCGGCGAAAGCCGCGCAGAACCAGAACACTGGGCACAACACTTGATACGTCATCAGTGAGCGGTAGCAACACTCGCTTACCACTCGTTAACACTTGTCGCGCAGGAGCCAGCCGGCGGCGAGACTGGTGGTAGGCGCCGGAAAGGGACACCTTGGCGCCAGCCTCAGGAAGGGGCCGACCTTGCAGACGCGCTTAGGAGAACTCCTCTTCAGCTCCGGCGAGACCACCGAAAGCTTCATCGAACGCTACAAAGCAACCGGCAAGGCCCTGTTCAAGGAGACCAACAACCGGGACTTTCAGACGCTGGACCTGTCAGTCATGACCGTCTCCCGCTGGAGGAACGGCGGTGTGAAGGGGTTGCCCCGCTTTCCTGCACCGGCGGTTCTGGAGCGGATGTTCCCCAGGCTCACCGCCAAGGACCTGTTCGCCCCGGCGGGCGGCAGCTCAATGCCGCCAGCCGTCGGGTCCGTGATCGATGAAAGCGATCTTGTAATGAATGCACGACGAGCCGCCGAGCACGCGAGCGATGCCGCGGCCGGCAACCTGCCGGACATGACGCTCGACCAGGTTGAGGACGATGCCCTCGCGCTGGCTCGGGCCTATCACACCCATCCGCCGTTCGCCGTGTACGGGATGGGAAACGAGTTGCTCGCCACGGTCACGGCGATGCTTGACCGCACCCAGATCGTCAGGCAGCGGGAACATCTCTACCTCGCGGCCGGCCAGGCTTCGGCAGTCTTGGCGACTGCGGTGTTCGACCTGGGGTCGATCACTGCTGCTACGAGCTTCGCACGGACAGCCGCCATGTACGGGGAGGTCGTCGACCATGGCCCTCTCAGGGCTTTCGCTCACGGAACTCTTGGGATTCTGGCCTACTGGGATCAGCGGCCCGCAGAGGCCATCCGACAGGTAGAGAAGGCGCAGAGTTTCCCTGGACTCGGCGACACGGCCCGCCAGCGCCTGGCGGTGATCGAAGCGAGGGCCTATGGCCACCTTGGTGATGCCAACTCCGCTCGCCTGGCCGCGACTGCCGCTCTGGAACCCGGCGATGGGAAGCGAGACGGCCTGCACGATGACGTCGGCGGTGAGTTCAGCTTCTCGCGCCGCCGCGCGCTCATGAGCAACGCCACGACGTTCCTTCTCGTCAAGGACGGTCCGGCCGCCGAGCAGTCGGCAATGGAATCGATTGCCCTGATGCGGAAGGTCCACGATTCTGGCCTGTCGACCCCTCAGGAAGCAACGGATCTGGCGCAGGCAGCCATCGACCTGAGCCACGCCAGGCTACTGGCCGGCGAATTCGATGGAGCCGTGGAGGCGGTAGCGCCCGTTTTCGAGATCCCCAAGGAGTGGCGGGTAGCCGGCATCACATCCCGTGCTGGGGGTCTTCGGCGCGCTCTCGCGTCTCCGGAGATCAGCGGACCGGGTCCTGTACGGGTGGAACTCGCTGAGCGGATCGAGGAGTATGTGGCCGTCGGCGCGCACTCCCAACTCGGCGGCACGCTGGCCATAGGCTGATCCGTCAGTCAGCGGACGCTGGCCAGCACGAGGGCTTCCTTGTCCTCGCTGATGCCGTGGGCGTGGCGCCTCGGGTGGTCAATTAGTTCGCCACCCTCTTGGAGCCACGCCCACGTTTCGTTGATCGTCTGCTCGATCGGCCGGAACCGTGCCCCGGCGGACACTGCCTTCTGAGAGCAGACGCTCCAGACACCCTGGTGCGTCCGCCACAGCGGCAGTTCGGTCCACTCCGTCACACCATGCCTGGCCAGCGCGTCGCTCTGGGCCCACACAGGTCGGCCGACCCCGCCCGTGACGCGCAAGCAGGCCTCAACAAAGTCACCGAAGGTAATTCCGATCGGGTGTGTGACGTTGAAAATGGCGCCCTCGGCTACGGCCGCCCGGTCCAGCGCGAAACCGGCAACGTCTCTGACGTCAACTGGCTGGATGAGTCGATCGGCCGGTGCGGGCGCGAGAATGCTGCCGCCACGAGCTGCCCGGCCGAGCCACCACGGAAGCCTCCCGACATACTCTTTAGGGCCGAGGATTACCCCCGGGCGTAGGAATGTCACGTCGTTCCCGAACATGGTGGTGACCGCCCGTTCACCGCCGGCCTTCTGGAACCCGTAGACAGTCGGGGACCCGTCCACACCCGTGTATCCGAAGGTCTCGTCGGCGTCAGGCGGGCAGTCAAGCATGGCGTCCTGTTCGGTCAGTACCGCGTGGGGCCACCCCCGATACACAGAGACCGTCGAGACATGCACCCAATGGCGAACCTGGGAACGCAACACCGAGGCACCCAGGAGTACGCCCCTCGGGGCCAACTCGGTCGAGGACGTGTCGATCACCGCGTCCCACGGACCATGACCGGCAAGACGGCGCAGATCTTCCTCCACCGTCCTGTCTCCCAGTACGTGATCAGCCCCGGGCGCCGGTGAACCGGACCGGCCGCGGCTGAACGTCGTCACTGACCACCCACGCGCCAGCGCGCCGTCCACCACCGCTCTGCCGAGAAACCAAGTGCCACCCATCACCAGAAGCCTCATGCGTCGATCCTGCCTGCTCAACCGCCATCTACGCCACCCTTGACGGAGGCTGGCCAGGTCGAGCCGGCGCGGAAGGTCAAGTCTCCCGTGTGCCACAGCGCGCAGCAGCGCCGTGTTCGAGGAAATTCATCACCGCACAGAGAGACAAGATCACACGTGACCTTTCACCAGAACGCCTACCGTGATGGCGGCCTCGACGCCGGGGCCTGGAGCGGCCGTGACGAGATCGCGAATCCGTGGTGTTCACGTAACGGTTGACCCCGCGGTCTTCCTAAAGGATCACCCAGCCGCTAGACCCTAGGGGACACCACCACGAGACGAGCAGGACGATGACGAACCCACCTCCCGGCTACGGCTACCCGTCAGAGCAGAACCCCTACGGCAAGCAGCCTCCGGCGCAGCCGGGCCACGGTGCCCCGCAGGGCCCGTACGACCCGCCGCCCGGCCCCGGCTACCCGCCCCCGCCGCCCGGTCCCGGCTACCCGCCGCCCGGCTCCGGCTACCCGCCGCCCGGCTCCGGCTACCCGCCCCCGCCCGGTTACCCGCAGGGCGGCGGCCAGATCCCGCCGTGGCTGGGCCCGGGCCGCACCCTGGCCGGCCCCGGTGACCGCTTCCTGGCCCGCCTGATCGACTGCCTCGTGCTGCTGATCCCGTTGCTCGTGATCCAGCTCACCGTCGCGTCCGCGGCCGGCTCGATCCTGGCCGGCGTCATCGGCGCCGTGGTCGTCTTCGGCTACGAGGCGGTGATGATGCTCACCCAGCTCCAGCAGTCCGTCGGCAAGAAGGTGATGAAGCTGCGGGTGGTCTCGGCGGCGCACGGCGGCCGTCCCTCCGACAACGAGCTCTGGACCCGCAGCGCGGTCTACGGCCTGCCCCAGGCGGTCTACTGCATCGGCTCGTTGTTCTCCCTGGTGAACGTGCTGTCGCTGCTCTGGGACAAGCCGCTGCAGCAGTGCTTCCACGACAAGGCGGCCAAGACCGTGGTGGTCAAGGAGGCCTGATCGGCGGACGGTCGCCGCCCGTGAGCCCGACGAAGCCCGGTCGCCCCGGTCACCCCGGCGGCGGCCGGGCTTCGTGCTCCGCGCGGTGGCGGCGTCAGGGCTGCGGCTGAAGGACCACCTGCCGGAGTTCGGCGGTGCACATCATGTAACCGTCCGGGGTCGGCAGGCGCTCCAGGTAGTGGGTGAGGTCCGCGCCCAGCGAGAACACCCTCACCGGGGTACCCGCGGCGCGCGCGGACTCCACCACCCTGCGCACCCCGTCCAGGACGGCCGGGTGCCGGGTCTGGTAGGACTCGGCCACCAGGTGGTTGGTCCGGTCCGCGGCCAGGTAGAACTGCACCAGGTCCTTGGTGCCGACGAACAGCTCGCTGGCGCCCGCGGCGCAGATCTCCGTGGTGGCGTGCACCGCCGCGGGCGTCTCGATGAACGCGGACACGGGCACGTCGGCCGGCAGTTCGAGGTGCGTCCTGAGCTGGGCGAACTCCTCCGCGTCGTTGAGGAACGGAACCGAGAGGTGCACGCGGTCCGCGTCGTCGCCGAGCCGCTTGCGCAGGGACGCGAGCACGGTGTGCAGCGCGTCCCGGTAGGCGGTCGAACCCAGCAGCCAGCGCGCGCCGTGCAGGCCCAGCTCGGGGTTCGGCTCGACCGCGACCGGGGCCAGCTCGGTGACGCCGGCGGCGTGGTCGGAGCGGAGGTCGAGAAGCCTCAGGACCAGCCGCTGGCCGGGCAGGAGCGCCTCGACGAAGGTGCACAGCCGGTCCGCGACGGCCTGCCCGTAGACCGCGATGTCGGCGGGGCCGCCGTCCAGGGCGTCGAGCGGACGCAGGCCCGCCGCCAGGCAGAGGAACTCCTCCCGGATGAAGAAGGAGTCGACCCGCTTCGCGTTCGGCCCGCACGAGTTGATCGTGCGGATGTCCTGCAGGTCCGCGATGACCGCGCACGCGGAGCCGAGATGGTCCACCGACGGACTCCCGGCCCCCGGGCCCGGGGCCCCGACACCCGCGTCGGACCCGATGACGACCGACTGGCTCTCCAGGTGCAGCGTCACCTCGCCGACCAGGTCGGCGAGGTCCGCCTGGTCGACGCGGAGCACGGGTATTCCCCGGCCGCGGCAGATGGACTGCATGTGGCCGGTCAGCCCACCCGAACCGCAGACGATCGCACGCGCCGCCACGATCGCGTCGTACAGACCCGCTTCGAGGGAAGGGGCGACGAGGATGGATCCCTCGAGTGGACTTCTGGTGCGGTTACAAGTACCTCGCAACACACTCTGTGTACCACCGGTCAAAAGGAATCCCTGAATCCGCCGCCCGTTCAATTAATCCCCCAGATCTTCGGCGTTCGCTATCCCCAGTTGTCGACGCAGCTGCCGTGGTGTCACGGAGACGTCGGTGAGTCGTTCGACGGCGGCCCGGGTGACGAACGCCCTGGTCAGGCGGTTGTGCCGGGAAGCCTCCACCGGAAGGGTCGGAAGTGCGCCGATGGACCGGATACAGGCGTCCAGCCGGGAATCGAGCAGTTCCCGTTCACTTCGGGCACGGGTGGCCATCCTCCTCACCTCCATGACCACAGCCTCCTCGAATCCGGCCCCGGCCGCTTCCTCTGTATTGCCGACATGGCCACGGTATTGAGCCATGTTCCCGGCCGACCCGTCTTCGCGCAGTTCCAGTTGTTCGATCGCGTGTGCGGCGACCGCGATTGAATGGTTCTTGATGGCGGCGAGATTGAAGGTGAAGGCACCGGTCCGGCCGTTCCGCACGATCTCGTCGCCCTCTCTCAGCACGCCGACCGCGGAGACCGGGCCGGCCGGCTCCCCGCCGGGGCCCAGCAGCACCCCCTGCCCGTCGACCTCCAGGCCGCGCCCGGTGCGCTCATGGGGGACCGCGATCCCCCTGCGCAGGAGATTCCTCCAGAGCGGCTGGCCGACCCTGCTGTAGTCCGACTCCCGGCCGAAGTTGGACACCACCAGGTCGGCCTCGATGGCGTGTTTCTCCTCCGGGGCCACGACCGAGACGACCAGCCGCCCCGACCGCGCCGGCGTGATCCCCTCCACGTTGCCGACGACCAGCTTCACCGACCCGTCCGCCGGGTGCATCGCGCGCTCGATGACCTCCATCGTGTACTCCACCGCGCCGACCCGGAAAGCGGCTATCGCGGTACCGAACTCGTCCAGCAGGCGCCGCAGTTCATCGGAGGGAATCCGCTGGAGGGCCTTGGGCAGATGCGGCTCCCACGCCTTGGCCACCCGCTCCGCGACCACCACCGGGTCGACCCCGGGATGGTCCCGGACGACCGCCGAGCACGCCGCCTCCCACTCGGCCCGGACCCGGGCGAGGAACTCCTCACGATTGCGGTACGGCTCCAGCAGCGTTGCCGGGCAGGGCAGTTGCACCACTCCGTGCTCGTGTCCGCCGGGGTACGTCCGGAACATCGTCCCGGTCTTGGAGATCAGATGGATCCTCCCGGTGTGGCCCCGGCGCAGCAGAAGGCCCGCCGAGTCGTACGCGCTCAGCACGGACCCGACGATCGCGACGGTCGCCCCGGGCGGCAGCGCCGCGAGCTTTCGGACGCCGGCCGCTGAGTACGGGTTCCGCACGAAGGACTCGTGCGCGAACACCCCGGCGGCGAAGGGCGGTTCCCTGAGTTCGAGGCCGGTCGCGAGAACGACGTGATCGGCGAACAGCACGGTCTCTTCCGGGCCCGGCCCGGCCCCGGTGCCGCCCGCGGACGGCCGGCGCACCGTCACCTCGACCCCTGCGGGCCGTACGTCCAGGTCGACCGCCTCGCCGTCCGCCTCGACGAGCACGACACCGGGACAGGCCTCCCGCCTGGCCTCGGCCAGCCGGTCGATCAGGTAGTCCTGGAAGATCCGCCGGGGCGCCGGGCCCTGCTCGACGAACTCGAGCCCGGCCCAGGGCTCCGGCCAGTTGCGGCGGTCGGCCTCGGAGTTGGCCCAGCGGACGAAGTCATGGACGTCCTCCCGGAACACCGACATCCGACCCGCCTGGATGTTGAACACATGGTCCCAGGGGTTGCCGTCGCGGTGGTAGGCGACGCCGGCGGACCGGTAGTCGCAACGCCGCTCCAGCAGGACGATCTCGAGCGGCCTGCGCGCGAAGCGGAGCAGCCGGATCGCCGTGGCGGTGCCGGCCAGGCCCGCCCCGACGACGAGAACTCTTGGACATATGCCTGTTCGACTCATGGTGGAGCCTCCCCGCTGAACGATGGGCACCCGGCTCTGCGGTCTCCCCCCGGGCGCAAGGACTGCTGACGGAGTGTTACCTCGACGGAAGGAAGTACTGTCCGGACTGAGCCGATCCGTCCTTTCCAGGGACCGATCACCGGCAACGCGGACGCGGATCGTCCGCGGACAAGGCTAAGGGCTCGCACACAAGATCACATGAACACGGACCGGACGGCCGCCGCGGATCCGCGCGGCAGCCCGGGACGCACCGGGCCTCCGTACCCGGTGCGCCTGTCCGCAGGGCGATGACCGGACTATCGTTAGCTGACGAGAGCTATCGACATGCTCTCCGCACGGCAGCCACAGCCGATCGCTCTCCAGGAGGCAGCGGTGGCGACCAGAGCAGCGAGCGGTGACAGAACCGGCCGTACGGGCCGCTCCCGCAGGACCGCCGGTCCCGGCCGTCCGCACGACAAGTGGGTCGCGCTCTCCAACACCACCCTCGGCACCCTGATCGCCACCGTCAACGCCTCGATCGTCCTCATCTCACTTCCCGCGATCTTCAACGGCATCGGCCTGGACCCGCTGCAACCCGGCAACGTCGGCTACCTGTTGTGGATGCTGATGGGCTACCTGCTGGTCACCGCGGTCCTCGTGGTCACCCTCGGCAGGCTGGGCGACATCCACGGCCGGGTGCGGATCTACAACGCCGGCTTCCTGATCTTCACCGTCACCTCGGTGGCCCTCTCGCTCGACCCGCTGCACGGCGGCCCCGGCGCGCTGTGGCTGATCGGCTGGCGGGTGGTCCAGGCGGTCGGCGGCTCGATGCTGATGGCCAACTCGGCGGCGATCATCACCGACGCGTTCCCGGCCGACCGGCGCGGCACGGCGCTCGGGGTGAACGTCGTCGCGGGCATCGCCGGCTCGTTCATCGGTCTGGTGCTGGGCGGGCTGCTGGCCGAGTGGAACTGGCGGTCGATCTTCTGGGTCAACGTGCCGATCGGCGTCCTCGGCACGGTCTGGGCCTACCGGTCGCTGCGCGACACCGGGGTACGGCGGCCCGCCCGGATCGACTGGTGGGGCAACCTCACCTTCGCCGTCGGCCTGACCGCCCTGCTGGCCGCGATCACGTACGGTATCCAGCCCTACGGCGGCCACACCATGGGCTGGACCAGCCCCTGGGTGCTGGGCGGGCTGACCGGCGGGGCGGCGCTGCTGGTCGCCTTCTGCCTGATCGAGTCCAGGGTCGCCGAGCCGATGTTCCCGCTGGCCCTCTTCCGCGACCCGGTCTTCGCCGGCGGGAACGCGGCCACCCTGCTGGGCTCGATCGCCCGCGGCGGCCTCCAGTTCATGCTGATCATCTGGTTGCAGGGCATCTGGCTGCCACTGCACGGCTACGACTACGCGGACACCCCGCTCTGGGCCGGGATCTACCTGGTCCCCCTGACCTTCGGCTTCCTCGCCGCCGGGCCGGTCTCGGGATATCTCTCGGACCGTGCCGGGGCCCGGCTGTTCGCCTCCGGCGGGCTGGTGGCGATGGCCGTCTCCTTCGCCGGACTGCTGGTGCTGCCGACCGACTTCGGGTATCCGTGGTTCGCGTGCCTGGTGTTCCTCAACGGCCTGGGCGGCGGCCTGTTCGCGGCCCCCAACACCTCGCTGATCATGTCGAGCGTGCCGGCCGAGGCCCGCGGCGCCGCCTCCGGCATGCGTGCCACCTTCCAGAACGCCGGCATGGTCCTGTCGATCGGCGTCTTCTTCTCACTGATGGTGGCCGGGCTGGCCGGGTCGCTGCCGCACACGCTCAGCGCCGGGCTGACCGCGCAGGGGGTACCCGCCGGCGACGCGCAGACCATCGCCTCGCTGCCGCCGGTCGGCACGCTCTTCGCCGCGTTCCTCGGGTACAACCCGATCCGGCAGCTGCTGGGCCCGCACGTGCTCGGACAGCTCCCGGAGGCCAACGCGCATACGCTGACCGGCCGGCAGTTCTTCCCGCAGCTGATCTCGGGGCCCTTCCACGACGGCCTGGTCGTGGTGTTCTGGCTGGCGATCGCGATGTCGCTGGTCGCCGCCGCGGCCTCGCTGGTGCGCGGGCGTACCCGGCCCGGCGGCCCGCGGCCGGGCGGGGGAGAGGCCGGTGGACGCCCCGGCGCGGGCCGGCGCGGGCCGGCCGGAGGGGCCGGCCGGTCATGACCGGGGCCGGGGCCGGGGCCGCGAGCGGGGCCGGCGGCGGTGGCCTCTCCGCGGAGGCCGTCGTCCGGCTCCGCCTGGTCATCGCCCGGCTCCACCGGCAGATGGCCCAGGCCTCCAGCGGCAAGGACCTCACCTCCGCCCAGCTCTCCGCGCTGGCCCGGGTCGAGCAGCACGGCCCGCTGCGGCTCGGCGAACTCGCCGCACGGGAACGGGTCGCCGTCCCGTCCATGGTCCGCACGATCGCCCCCCTGACCGCCGACGGGCTGATCGCCAGGACCCCCGACCCGCTGGACGGCCGGTCACAGCTGCTCGAACTCACCCCGGCCGGCCTGGCGGCGATCACCCGGATCCGCCAGGAGCGCTCCGCGCTGCTGGCCCACCGCAGCGGGCGGCTCACTCCGCAGCAGTGCCGGGAACTGGAGGCCGCCGTCCCACTGCTGGAACTGCTGCTCGACGAGCCCGAGGCCGGCCGTCCCGCCGCCGGGCGCCCCACCCCGGACCAGGGCGGCACCGGCACCTGACGACCCGCCCTCACCCCCGCCGGCCGCGTCCCCGGGCCTCACGGGCCGGTACGGCTAGAGCGCGGCGGGGGCCATCCCGAGCAGCCCGCCCAGCCGACGGACCGAGGCGGGCGACTCGCGGTGCAGGCCGGCGATGTCCAGGCCCTCGTCACCCAGGATCATCAGCAGCGCCTGCTCCCCGATCGACAGCACCACGACGTAGCCGCCGTTGCAGCGGGTGACCACGTCGCGCAGGCCGCCCAGGCCGAACTCGGCCGCGGTGCGCCGGCCGAGGCCGAGCATGGCGGCCGACAGGGCGGCGGCCGACTCGGGGTGCACGGCGGCCGTGTCGGCGGCCACCAGCAGGCCGTCGGCGGTCGAGATGACACTCTCGGAGATGCCCATGACCCGGTCACGGAGGGACTTCAGCTCGTCGACGAGTGCTGCGGGCGATGTCTGGCTGCTCATGGTGCGCTCTTCTCGGTGTTCTCGGTCGTCTCGGTCCGCTCGGCGCGGTGTCCGTTCGGTGGCTCGTCGGAAACGGCCGCCGGGCCCCCGGGCCGGGCGGGGCCGCCCAGGCTGCCCTGACCCCCCGGGCCGCTCTGACCCCCCGGGCCGCGCACGCCGGGGGTCCGGCGCGGCAGCGGCCCGGTCCCGGCCGGCGGCGGGCCGCTGGGCGGGGTGCGCGGGGCGACGCCCGGCACTCCGGCGGCCGGGCGCGCCGGCTCCCGGTGGAGCAGGTGCCGGGCGTCCATCCGGGCCAGGTCGAGCAGCACCGCGAACAGCCCGCGCCCAAGGGCGAATCCGATGTCGCGCGCGGTGCGCCGGCCGGTGGCGGCGATCAGGATCTCCCGGTAGCGGTCCGGGATCCGCAGGGCCCTGGACTCGGCCTGCGCGGCGGGGCGGATCCGGGTACGGGCCAGCTCGCCGGGCGGGCCCCAGAGGCGGGTCAGCAGGGCCACGCGCTGGGCGGTCTCCTCGAACAGCCGCTGCGGCTCGATCCCGGGGCGCAGCGCGATCCCGGCGGGCGCGGCCGCCTCGGCCACCTGCCAGCTGCCGGGCGGACTCAGCACCAGGGCGAAGGCGCCGTCGAAGACGGCGGCCGCGCAGACGGTTTCGAGCTCGGTGGCGCCGATCGACCCCTGGGCCACCAGAGCCGCACCGAGGCCGCCGCCCCACGGCCCCGGGGCGTCGCCCGCGCGGGCGGCCGCGGCGGCTGTCTCGGCGGCCGCCCAGTCCGCCTCGCCGACGCGCCGCGACTTCAGCAGCAGGGTCTCGGCGGTGGGGGCTCCGGGGGTCTCGATCGCGGTGACCAGCCCCTGTTCCAGGTGGATCGTGCCGCCCGGCGCACTGGAGACGGTGACCGAGCCGGTGAATCCCGCCCGGCGCAGCGCCAGCAGCAGCGCCGGCACGTTGCGCGCGGCGGGCGGCACGGGCCGGGCGGAGTCATGGGAACGGATGGTCATGCCAGCAGGTCCCCGGCCCGGTCGGCCGTCTGACGCAGCGCCAGCGCCAGGTTGGTCCGCTCCCGGTCCAGCACGGTGGCCAGCAGCAGCGGGTCGCCCTGCCGGGGCACCACCCGGACGACCTGGTGATGGCGGGTGCTGGTGACCACCAGGCTCTCCAACTCGCCCTCCGCCCCGGCCTCGTGCAGCCGGTCGCCGATCAGGTTCGTCAGCTCGGCGAGCTCCGCTCCGGTCCCGAGCAGCCGGTGCTCCCCGGCGGACCGGTAGCCGAGGCCCGTGACGGCGTCGACGAGGGCGGCACCGACGACTCCGGGGGAGCCGAGCACATCGGAGAGGGAAGCCTCGAGTGCGCGCACCGGTACCCCTTCACTTTTCTGAACTGCCTGCGCAGCGTACTTTATTCCACCCTTTCCGCGCGGTGACCACAGCTGACGACTTCTTGCTACTTTGTCCCCTGCACACGGGGGTTCCGCCCGGAAGTCACGCAAAGGACGAACAGCTCATGAACATTGACAACGCACTCAAGGACGCGATGGGCATCGAGGGCGCCATCGGGGTGGCCCTGGTCGACTACGAGAGCGGTATGTCACTCGGGTTTCTCGGCGGGAGCCAGCAGCTCGACCTGGAGATCGCGGCGGCCGGCAACACCGAGGTCGTCCGCGCGAAGATACGCGCCCTGGCCGCGCTGTCGGTCGACGATGTCATCGAGGACATCCTGATCACGCTCGGCACCCAGTACCACCTGATCCGCCCGCTGGCCCGCAGCCGCGGCTCGCTCTTCCTCTACCTGGCCCTGGACCGCTCGCGCGCCAACCTGGCGCTCGCCCGGCACGGCCTCAAGCGCATCGAGACCGGGCTGGACGTCTAGGCCACCGCCGGGGGGGCCGCCCGCCCGGGGAAATCCCGGCGGGCCGTGCGCCGCGAGACAATGGCCGGACGGCGCGAAAGCAATGCGTGATGAACCGGCTACCGCGACCCGGCCGTGGAAATAGGGCCGGGATCCCATCCGGTGCGCACCCAATCACGGAAACGCGTGACTTTCCGATGACTGGGCGTCATATTCTTTTCACTGCTCCGGCGCTCCGGCCCAAAGCCGGAACCCCGGAACACCGGGCCCGGAACGCCGAATGGAACGCACAAGTCGGCCCCGGTACCCGCCACGGCCTGTCGCGCCCGGCACCGGCCTGCGCTTCACCGTCCCCGGCAGCGGCGTCTTCGAGCTCACCGGCCACGCCTACCTCCCGGACGGCCCGCCGGCCGAGCGCGACGGCAACAGCTACACCCGGCTGTCGGGCCACTGGTACGCGTGGACGGACAACGGGCACTTCTGACGCCCGGCACGCGCCGGCCAACCGGGCCCGGCCGAGCGCCCCGCGCGGGCGGCCGGCAGGGTCAGCGCGCCGGGCCGGCGTCCTCCGGCAGAGCGGCCACCACGAGGGCGGCCGGCAGGGTCAGCGCGCCGGGCCGGCGTCCTCCGGCAGAGCGGCCACCACGAGGGCGACGGCCTCCTCGGGGGTCTCGGTGCGGGCGACGACCTCCCCGTTCTCGTCCCGTACGACGTACAGCCCGTCGTGGTGCGGGTCGACCGAGTACCCGACCGACGCGTACGGGAAGTTGACGCGGGTGGAGAACCGGAGCATGTAGTGGCTGTTGACCGGCATCAGCCGACGAAGGGCCGGCTGGGCGTGAGCCGCTTCCGTCAGCGCACGGCTGTGGGGACGGCGGTCCCACGGGGGCAGGTGGTACCGGTCGAGCTTGTGCCACCAGGCCAGCTCGACCGGGTCGAGCGGCTCGCGCTCGTGGGCGACGGCCCAGTCCCCGAACCGGATGAACGGGGCCACCGCCCGGGTCTGTTCGAGGTCCGCACCGCTCATCCAGGCCACCGTGGCCCTGACCACGGCGGCCAGGTCCGCGGTCCGCCCGGTGGCGAGCCAGGCGCCCTGCTTCCGGAAGCGCACATCGTGGCGGCGCCTCCTGTTGGGGGTGTTTATGCACACCCGGCGGCCGTCGGCGTCCTTGAACTCGGCGCTGCGCTCCCACTCCTTCTCCGGCGCGGGCAGGTCGAGGCCGAGCTCCGCGGCTGTGCGGCGCAGGCGGTCCGCGAGGCCACCGCCGACGGTCGGTCCGGGCGGCAAGGGGTCCGGGACAACGCCCGACGAGGAGGAGGTCATGGCTCGATTCTGCCGGGAAACCGGCCGTCTGTACGGTGATCCGCCGGCAGGCCCCGTTCTCCACGAAGCGGGCGGCGATGCCGTCGACCGGTGCCACCGCAGCGCCTGGGAGAATGATCCACATGACACAACACGATGGGGCGGTCGCGCCCGGGAACCATGACGAAGCCGCGCCGTTGATCGTCGTGGCTGCCGCGGTCGTCGAGCAGGGGAAGCTGCTCGTTGTCAGCAAGAAGGCGGCACCCGAGGTGTTCTATCTGCCGGGCGGGAAGCCGGATCCGGGTGAAGCGCCGGCCGAAGCACTGGTCCGGGAACTCGACGAGGAACTCGGAGTCCGTCCTCTGGAACCGCGGTTCCTGGCCGACGTCGAGGCCCTGGCCGCGCTGGAGAACGTGCCCATGCGGATGACGGTCTTCACCGCCGGGATCAGCCGGACCCCCCGGCCCGCGGCCGAACTGGCGGACATGCGGTGGATCACCGGAACCGAGCCGGACGTCCGACTCGCTCCGGCGGTCAGGGACCAGGTGCTGCCGCTCCTGAAGCGCAACGGCCTACTCGCCGCGTAGGGAAGGACAGTCACGCGGCTCGCTGTGCACGGACACCGCGGTCCGTGCGATCGGGACCGCCCGGGAGAGCCAGGGCTTCGCACCGGGCGCCCCCCGAAGACCTCGCGGCGCCCCGGCACCGGCGAGGCGGGTCGCCAGCGGCGGCTCAGGGGCGGGGTGTCCAGCCGGCCGGGGTGAGGGCGGTGTCGGCGAGGATCCGCTCGACCGTGGCGTTCAGGGTGCTGTGCCGGCCGATGACGTGTTCGCGGGCGCCCGGGACGAGGTCGTGGGGCCGGTACCAGCCGGCCATGTCCTCGGGGGAGAACTCGGCGGCCTGCGGGCGGGTGGAATGCCGTCGCACGGTCTCGTCGAAGTCCACGTCGAGGTAGTACAGGAAGGTACGGCCGCGGTGGTCGGCGGCGAGCCGGGCGAGCATCGGGCCGTAGCGCTCGGCGGCGAGGATGCCTTCGACGACGACGTGGAAACCGTGGTCGAGGGCGTGCCGGGCGACCAGGTCGATCAGGGTGATGTTCGCGCCGCCGGCGACGTCGTGCTCGCGCAGGACGGTTCGGCGCAGCACGTCCTGGGCGACGACGGCGATGCCCCGTCCGTAGGCGGCGCGCAGCCGTGCGGCGATGGTGGACTTGCCCGCGCCGCTCGGCCCGCGCACCACCACCAGCACCGTGTCCGGACTGCCCGTCATGCCGGTACCGTACCCGCCGGCCGGGAGCCTCCGCCCGCGCCCTGGAAGGCGTCCAGGACGGCCTGTGCGGTCCGGTGACCGAACGCGCCGGGCCGGACCGGGCGGGTTCGTGCCGTGGTGCGGACGTGGTGCGGGCCCTGCCGTGAACCGGCCGGCAGGGCCCGCACCACGTCCGCGCGTCAGCGGTCAGTCAACCCGGTTCCCCCGGTAGCCGACCGGCCCCTCGCCCGGGAACTGGGCGGTGCCCTGGAACGAGGCGCCGTTGTCGAAGAAGGTGACGTTGCCGTTTCCCGCGTCGCCGGACCAGGTGACACTGGTGCCGGTCGCGGGAGCACCGTCCTCGGGAACGACATTCGAGCGGTTGGCGATGGAGAGGCTGAGCGGCTGGTCCGGCTGCCAGCCTCCGCCACCCGTGTGGATCTCGGTCTCGTACGTGGGCATGCCTTCTCCTCTTGTCGACAACTGACTTGCTCAGTACGGGTACTGATACACCGTCGGCTCCCAGGGTGGTGTGCCCGCGCGCCCGTGGGGGAGGCAACCGGCATGAAATCACCCGTTCGGATGCTGTTTCGGGGCACCACCGGAGCCCTCGCCCTTTGCCCCGACGGGCGAAGGGCTTGTTCGCCCGTGTCCGCCGACCCGGCGAATCGCCGGCGAAGAAGGACGGCACCGGTTCCGTGGAACCGGTCATCGCCGTACCGAACGGATCCCGGGAACGCGAAGCGGGCACGCTCCGGCCAGGACACCGGCCAGGACACCGGGCAGCCCGCCGACCGCGCCGGGCGTCAGCCACCGGGAGCGGCACCACCGGGACTCACGGAGCGTTCGAGGGCGTCGGTCAGCCACAGGTGGGACGCGCCGGGCGTCGCCGGGTCGCCGCCGGCCTCGGCCACGAGCCGCCAGTAGCGGCGCATCCGCGGATCGCGGTCGGCGGCCACGTGGGCCAGCAGCCGGCCCCGGAACCGCGGGGTGTCGCCGCCGCCGCGCACCGCGACGTGTGCCGCGACGAACCGGTCGAGCTCGGGGCCAGCGCGGGGCGGCTCACCCGCCCGCACCAGGGGCCGGGCCAGCGCGCACGCCTCGCCGATCCCGTGCAGCAACTCGGCCTCGTCGGCGACCAGTTCGGCATTGGCCCGCGCCATGGCCAGCAGGCGGCGGGTCAGCTCCCGGTCACCTGCCAGCGCGAACAGCTCGGCGAACGCGACCACCTGCGACGGCGTCGGATCGGCGGACGGCTCGGGCACGGCCATCGCCACGAACGCGGCGAGCATCGCCCCGGACACCGGGGCGACCAGCGCGCGCCGCCAGAAACCGGCCAGCGCGTCGCGGGCGGCACCCCCGTCCCGCACCGCCGCCAGCAGCTCCAGCCGCGCGGCCCGCTCGGCCGGTCCCGCCTCCTCGACCGCCCGCAGCGAGGCCCGCCGCCAGGCCAGGTCCGCGAGCCGCACATCGAGCGCGGCCCGCTCGGCCGCGACGACCTCGGCCACGGAACGTTCGCCGGTCAGCACCTGCCGGACGGAGGACAGCCCGAGCCCGAGTCCGCGCAACCGCCTGACCAGGCCGAGCCGCTCCACGGCCGCCCGGTCGAACCTGCGGTGCCCGCCCGTGCTGCGCACCGAGTCGACGATGCCCTCGTCACAGTAGAAGCGGATGGTCCGCACCGGCACGCCGGTCAGCCGGGCCAGCTCGCCGATCCCGAACGTCTCATCGAGCAAAGGCACTTGAACCTCCACCGGACTGGAGCTTCTACCGTACCTGCGTCACCTTGTGAGAGGAGCTTTCGTGATGACGTCGACGCTGGACACCGCACGGCTCGTGGAGGGCCTGCGGGAGCAGACCGGGGGGTTCGTCCGCGCGGTCGCCGGAAGGGACCCGGACACCCGGGTGCCCACCTGCCCGCAATGGCCGCTGCGCACCCTCGTCGGGCACGTCGGCCAGGAACACCGGTGGGCGGCCGAACTCGTGCGCGGGGGAGAGCAGTTGCCCGTCCCCGACCCGTGGCAGGCCGATCCCGGCGCCCCGGACGGGTGGGCCCGGTGGCTGCGCGAGGGCGCGGAGGAGCTGATCCGCGCGATCCGGGAGACCGGCGCGGACACCGGGACGCGCACGTTCACCGGGCCGCGGCCGGCCGCCTTCTGGCTGCGCAGGATGCTGAGCGACACCTGCGTCCACCACTACGACGCGGCGCTGGCGACGGACACCGCGTTCACGATCGCCGACGACCTCGCGGCCGACGTGATCGGCGAGAACCTGGACCTGCTGTCCACACCGGCCTTCGCGGCGGTCAGGCCGGCGGTCGCCGGGCTGCGCGGCCGGGGCGAGCGGATCGGGTTCCGGCCGGGGGCCGCGGAGGGCTGGGTGGTCACCAGGACGCCCGGGGCGCCGCGGTGGGAGCGCGGACCGGTCGAGGCCGACGTGGTGGTGTCGGGGGCGGTGGCGGACCTCATGCTGGTGTTCTCCCGCCGCGTCCCGCCGCTGGACGGCCGGGTGACGGTGACGGGCGACCGCGCGCTGCTGGACCACTGGCTGGCCCACGCGGCGTTCTAGCCTCAACGCCGTTCAGGGGAGCGGCGGCGGCGAAGTTCCGCACGCAGGAGTGACCGCAGCCGATCGTGATCGACCGAACAGCGATCTTGGTCGACACGGTTCTAGCGGGGAGATCCGTCCCATTTCAGGCGACTTGACGAAGCCGCCCGAGCCGCTGTCTACACGGCGTTGGGACTAGCCTGCGCGTTTCATCCGGGGTCGCGTCCGGATCATGATCGGAAAAGCGAAAGTGCCTTCTGAGCTGCAACGATGAGGCTTGTCTAAGGTCC
>NZ_JBIVRD010000050.1:0-63114 GCF_044755565.1 Kitasatospora sp. NPDC092286 | reverse complement strand
AAAGCTACCTCGCCGGCCTTCACCTCCGCGGCGCAATGATCTGGATCAAGGACCTCACCCGAACCCATTGATCACGACCGAATACGCGGCCTAGGAGGAGCGGCGCCGAGGACGGCTTCTCCTGGTCATCCGATTCGCGCCAGTCGAGGATGCCCACACCGAGCCAGAGCACCCACAGGCCGAAGTCGTTGTACATCTGACCGGACTGGTTGCGCAGCCGGTTGACCGCACTGACCAGGCTGGCTTCGGTGGTCTTCTGCGTCACCAGACCTGCGGGCCGGCCCGACTCCTTGGACAGCACGACACGGTCTCCGTTGGAGGCCTCCGCAGGAGACACGAAGTCCCAGCCGCGTGCCAGCCCGGCCAGCAGCGTGGGGGCGTCCGGGGACTGAATTTCGAGAGTGGCGGTCCGGGTGTGCCGGAAGTTGAGCAGCTTGTTACGGCCGCTCAGGTCCAGCAAGGACTCACGCCAGTCACCCAGCACTCGCAGCAGCCTGTCTCGCCCCGGATCCCCTGAACCGGCCGCGGCGGGGGTGCTGGTCATCGGCATGTCATCCATCCAGGAATTCGGTCCGCACAGGTGCGCGGGCCTGAGCAGTCACCGTGCACGAAGTTCGATGATGATATGAGCGGTACAGGGCGGTTTGAAGGTGCCATCCACCACCGGGGGCGCTGCAATCAGTCCGGGGCTCGGCCGTTCAGGTCCAGCCGGATGCGGGCGAGCATTTCCGCGACCTCCAGGGCCAGCTCGTCGTCGGGGCCGTAGACCATGACCAGGTCCTCGTGGAGGGGCTCCAGGAGTCGCAGCGCTTCGATGACCCGGCCCTGGGCGAGGAGGAGGACGGCGATGCCGTGGCGGAGCTCGATGGCCTCCTCGCTGACGTCGCCGTCGAGCCTGCTGACGACGTCGAGGACACCCTGGAGTTCGTGGAGGGCCTCGGTGACCTGGCCGAGTTCGGCGCGGCAGCGGGCCGCCTGGGCGTGGCATTCGCGCGCGGACGTGCCGGTGGGACCGGCGGTGCGAGCATAGGCGCCGGCGAGGGCCTCGAACTCGGGCAGGGCGGCTCGGTAGTCGCCGCCGAGGAAGCGGACCGCGGCGCGCCGCCTGCGCAGGCCGAGGACGTCCCTGCTGTCGCTGCCGAGTGCGCGGGCGGCCGGTTCGATGACGGCGCCGAGCACCTCGACGGCCTGGGCGAAGCGCCCGTCGTCTAGGAGGGCATCGGAATGCGCGTACGCCTCCTTGATCGCCGCGCGCAACTCGTCCGGGACGGGCAGCGGCTGGAGCTCGAGAGTGGTGGGGGTGCGGACGGCCGCGGGAGGTTTCTGTGCCCGGGAGCGGGGCGCGTAGGGGTTGCGGAAGACGCCAGTTGGGTCCGGGGCGCCGAGGGGACCGGTCTCGGCCTGTGTGGGCACGGAGCCGGCGGCGGGCAGGAAGGGCAGGAGGCGTGCGTAGACCTCCTGGGTGTCGGCCGGGCGACTCTCCGGGGCCTTGCGCAGCAGGTGCAGGACGAGGTGCTCCAGCGCCTCGGGTACGTTGGGCCGCAGCTGTCGCAGGGGAACGGGTGCGGCGGCGAGGTGCTGGTGCATCAGCGCGTACTCATTGCCGCCGGTGAACACGGGCGTGCTGGCGAGCAGCTCGTGCAGGACACAGCCGAGGGCGTACAGGTCGGTCTGCGGGGTGATCCGCCCGCCGCGGACCTGCTCCGGAGACATGTACTGGTGGGTGCCGACGGGGCTGCCCGTTGCAGTGAGCTTGGTGACGTCGGTCCGCAGGATCGCCGCGATGCCGAAGTCGAGGACCTTCACCGTGCCGTCGCGGGCGACGAGGATGTTGTTCGGCTTGAGGTCACGGTGGATCACCGGCACGTCGTGGGCGTGGGACAGCACGGTGGCGACCTGAGCGGCGACGGCTGCGGCCCAGCTGACGGGCAGCGGGTGGTCGGGCTGGAGGTAGGCGGAGAGCGGCACGCCGTCGACAAGTTCCATCACCAGGAACAGGCGCTCGTAGCTTTCGTCCAGCACCGCGTCGTAGACCTGGGGCACGCCGGGGTGCTGGATGCGTGCGGTGATGCGCGCCTCCCGGCGGAACCGCTTGGCCAGTTCCTCGGCCAGCTGCGGCGAGGTGACCGCCGCCTGCCGGATCAGCTTCACGGCGACGGGCCGGTCGAGCACGGCGTCGTAGCCGCGCCAGACGTCGCCCATGCCACCGTGGCTGAGCTCGTCCAGGAGTTCGTAGCGATCGGAGATCACGGTCGCCGGCACGCGGCTCCCCCATTTCTGCGTGCGTGGTCGATGGCTGTGTTGTGGTGCGGCTGTGCGATCCGGGTCGGTGCGGCTACCGGACCGGCTGTGCACCCAGGTGCGCCGGTGTGCCGGGACGCACACCCAGTGTGACGGGTGTGGCGATCACCGGTCCAGGCTCTTGCCCACACCCCCGGCACGGTAAGCGGATCGTTATGGGCCGCCCACCGTGCCGGGCCGTGGCGCCACCGGTGTCAGGCCGCGTCGTCCACGCCCTCCTCGCGCCTGATCATGCGCCAGGCGGCACGGCGGGCACTGCGGTTGAGACTGGACTGGAAGCCCTTGTCCGGGGCGAAGTACCGCTTGCCGAGGTCGGTGACGATGCCGACGTAGTCCTCGACCTTGTCGGCGAAGACCCGGTCGAAGACCTTGCCGAAGTTGTCCTCGTCGTTGACCACGGCGGCCTGGCGGACGTCGGTGTCGGCGAGGGTCGCGTTGAAGGCGGGCAGCAGGTCCTGCTCGGTGAAGTCCGTTCCGAACTTGTCGTTGAACTTCGCAATGAGCTCGGACAGCAGGGACTTCTCCTGCTCCTTCGTACCGCCCACGCCCTCCCCGACGTTCCGGATCAGGGCCGGCTCCTCCGTGGTCAGGCCCACGTCGTACTCGCCGGTCTTCTCCACCCGCAGGTGGCTGAGGTCGACCTCCCCGATGTCGACACCGCCGTCGGCCCGGCGCGGCAGCCGGTTGAGCAGGTACCGCCCGTACAGGTGGAGCCGCTCCAGGTCGGGGTCGGTGTACGAGACGATCTGCGCCAGGAAGCCGTACTTGCGAACGTAGTCGTGCAGGTTCGCGCGGAAGTCCTCGGCGGTCTTCTGGTCGTCCTCGTCCTCGCTGTTCAGCAGCTCCTCGAAAAGGCCCACCGCCGGGGCGAGCAGCCGGTACAGCTCCGCGTGCAGCTTCTCCCACTTCGCCGCCGACCCGCCGGCCATCTCCTGCGCCGCGAAGTAGGCCTCGGCGAACTCGTCCATCTTCTTCGCCGTGAGGATCGGCGCGGCCATGACCCGGCTCTGCGCCTCGTAGAGCAGGTTCGGGTCGGACGGGAACGTCCGGGCCTCCAGGAAGTACGGGCGGAAGGCGGCCCGGATGTCCTCGGCCTCGTTGACGAAGTCGATGACGGCGAGGTCCGCCTGCGCCTTGCGCTCGGCGGTGCGGTTCAGCCGCGACAGCGTCTGCACGGCGGAGATACCGGTGAGCGTCTTGTTGACGTACATGGTCGTCAGCAGCGGCTGGTCGAAGCCGGTCTGGTACTTCTCAGCCACGACCAGGATCCGGTACTCCTGCTTGCCCGGCCCGCCGGCGCGGACGGCGTTGTCGTCGGCACGGGTGTAGGCGAACGCCTTCGGCAGCGCGCCCTCGGACAACCCGTCGTTCTCCTTGGGCTCGGTCGTCTCCTCGCCCTCGAAGGTGAGCGAACCGGAGAACGCCACCAGCACACCGAGGTCCGGGTACTTGGCGTCGTAGCCGCGGTCCTTGATGTAGCTCTTGATCGCACGGGCCGTCTGCACGGCGGACTGGCGGGACGCCGTCACCACCATCGACTTCGCCCGACCTCCGAGCCGGCCCCGGGTGTGTGTGAGGAAGTGCTCCACGATCACCTGGGCGTGCTGCGCCACGGTGTAGTCGTGGGTGAGCGCGTACCGTGCGAGCAGCGGGTTCGCCTTCTTCGGGTCGACCTCGCGCTCCTCCGGGTTCTTGTTGACCAGCTTCCAGTAGGTGTCGTAGGTGACGTAGTTGCGCAGCGGGTCGAGGATGAAGCCCTCCTCGATCGCTTGCCTCATGGAGTAGGTGTGGAAGGGGCGGTACTTGGCCTCGCCGTCGACGTCCTGGAGCGTGCCGAACAGCTCCAGGGTCTTCGCCTTGGGCGTCGCCGTGAACGCGAAGTAGGAGAGGTTCGCGGCGCGGGAGCGCTGCGAGGCCTTGTGCTTGAGGCGCTCCTTCACGGTGGCGGGGGTGTCGTTGGTGGCGGCTTCAGTGGCACCCGCGTCGTCGGAGTCCGAGTCGAGACCGAGATCGCGGAGGGCCGCCCGGACGGCAGTGGCAGCGTCGCCCGACTGGGAGGAGTGGGCCTCGTCCACGACGATCGCGAAGTTGTGGCCCTGGATCTCGGTCGGGTTCTGCTGAACGTAGTTGAGCAGGGCCGGGAACGAGTGGAGCGTGACCGTGACGATCTTCCCGGTCTCCCGGGAGAGCGCCCGCGCCAGCTGCGCGCCCTTCGCCCCCTGGTTCTCGTCGATCTTCACCACCAGGCCCGCGGTCTGCTCGAAGCTGCCGACGGTCTCCCGGAGCTGGGCGTCCAGGTTGCGGCGGTCGGTGATGACGATGACCTTGTCGAACACCGGCACACCCGGCTTGAGGCCGGCGGCGAGAGCCTCCGGGTCGAGACCGGCCGGGTCGGTGGGCGTGTGCAGGTCGCTCAGCCGGTGGGCGAGCCAGCCGATGGTGTTCGACTTGCCCGACCCGGCGGAGGCCATGACCAGGTAGTTGTGTCCGGCTCCGTGGACAGCGGCGTGGGCGGTGAGCTTCCGAACCACATCCCACTGGTGGAAGCGCGGGAAGATCAGCTTCCGAGTGCTGCCGCCGCCAGGTGTCTTCTCCTTGTGGAGGTGGACGAACCGCTCGAGAAGATCAAGCCAGTTGTCCCGCTGCCAGACCTGCTCCCACAGGTAGGAGGTGGCGTACGTGCCGGGAATGGTGGGGACGGGATTGCCCTTGCCGCCGGGCTCGCCCGGCCCCTCGGAGCCGGTGTTGAACGGGAGGAAGTGCGTCTTCGGCCCGCGCAGGCTGGTCGCGACGAAGACCAGGTCGGGGTCGACGGCGAAGTTCGCGACGACGCGGCTGGTGAAGATCAGCTCGCTGGGGTCGCGCTTGGTGCGGTACTGCTCCTTCGCCTGCTCGACGCCCTGACCGGTCAGCGGGTTCTTCAACTCGGCGGTGGCGACTGGGATGCCGTTGAGGAAGAGCGCCAGGTCGAGCCGGTTGCCGCGGTCTGCCTGCTTCGTCGCGTACTCCAACTCACGGACGACGGTGAGGCGGTTCGCCCGGTAGCCGTCGAGGACGGAGTCGTCCTCGACCAGGTTGGGGCGGAAGTATGCGACCCGGAGGAGGACACTGCGGTCCTTCACGCCCTCGCGCAGCACCTTGAGCAGACCGTCGGAGGCGATCGCCTGCCCGAGACGCTTAGCGAACCCGCGTTGCGCCTCGGCCTGGTCGCCGGCGTACTGGGTGGTGACCAGTTCCTCCCACTCGTCGCCCTGGGTCTTGCCGATGAAGCCGAACAACTCGTTGGTGTCCAGCCCTAGCTCGGCCCGATAGTCCTCCGGCCGGGCCTCACGCCACCCGCGCTCGACCATCGCGGCGACGATGGCCATGCCGAAGGCGGCCTCGGTGTGGATCGGGGGCATGGCGGTTACTCCGTAACTCCTCGACCGGATGCGGTGGAAACATCGAACTGGCCGGTGACGGCGGCGGTGATGAGCGCTTGCCGGCGCTCGGCAAGCAAGTCCTCACGCTTCTTGAGACGTGAAGCTTGCAATTCCAGATCGGCTTCATGCTCACGAAGGCGGCTTACGATCTTCTGCTGCTCCGGGATGTCCGGGGCAGGGATCCTCAATTGACGGACCATCTCCTGGCTTAGATTGGGCTGACCAGCACCAACAGCCTGCGCAATGATCCCATCCTTGTGGCCTCTAAACCAATAATAGGCATAGGGTGCTTTAATTTTCCCTACGGGAACCAGTGCACAACACGCCTGATTCAATACCGCAGCCATCTGAAGGAGTCCGACTCGCCCCTTAGTTACGCCCTGACCGTAAAGGGCCACGATGAGCGCACCTTCAGGGTGGATCTTCAGGGCGGGAAAATCATGCAGAGCTTCGCGCGTGACGCTTCTTCCGGCGCTTCGGATCAGATCATCCTTGATATCCGCACTATTGACCCAAGGGTACGGTCCACCGAAGTAGCGGTCGCTATTCGACGCCGGGGTCGTCCCGCTCCCGGTGCGAAATTCTCGCCCAACCTTCGAAAGGCGCCACTCCCCATTCATCCTAGGCATCCAAGAAATTCCCGTGTTTACCGAAGATCCGCTCGATACAGTCGTCTCGTGTCGCATCATCTCCAGGAGGCTCGCTGAGAGCAGTTCTAGCTGTCGCCGCGTCAAGGCTTGCAGCTGATCAATTCGCCCAGTCTCAACATCAAGAAATTTGGAAATTCGACGCTGGTCATCTGACGGCGGAACAGGAATCGGGACGCCACCCAACTCCTCCTTTGTCACATGAACCATTCCAATCATTCCACTAGTTAGCTCACGCTCAATCCAATGCGTAGCAGCCTTGAGGGACCAGTACAGCCAACTCTTGCCACACCCATGACTTGACACATTAAAGATGTGCTGATTCAGAAAGTACAGCCCCGGCTTGCTCCACATAAATGGACCAAAGGACGTTCCAGGATTTCCGGACCAGGCAAATAGCAAATCACCCGGCTCGACTCGATACTTACGAGGCAATTCAAGGCTCGAACGGTTAAACTCCTCCGATCCATTCAAATTTTCAATCCGGATAATCGACGCCCCATCCTCCCCCCAGGAATCCGATTTGAAAACATATCCATTTACAAGTTTCGCAAGGTGTTTGAGCGGAACTACTTTCCAGTTCTTGGGAGTGGATGCGCCGTATGGGAGGGCATTAAAGTCGGTCACGAGGCCACCTTGCCGAGAAGGGACTGGATCTCAGCTTCCAGCGACTTTAGCTCCGCGTCGATCTCCGCGAGCGGTCGGGGAGGCTTGTAGACGTAAAAGTGCCGGGTGAACGGAATCTCGTATCCGATCTTCGTCTTGCTGTGGTCAATCCACGCGTCCGACACATGCGGCAGCACCTCGCGCTTGAGGTACTCATCAACGTCCTCACCCAGCGGCACATTCTCATAGTCACGCAGGTCGGTGTCCGGCTCCGGTGCGCCCTTAAGCATCTGGACCTCGCCGTCCGAGTCTCGGACACCGATCGTGTCCCGCACGGCCTTCGTAAACGGCGCGCCCGTCGGCCACATCAGGCCAGCCGCCACGACTGCGTCCTTGAGTGCGACGAACGCCTCGGACTTGGTCGGCCAGCTCTGGCCGTCCAGCGCCCGCACTGCCGCGACAAACTCCTCCGCGTGCTCCAGCTTCTGCACCGGCTTGGCCTCGGCCAGTGCCGCCAGGGTCTCCTCCGTCACCTCGAACCGCAGCTTCAGCGGCCGCTCGACGGTGATGCGCTGGTAGCCGAAATCCTCGTTCTTGAAGACCTTGACCTTGCCGTGGAGCGAGTGGTCCGGGTCACCGGCGACTTGCAATGCCTCCCCGTACAGTCGGGTGATCTCGCGGATCTGCTGCTCGCTCAGCTCCTTGCGCTTGTCACCCAGCGACTTCCGCATCTTGACCCAGTAGTCACGGGCGTCCAGGAGCACGACCTTGCCCTTGTGGTCGGCGGCCTTGCGGTTGGTGAGGATCCAGAAGTACGTGGAGATGCCGGTGTTGTAGAAGAGCTGGTCGGGAAGGGCGACGATCGCCTCCAGCCAGTCGTTCTCCAGGATCCATCGGCGAATGTTGGACTCGCCGGATTCTGCCGCGCCCGTGAAGAGCGGGGAGCCGTTGAAGACGATGGCGACCCGGGAGCCACCGCCCCCGTTGACGTCGACCGGCTTCATCTTCGAGAGCATGTGCTGCAGGAAGAGCAGCGAGCCGTCGTTGATCCGCGGCAAGCCGGCGCCGAACCGGCCGGAGTGGCCGAGGGTCTCGTACTCGCGCTCGACCTCGTCCTTGACCTTCTTCCACTCCACACCGAACGGCGGGTTGGCGAGCAGATAGTTGAACTTTTCGCGCGCGTGGCCGTCGTCGCTGAAGGAGTTGCCGAAGGCGATGTTGTCCGGGTCCTGGCCCTTGATCATCAGGTCGGACCGGCAGATCGCCCAGGACTCGGGGTTGAGCTCCTGCCCGTAGACCTCCACCCTGGCACCCGGGTTGAGCGCGGCGATGTGGTCCTCCGCTGCGCTCAGCATACCGCCGGTGCCGCAGGCCGGGTCCAGGACGGTGCGCACCGTTCCAGGAAGGCTCAGCGCATCCGCGTCCGGCCCCACCAGCAGGTTGACCATCAGGTTGATGACTTCGCGCGGGGTGAAGTGCTCACCCGCGGTCTCGTTCGACTGCTCGGCGAACCGCCGGATGAGCTCCTCGAAGATGTAGCCCATGTTGTGGTTGGACACGATCTCGGGGCGCAGGTCGAGGTCGGTGAACCGGCCGATGACCTGGTAGAGCAGCTTGGCGCCGTCCAGCTTGCGGATCTGCTGGTTGAACTCGTACTTCTCCAGGACCTCGCGGGCGTTGTCCGAGAATCCGGCCACGTAGAGCTGCAGATTCTTGGCGGCGTTCTGCGGGTCACCTGCGATCTTCCGCAGGGTGAGGGAGCTCCTGTTGTAGAAGGAGTGCCCGGAGGCCTTGCGCAGGAAGCGGTCTTCGTCCAGATCCTGGCCGGCGAGCTGGGCCACCTTCTCGGCAACCTTCTCGCGGGTCGGCTCCAGCACGCACTCCAGCCGTCGCAAGACGGTGAAGGGCAGGATCACCTTGCCGTAGTCAGCCTGCTTGTAGTCACCACGCAGAAGGTCGGCGACAGACCATGCGTGGTTCGCCAGCTCCGTGTGCTTGCTGCTGTTCAAAGGGTTTCCCCGGTTTCCTCTCGGGCCGTCCACCCACTGAACGGGCGGAGCGTATGCAGTCTGGTCGATGTGGCGTGCCGGCTGAGGTAGTTCAGCCGGATTGGCGCTGGTCGCCGAATGCCGATGGTAGGAGCGCACCTGCGGTGAGGCCCGCGGCCACCGCTTCCGCGGCCTCCGCGGCAAGGGCTGCCGCTTGGTGGGCGGCGGCGCGCAGCTGATACGCGTGACGGAAGGCGTCGCCGTAGCGGCGCTGCTCCGCCAGCGGCATGAGGGGGACGCGCAGCCGCAAGGGATTGACCTGGACCGTGGTGGTACCGGTCGACGCGGCAGTGATGTTGGCGGCTGCACCGAGGAATCCAGCGAGGAACCAAGGATCGACGCGTGACGAGTCCGGGCGGAGCAGGTGCAGGGCGGCACCCAGAAGTGCACCGGCGTCCTTTTCGTCTGCAACCCGAGTCATCGACCCCACGCCACTCCCGCCGGCGACCGCGCGCATCAGCACGTCTCCTTCGATGATCGTCTGAGTGGTGTCCGGGTGGGCGTCCCTGATGGTCCCTGAGGGCGCGGTGCCGTCTTGAACGTCACGTGCTGTCAGCACTGGCCGGTGTTCGGTGCTCCCATCCCCGATGCCACCTCCGCTCTTGGAGTCTCGTCCGCCGCTCGGCGCCGCCGCCCGGATCACTGCTAGGGCAGCACCACGGGTGAGATCGGCAACGGTCGCGGTACGCCATTCAAGCGGCGACGTACCGGCCGTCTCCCACTCCCCCTTGCCACTGAACGCGACCAGTTCATCCAGCTGCGAGCCCAGTTGGTTGTGCAGAGCAGTGATTCTGCGGGCGAGCGCCGCCGGGTCGACATCAGCTGCGGCCGCGCGGACCTGCCGGCCTGGCGTGAGGTCGACGATGTCGTCGAGGAGGTCAACCACCGGAACGGCTCGAGCCAGACCCGACTCATCGGCAAAGCTCACCGGGTGTTCGCGATACGCGTTCCACGGTGTCAGCACGCGGTCCGCAAGACCGATCCAGTCGAAGGTGGCACTCCCCCGTGATCCGCTCCGTGCGGGAGCGCCCGGACCTCTGGCGTCCGCAACCTCACCGTCTCCGTCGACGAAGAGCACGGAGGCGCGCTCGGCGGAGCCGGGCTCGGGCCGCTGCAGTATCCAGATGTGCAGGGCGATGTGCAGCGGGTAGGCGACGCGGCCCGGCAGGGAGACGACCGCCCGCACGGCCCCGCTGCGAACGAGTTCGGCGCGGATGCGGCGCGCTGAGGTCCGGAAGGCGAGAGCCGGCGGCAACAGCATGACGACGTACCCTCCGGGCTCGACGTGCGCCAGTGCGTGCTGGACCCAGGCCAGTTCCGACTCGAAGCGTGAGGGGACGCCGTAGGCCCACCTGGGGTCGTAGGCGAGTTCGTCGTGGCCCCAGTCCCGGTCGCCGAAGGGCGGGTTGCACAGCACGGCATCGACCGTCAGGCCGGGAAAGGCATCGGTGCGCAGGCTGTCGCCCGCGGCAATCACGACCTTGCCTCCCGCGGACGGGGCGGGACCGTCGAGCTCGAGGGCCACCGCAGCCCGCTGTGCCTGAAGCGCCAGGGTGTCCTGGCCGTACAGCTCACGTGCGCCGCGCCTGCGGGCGGCGGCCAAGAGCGTGCCACTGCCGCAGGCGGGATCGAGTACGCGCGCCACGGTCCCGGGCAGCAGTCCCGCCATGAGGTCGGCAAGGCCCTCGGGGGTGCGGTAGGTGCCGCTGGCCGCACTCTCGTCGAGTTCGCGCTCCGCCAGGACGTTCAGTGCGGCCTGCGCACCTGCACCGCATACACACGCGAGCAGCGCGCGGATCACGCCAGCATCCTCCGCCTCATATCGCACGGATCGGATCTCAGGTGCCGTCTCGCCGGTCACGAGACCATCTGCCGCCGAGACAAGCCGATCGTCGGGCAGCTTCAGGAATTGATCCCGCTCCTGCTCCGGGAGCCGTGCCACGCCTGCCACCAGCGGGAAGAAGCGGGTGGTGTCCGCGCCCGCCCCGAGGAGCCGCAGCGCCGTCCGCAGGTCCTCCTCCGGCGATGCGGCAGAGGTGTGTCCACGGTCGCGGAGCCACTCCTGGACGGTGCCCAGGTCATAGAGCGGGCTGCTCTCGGTCCCACCGCTGGGCGCGGGGAAGTCGGCATGGCGCCGCCGCCAGTTGCTGACGGTGGCGCGGGTGACCCCGGCGATACGAGAGATCTCAGCAGCCGTCACCTGCGCGGACGGCGGCGTTGCTGACTGTTGCGGCATGGAGGCTCCCGCCCTCTCGGAAGTGGACAGTAAACACGCTACACCATGCCGCCAATCCTTGCATTCGATTGACGATGCTTTCAGTGTCATGCTTATCTAGAACTGCTTGCACGGCTTGTGCTCCATCTGCCACAACGGCAGCCGTGCCCTCGTCCCCACCTCCTCTTCTCCGGGAGCGCACCATGACGACCAGCACCAACCCCGCCCCCACCACACCCGCATCGCAGGCGTCGCCGATCACGGCCGTCGTCCAGCGGCTGGAGTCCTCCGCGCTCTCCGAAGAGGTCGCCTCACTGGTCCGCGAAGTCCTGGAGGGCCTCGACGACTCCGAGGCCGCCGCCATCCGCGGCGTCTACCTGAAGTCGATCACCGTCGAGGGCTTCCGTGGCATCGGGGAGGCCGCCACGCTCCACCTGCCGTCGGGCCCCGGCCTGACGGTGGTGCAGGGGCGCAACGGAAGCGGCAAGTCCAGCTTCGCGGAAGGCATCGAGGTCGCCCTCACCGGGCGCAACCGCCGCTGGGAGGACGAGGACGGCAAGAACGTGCAGACCGCCCAGCAGGACGGCTGGCGCAACCTGCACCACATCGGAGGGCACCGCCTGGAGCTGGAGCTCCTCGCCTCCGGCCGAGTGCGGCCGCTCACGATCACCCGCACCTGGGCCGGCGGCTCGTCGTTCACCGAGTCCGAGTCAGCGGCCCTGGGGCTGGGGCCGACCCCGCTGCCGCTCTCCGCCCTCGGATGGGCGGAGGACCTGAGGTCGTTCCGGCCAATCCTCTCCTACAGCGAACTCGGTCAGATGATGACCGCCAAGCCCAGCCGGATGTACGACCGGCTCGCCACACTCCTCGGTCTCGGAGCGCTCAGCGAGGCGGGCGATCGGCTCGCCGCACGCGAACAGCAGCTGGCGCTGAGCGAGAAGCAGGCGAAGGTCGCGCTGCCGCCGTTGGTAACGGCCCTCACAGAGGTGGCGGACGAACGCGTCCAGGAGGCGGTGACGGCGCTCCAGCAGCGCGTTCCGGACCGGGAGCGCATCCGCTCACTGGTCGCCGGGGCGCCGCTGGCCGACACGACGGAGCTGGCCCGCCTGCACCGGGCGGCCGCGCTCAGCGGCCCGGACACCGACGCGGTGACCGAAGCCGTCGCCTGGCTGCGGGAGGCCGTCGCCACGGCCGAGGACGTACGACACGGTGACGCCGGCGACGCACTCGCCCGTGCTGATCTCCTCGACCGGGCCCTGCGGCTGCGCTCCCAGCACCCCTCGGACCACACCTGCCCGATCTGCCTGAGCGCGGACCGCCTCGACGACGCGTGGGCCGCCGCGGCAACGGCCCAGGCCGATCTGCTCCGCGAGGAGGCCGCCGAGGCCCGGGCCGCGCAGCGGGCCGTACGGGACTCCGCGGAAGGCCTGCGGGCACTGATCCACAGCCGCGCCACCGACCTGCCCGACCACCTGCACGACCTCTGGGACGAGTGGGTCGACTGCCGCGGCATCCGCGACCCGCACGAACTCGCGGCCACCACTGAGAAGCAGGCCGCGGCACTCGCCGACGCCTGCCGTCATGTCCGCCAGGAGGCGGAGCGCCGGCTCGCGGAGCAGGACGAGCAGTGGCGTGGCGCCGTCCCCCAGCTCGCGTCGTGGCTCGCACTGGCCGATGCGGCGGCAGAGGCCAAGCCGCTGCTGGCTCAGGTCAAGAAGGCGAGGGCGTGGCTGAAGGAGGTACAGGCCGAGCTGCGCGAAGCTCGCATGCGCTCGATCGCCGAAACCGCACAGAGTATCTGGCAGTACCTCAGCCAGGAGAGCAACGTCGCCCTGGGCGACGTCACGCTCAAGGGTTCCGAGGCCTACACCGGCCGGGGCGTCGCGCTGAACGTCACCGTGGACGACGTCGACGCCTCCGCCCTTGGTGTCGTCAGCCAGGGCGAACTGTTCTCCCTCGCGCTGGCCCTGTTCCTGCCCCGGGCGATGGCCACGCAGAGCCCGTTCAATTTCATCGTCATCGACGATCCGGTGCAGTCCATGGACCCCCGTAAGGTCGAGGGCCTCGCCCGGCTGTTGGAGGAGATCGCCCGAACCCACCAGGTCGTCGTCTTCTCGCACGACACCCGGCTGCCGGACGCCCTGCGGTTCCACCGGATCAAGGCCGCGATCCTCGAGGTCGGCCGGTTCCGGCGTTCGAAGGTGACCGTCCGCTCCATCGACGACCCGGTCAAGCGTGAACTGGCCGCCGCTCGCGCGGTCGCCAGGGACAACAAGGTCCCCGCCGCGATCCTCGGTGAGGTCCTGCCCGGCCAGTGCCGCCTCGCTCTGGAAGCCGCCCTCCAGGAGTCGGCCCGCCGCACCCTCCTCGGCACCGGCTTGGGCCATCTCGTCATCGAGGAGTGCATCGGTAGGGCCCGTGAGCTGACAGATCTGGCCGCGCTGGCCCTGTTCGGAGAGATCCGGGGCAAGGCCGACGTGTACCGGGAGATCGGCCGCAGACTCGGTCCCGACGCGAGCAGCATCGTCGGACTGTGCAACAAGGGCGCCCACACCACCATCCCGGACACGGCCGACGCCATGGCGTTCATCAACCGGGTGGCTGCTGCCACGGAAGGACTGCGATCCCTGTGACTGCTGCAACCGATGTGCTGACCTCGGCAGACCGCATGACCGCCGCCGCATCGCTTCTCGGCACCGAGGCCTCCGGGGCCCCGCACCCTCGCGCCGCGGTGTTCCTGCTCCGCCGCGCCCTGGAAGCAGGACTCGACGCCTATATCTCCGCCCACCGGCCGGCCCTCGGCCGCTGCCGGACGGAGACCAAGGTCGTCTGGCTCGCCCACCACCTCGACGTCCGGTTGGCCGGCCGGCTCGCGGCGGTCTGGCGCAACCTCAGCGGGGCTTGCCACTACCAGCAGTTCGCGCTGCCCCCGACGGTCGGCGAGCTCCTCGGGTGGCGGGACGAAGTCGCCTTCGTACTGCGCGCCCTTCGCACCTGAATACATGCAGGCTCAGAACAGCGCCTGTGGCGTTGGAAGCGGTTTCAAGCTATCTGCCGCGAGAGAAGCAAGATGGCCGCCGCACCGCATGGGCCGTGGCTAGTATGCCGATGGCTGTCGATCAAGGGGGACCCATGGGAACCGCCGGAAGGCCCGAATTCCTGCCCGGCTGCGAGGTGCCGGCACGTTCCAGGAAGCCGAGCGACACCACCCTGACATGGCTCGTCAGGTTGGCAGATGCGTCGCTAGCCGACCACTGGCGGACTTCCAGCCTGGAAGCATGCAACATGCGCGGCGGCCCAGAACTCGCGGCAGCCTCATTCATCGTCCTGACACCGGGTCCCTGGCACGAGGACTTGCAGCGGATCCTGCATCTGTCCAGAGTGCAGGTTGACCGGCCTAGTTACTCCGCCTCCGAGTACACAGTCGGTCTCTGCTACGTCGCCGGCGCCAAGGGCCTCCCTGCGGGACTGAGGCACCGGGCGGCAGACGCCTTGGCTCACGGCCGTGATGACCTGGGCTACTTGGAAGCCCGCTACCTGCTTCCCAAGAACAGCTGGGATTGGCTGGCGGATGCCGTACGTGACGGGTGGGCGCTGTGGACGGCAAACCTCTTCGCCGCAGACGAGACCGCCCCGCTCACGACCCGCATGCGGGTGGGTCTGGCTCTCGCCGAGCACAAGCACCCCGCCGGGTACGTGCCTGAGGCCGTGGAACAGCTTGCTGCACACCAGGGTGCATCGAGCGCGGCCCGTCTCGCGCTTGCCGTGGCCGTAGCACGACGCGCTCCGAAGGACGCCGTAGGCCTGCTCTGCTGCCTCGCATCGGATCCAACCATCCAGGCCGGACACCGCATGCACGCTATCGGGCTGCTCGACGAGATCGACCTGACGAAAGCCGAGGAGATGCGAGCCTTGCAGACCCGTCTCCCTTCTTCTCAGGCTGCCCGCAAGCAGCACAGGGACACCATCGAGCGTGCGGAGAAGGAAGCCGCGGCAAGGCGCGACCGGGAGACCCCTGAGGCAGCCGTAGAGCGACTTGACTCCAAGATCGAGGAGCTTCTGGGCGACTTGCGCGAGCGAGGCTCGGCGGACTCACTGGCCGATCAGCTCGATAACCACATCGCGGAGGAAAGCTGGGAAGAGGTCGTCCAGGATGTTGCCGACATCTGCCATGTGATCCGTGACGAGGAGGTCGCCTCCTCGCTCCGCCTGCTGGAGGTCCTCACGCAGATCCGGTACGGAAACGGGCCGAGTTCACCGATGGGGGCTTCCGGCTCCGAGGAGCTGGATGCCCGGCAATTCCCTCGGCTGACGCCGGAAGGGCTTAGGGAGTACGCACGGACCGAGGCCGAGCGTGCCTGGGTGTTCTGGAGAGAGCTCGTCGAGAAGCACGGTTGGGATGACGACCAGCTTGGTGAACTCGACCGCCAGGATGAGGAGGTGGACCAGAGCGTGCGCGACTTCGTGGAGCGCAAGACCGGCGACCACCTTCGAGAACTCCAACAACACCTGGTGTGGGAACTCTGGCCCAGCCTCGCAGACGCTGCAGAGCGCAGGGACTACGGCACTGCACGAGACCTCTTGGCCGCCGCAAGACTCCTTGCAGATGAGGCGGAGAACGCGCTCAATCTCTGGAAGACGGCTTCGGCCGAGAACTATGCCTTCGATCCGTTGACGATGTCATGGCCTCACGAGTTCTGGCTGGTTCTGGCGAAGTGGAAGCAGGGCTGGGCAGTCCAGTAACGTCCGGCCGATCGACGTTCGAGGTAGCCGGATCCGCCGTGGGGGCGTGGTATGCACATCGACATCCGGGCCGGAGGCAACTCATCCGGCAAGAGCGACTCTTGCGCCGCCCACCCCAACTGCCCTCAACTGCGATGATTGACTACAGGAGCAGACGATGGACAACAAAGTTTGGCTGATCACCGACGGCGATGGACTTGCGGTCATCGGGAACCCAACGGATGTCAAACGCTTCCTCGCCTCAGAGGGGCTACTGTCCCTTTCGAAGGGCCTCGGGCTGCAAAAACTCGGACCCCTCCTCCGCACCATAGCTGGAATCGCACAGGCAAGTTCTGAAATTTCTGCCAACTCAGCTTGCTGGCTGAAGTTGACCAAGGAGTCTGCACATCTAGTCAAGAAGTTCGGGCTGATGGAAGGCAAGACACCAGGCACCAGTTATGCGATGGTGGGGAAACCTGGCTCAATCAAGTCATGGCTCCAGGTCACGGAGGGCCCCGGCTCGCTCCTGACCAACCCGGCCGTTCTTTCTGGCATCGCGGGGATCATGGCGCAGCTGGCGATGCATCACGAGATGAGTGAGATCAAGAGCTATCTCGCGACGATCGACAAGAAGGTCGACGACATTATTCGCGCCCAGAAGGATTCCGAGTTGGGGAAGGTCTTCGGAGCGAGCCTCGACATCGAGTCGGCCATGAACATTTTGGAACGAGAAGGTCGGGTCGACGATGACACGTGGTCGACCGTTCAGGCCAGGACCCATACGATCACGGACGCCCTGGGCTGGACACTCGGTCGACTCAACGCACTCGCGGAGAGACTGGAGAGCGCGACCAGAATCGGTGATCTCGCCAAGACGGTCGAGGAAGCAGTCTCTGAGGTCGAGGAGTTGCTCGCCGTTGTGGCTCGTTGCTTCGAACTGCAGGACGCGCTCGACGTACTGCGACTGCAGAGGGTCCTGGACGAGTCTCCGGACAAGCTGGACGGGCGTCGGCTCTTGCTGAAGGACGACCGGCAGAAGCGGCGGGAACTCATCTCACAGAAGATTGAGCACCTGATGGCACGTATGGATGCGGCTGCCGATACGGCCAACTCGAATGTGCTGCTGCACTTGCCCGCGCACCGGACCCTGGTGGGCTCGATCAACCGTGTCGGCCTCGTCGTCGATGACTTCCACAGGCCGCTCGGAATCGAGCCCGGTCGACGCTCACTGGAAGCGACACGATGGTGGGACGCGGCTCAGGACCCAGCGCAATTGAAGAACGCGGCCGCAGAGGTCGGGCGCAAAGGGGCCATGGCAGCGGGCGTAGCGGTCGCGGGAGCTGTATTGGTCTTGGCGGGCCGCGCCGCCCTTGACGGCGAGGAGCACGGCGAAGAGGAGTGAGCGCATGTCGACCGCCAGCCGTCGGGCCCTTGGGGCTGAACGAGCCAGCCTCCCATGCTGGTTACCTCTCGACGGACTCGCCCCAGCTCGGTGATCGCCGCACGCCCCGCGGCTACACCTTCACCCGCGAGGAGCCAGGTAACAAGCTCCATCCTCCGGCCATGGGGCCGTGCCCCAGGTCGCCAGAAACCGGCCTCGGGCGGCAGCCGACCTCCACATCCTGCGACCAAGGGTTCGCTCAGTCCAGGCCGACCAGACCGTCCGGGATCCAACCTTCGATGTAGCCCGCAACGAGGGTCGCCAGCTCGGGCGAGGGGACGACCACTGTCGAGGAGGAGAGCAGCTCGGTATCCGACCAGCAGACCATTGGACGACATCTGCCGTGGATCCGACCCCCGGCCGAAGAAGCCCTGGCCAGATAGATCCGTTCTGCCACCCGAACCTGGCCGGTTCCACGGGGGATATAGGCCCAGCGATGTCCGACGGTGTTGCCCCATCTGAACGAGCGCACACCCAACTCGACCATCCCCTTCGCGGCCGCCGCGACCCAGCTCTCCGTCCTGCGGACGGTGACCACCGGCACCCTCATCCCGCCCTCATACCTGCTCGCGGGAATGAGGGCGACCCGCCCCACCTCATCCAGAACGACAAGGACGACCTGCCGCCGCACCAGTGGTGCATACATGCACATATCTCGATCATGACGGCTCCGCTGCGGAGCGCCACTCAAGCGCGCCATCCGAGGCAGGAAGTGGTCAGGCCGGCTGAACGTGAGGCCAGGTGGAAGGCCCTGAGGGTCGGCGACGCGTTCCCGAATCCTGCGATCCGCGTTCCAGGCGACCGGGCGCAGCCCGCCCCGACCTGCAGCTTCGGGGTTTTCTACACGTCCCACTGAGGCGGGGCTTGTCGAGGACCTTGCCGAAACCCGGAAGGGGCTTCGGGCTGGTTGGACAAACGCCCTGGTCAGGCAGTGGGCACGTGCTCCCGGCGACACCCGGGGAAGGGTGGCGCCCGTGTCCGCAGCGGGACAGCCGACTGACCGATGACAGACTAGCGGATCGGACTGCCGGAGATCTCCCCCCGCTGCGCCCCGGCCCCTGTTCTGTTTGTCGACACCTCGCTGATCTGCGTGTTTGCCGGCCGGGTGGCGCTGCCCGGGCGGTGACCCCGGCCGCCCAGGCGGAGCGGCTCCCCCGAGATCGCGGCCGCGTGCGGCCACGAGGTGGCGGCACCGCCCGGGTGGTCGGCGGTTCAACCGGGGGAGCGCCGCGGCTCCGGCCGGTCGAAGGCCCGGCTCCCGGGCGGTACCGCCCAGATCCCCCGAGCTCAGTCAGCCGGCACGATCTCGATGGTGAACAGGACCGGTTCCCCGTCCGGCTGGCCCTGCTGCTCATGCTCGAACCTCAGCTCCCCGGTTCCGGGCCGCACGGCACGGAACAGGAAGGAGTGGGCTCCCAACGAACCCGGGATCTTGCCGGACAGTTCGGCGTCGCTGAGCAGCTCGAACGACTCCGGGCCCCCGATCAGCGGCGTGTAGCGCCAGTCGGATCCGATGCTGGCGTTGGTCTCCAGGTCCACCACGACCAGCCCGTTGAGCTGGACCTGGAGCGGCCTGCCCAGGTCCGCCTGGGACAGGACGAGGAACTGCGTCGGCGCGGTGACAGACGTCATCGTCATTCGCTCCTTCCGAGAACGCGGGACCCGGACACGATCACGGGTTCACGAGAGCCGTGACCCTGCTCGTCCGATGTCTTCGGAGCGGCTTCCCCCGCGCGCCCCCGCATGCCGGTGACATGGTCCCGGGCGCAGCTCCGGCCCCGCGTTCCCCAGCGTAGGCACGCGGGCACCCGTCCTCATCCGTACCGGCCATTCGGGTGAACGGATGCCTGTGGGGCCTCGGCCGCGGGCGGATCGTCCTGGTGTCTCCGGTGCGGGGACCACCCACCCGGCGAGGCCGGAACCCACGACCGGCTCGACGTCGGTGCCGACGCGTTCGGCACGTCACCGGATCGACCGGCCGCTTCGGGGATCCGGCCGATCCGGCCCCGCCCCATCGTCACTGTCGGCCCTCGATCGGCCGCCGCTCGGCGGTTGTGCCGAGCGGATCCGGCGGGGCCGGACGGGCCGGGCGGCTGGAGGGCCGGGTGGCGATGGGGCGTCAGGAGCAGTCCAGTAGCCTGCGAAGGACCCAACCGCTCCATCGCCACGACGAGGCCTGCCCGATGAGACCAGCTGCCGCTTCGAGCACGGTTGTCCGACTGCTGGGGCAGGTGTGGCTGTGGCCGGCGCTGGCCATGCTCGCGGTCGGGACGTACCGGCTCGGGACGCCCGAGCTGTGGCGGGACGAGGTGGCGACCTGGACGGTGGCCACCCGGTCGCTCGGTGATCTGCTCCGGCTGCTGCAGCACATCGATGCCAGCAACGGGGCCTACTACCTGCTGATGCATGGCTGGACGGCGCTGTTCGGCGACTCGGCGATCGCGCTGCGGCTGCCCTCGGTGCTGGCGATGGCCGGCGCGGCGGCGTTCGTGGCGCTCACCGCGGAGCGGCTGTTCGGCGGGCGGGTCGCGGCGATCGGCGGGGGGCTGCTGTTCACGGTGGTGCCGCTGGTCTCGCGGTACGCGCAGGAGGCCCGCTCGTACGCGCTGGTCACCTGCGCGGTCGCGGCGGCCACCTGGTTCCTGCTGCGTGCGCTGGAGCGGCCGGGGCTGCGGCGCTGGGCGCCGTACGGCGTGGCGATGGCGGCGGCGGGCGCGGGGCATCTGATCTCGCTCAGCACCCTCGCCGGGCAGCTGATGGTGGTGGCGCTGCACCTGTGGCGCACCCGGGGCGCGGTGGAGCGGCGGCTGTTCTGGCAGTACCCGCTGGCGGTGGGTGCGGCGGCGCTGCCGGTGGTGCCGGTGGTGGTGCTGGGCAGCCGGCAGTCGGGCCAGCAGCTGGGCTGGATAGGGACGCCCTCGCTGAGCGAGCTGTGGCACTTCGGTGAGCCGCTGTTCGGCTCGGCCTCGGTGTTCCACAGCTTCGTCCTGCTCGCGCTGCTGGTGCTGGTGCTGCCCGCGCGGCGGCTGCCCGCCCTCCAGCTGCTGCTGCTCGCGGTGGTGCCGGTGGTGGGCGTCTGGCTGGTGTCACGCGGCAGCACCTCGTACTTCGTCGACCGGTATCTGCTGTTCACGCTGCCCGCCTGGGCGGCGCTGGGCGGTGGCGGGGTCCGCGCGGTGTACACGACGGTGGCTGCCGCGGCCCGGCGCAGCCGGACGCCGGGGCAGCTCCGGGCCGCCGGGGCGCTGCTGGCGGTCGGGTTGCTCGCGGTGCCCGCGCTGGTGGCGCTGCCCAAGCAGTCCTCGGTGCGGTACGCGGGTTCGCACTCGCGCTCGAAGGAGCCCTACCGGGCGGCCGCCGGGCTGATAGCGGCCGGGTACCGGCCCGGGGACGGGCTGGCGGCCCCGCTCGGCGACCAGAGCTGGGCGATGATCTGGGCGGGTGTCTCCTACTATCTGCCGGACGGTGTGCGGCCGTCCCCGGTCTTCGTCGAGCGCAGCGCCCTCCAGGCGGAGGGCCTCTTCCCGGTCGGCTGTCCGCGGCCCGCCGAGTGCGTGGGGCAGGGGCAGCGCATATGGCTGCTGGTGCTCGGGGACACCGCCGATCCGCTGGCCGCGATGCCGGAGGACCAGGCGCGGGTGCTCCGGTCCCGGTACGGCGCGCCGGGCCGGGTGACGCCGCTCGGTGGGGTGACGCTCGCGCTGCTGGACCGTACCGGCTGAGCCTGCGGTCCGTTCGCGGGCGCGCGGCCCGGATGCGGGTGGCCGGGGGCCGGGTGACCATGGAGCCCGGTGATCAGGGCGCCCCGGACGCCCGTCCGGCGGCGGCCGAGGAGGACGAGCCCGTGAGCGAGCAGCCGACCGGTCCGCCCCCGGGCGACGACGGCAGCGGCGGGTGCGGGACCGGCGGCAGCGGCAGCGCAGGCGGGGACGGGAAGCCCCCGGACGGCGGGAAGTGGCGGCGGACGGCCCGGCTGCGGGAGCGGTCGGCGGAGCTGACGCGGTTCGCGCGCGGGCTGCCCGACCAGGTGCCGCTGGTGGGCCGGGCGGTCGGCCAGCTGCTGCGGGTGAACCTGCTGGACTGCGCCACCCGGCTGGCCGCCCAGGCCTTTCTGAGCGCACTGCCCGCGCTGTTCGTGGTGTCGGTGTTCGCCCCGACGGCGATCCGCACCGGTGTGCTGGACTCGCTCCGTACCGAGCTTGGCGTGCAGGGGGCGGCGCAGCAGTCGCTGCAGCAGCTGCTGGCGACGAGCCACGAGGAGGACACCGGCTTCGGGGTGGTCGGCGCGCTGGTGACGCTGCTGTCGGCGACGGCGCTCAGCCGGGCGATGCAGCGGGTCTGCGAGCGCTGCTGGGAGCTGCCGAGGGCGGGCACGCGCCTGGCGGCCTGGCGCTGGCTGGTCTGGCTGGCGGTCTGGCTGATCTGGCTGGCCTTGCAGACGCCGGTACGGGACGGTTTCGGCGCGGGCGCCTGGCTGGGGCTGCCGCTGGCCTTCCTGAGCACCACCGCGCTCTGGTGGTGGACGCAGCACCTGCTGCTGGGTGGCCGGGCGCGCTGGCTGCCGCTGCTGCCGGGGGCGCTGCTCTGCGGGGTGACGGTGATGGCCCTCGGGGTGGCGGCGCGGATCTATCTGCCGCACGCGATGGCGAAGAGCGTGGCGGAGTTCGGCGCGTACGGGGTGATCTTCACCGGTCTGTCCTGGCTGATCGTGCTGTTCGCCGGGTTGACGCTGGCGCTGGCGCTGGGCCGGGTGGTGGCGGAGGAGGAGCCGGTCGCGCACGTTCTGGGCACCCGCACCGAACCGGGCGTCTGGGGCGGCACCCGGTTCTGACCGCGCGTTCCGGCGGCGCCCGGGGCCGGAACGGCGGGAGGGGGAGCCGGCCGGGCCGGCTCCCCCTCCGTCAGGGCCTCAGGGGCCGGTGGCCGCTCAGAGCGTGCGGGTGAGCCGGGAGAGGATGGACGGCGGGGTCAGGTCGGACTGGAGGACCACCGGGACCTCGACCCGGTTGTCGCCCTCGCCCGAGCGCAGAACGCCGACCTCGGTCCCGGCCTGGGCCTTGTGGCCGATCTTCGCCGGGTCCAGGGTGAGGGTGGCGGTGATGCCGGGGAAGCCGGCCACCGTGAGGTCCTTGGCCGCGACGACCGGGACCTTGCCGCCGAGCCCGTCGTCGACCTGGCCGACCACGTCGCCCTGCTTGACGGGGGTCTGTCCGGTCAGCCCGTTCTGGGCGGCCTGGATCTGCTTGGCGCTGACGTTCTGGACCACCTTGAGGATGCCCTCGGTGGCGGTCGCGGGCTGGCCGAGGGTGACGCCGAGGATCAGCCGCCTGACGCCGCCGATCTCCTTGTACGCGGCCCACATCAGGCAGCCGCCGGCCGGGGTGCTGGAACCGGTCTTGACACCGATGATCCCGTTCTTCGGGGAGATCAGCTGGTTGGTGTTGTAGATCTTCTGGCCGTTGAAGGTGGTGTCGGGGGTGGAGACGATCTGCCGGAAGACCTCGTTCTGCATGACCCGCTCGGCGAGCTTCAGCTGGTCCTTGGCGGTGCTCTTGGTGTCGGCGATGAACCCGGCCGGGTCGGCGTAGACGGTGTTGGTCATGCCGAACGCGGCGGCGGTGTCGTTCATCTTCTTCACGAACGCCTCCTCCGAGCCGGAGTCCCAGCGGGCGAGCAGCCGGGCCACGTTGTTGGCGGAGGGGAGCATCAGCATCTCCAGCGCCTCGTACTGGGTGAGCTGCTGGTTCTCGACGAGGGTGACCTTGGACTCGTCGACGTTGCCGGACTCCTGGGCGGCCTGCTTGTCGACGGTGATCTTCGGGCCGCTCTCCCCCTTCTTCAGGGGGTGCGCCTGGAGGATCAGGTAGGCGTTCATGACCTTGGTGACGCTGGCGATCGAGGCCGGCGTCTCCGGGCCGGAGCTGCCGAGGCTGCCGACCCCGACCACCTCGGCGGCGGACTGCCCCTTGGCGGGCCAGGCAAGGTCGAGCGGGTCGCCGCCGAAGGCGAAGCTGCCCGGGGAGGTCGACTTCACCCTGGTGTTCGGCAGCGGCCGGAGCAGCTGGGCGGTCGCCACCGCGCCGAGGACGACGGCCAGGAAGACGGTCCAGATGGTGATCCGCTTGAGCGCGCGGCGAAGCGGCGAGACCGGGCGGGCGTTGAGCGCCGCCAGGACCTCCATGGCCTCGGCCGTCGTCTCCGGCCTCGGCATCGGCTCGGGGACGGGCAGCGGCTCGGGCCTCGGCAGCGGCGGTGCGGGCGGCACCGGCTGCCGGTCGGGCGTGGGGAGCGGCTCGGGGACCGGGACCGGTACGGGCTTCGGGGCCGGCTTGCGGGCGGGCTCGGGCTTCGGTGTCGGCTCCGGCTCGGGCGTCGGCTCCGGCTCGGGGACGGGCTCCGGCTCGGGGACGGGCTCCGGCTCGGGGACGGGCTCGGGAACGGGCTCGGGCTCCGGCCCGGGAACGGGGGCCGGACCGGGCAGCGGCTTCGGCGCCGGCGGTTCGGGGACGGTACCGGCGGCGGGGGCCCGGGACGCCCGGGGCTTCTCCGGTCTCCCGGCCGGCTCGGACTCGGCGGGCTCGGCGGGCTGCTCGGGCTGTTCGGCGGCCTCCGTCTCGGCCTGGTCCGCGTTCCGAACGTCCTCGGCCTTCTCGGCCTTCTCCGTTTCCTCTTCCTCGGGCTTCTCGCCCTTCTCCGCCTTCTCGACGTCCGCGGCCTCGGCGGCGCCCTCGGCAGCTCCCCCGGCGCCCGCGGCACCCCCGGACCGGTCCGCCTCCGGTGCGTCGGCCGCCTTCTCCACCGCCTTCGCGACCCCTCCCGCCCCGGCCGCCACGGCCGCCACGGCCGTCCGGATCGCAAGACGCGGATCGACGGCGGCCGGGCGCTCGGCCGGCGCGGCGGCGGCACCCGTCGGCGTTCCGGCCGCCTCTTCACCGCTCTCACCGCCGTCACCTGCGGAACCGTCAGGGCCCACCGGCCTCAGCACCTCGTCGGGCAGGCGCAGCGCGGTGGTCGCGTTGTCGACCGGCAGGCGCAGCATGGTGGTTCGGGTGTCCACATCCCGGACACGGAGCTGCACGGTCGAGCCGGCCTTCGCCGCTCGCGGCGCACCGCCCGCCGCGGGTTCGGCGGCGCCGTCGGCCCCGGTTCCGTCGGCGGCCCCGGTTCCGTCGGCGGCCCCGGTTCCGTCGGCGGCCTCGGCTGCGTCGGCGTCGTCCGGCTCGGCCGGAGCCGCGGCCCTCGCCGCCGAAGCGGCGGCCGGAGCGCCGGCCGGAGCGCCGGCCGGAGCGGTGCCGGTGCCGACACCGGCCCGCTCGCGGTCCCGCTCCTGCTCCCGCTCGCCGTCCCGCAGCACCCTGTCGGGGGACTCGCCCACGTAACCCAGCCTCCTCAACGCCCGGCGGGGCACCGGCAGACCCGATTTCGGGAAGCCGACGCCCCGCCCCATGTACCAGTACAGTCTCCGCCACCGGCGGCCGTTCCGACCGCCCACACCCCGCCCGACCGGCGCGTATTGTCGCCGCACGGCCGCACTCCGGGCTGTCCCCCGGTCAGACGCCCACCCTGCCGCCGCCGGTTCCCCGGCCCCGCCGCAAGGTCACGATTCGGAGGCGTACTCGACAAGCCCGTGTGAGAGGCGTCACGCTGTCATTCATCCACGCGGGGAGGCTTGGATGGGCAAGAGCCGCAGAACTGTTCCCGAGGAACTCTTGTTGCTCGCTTTGGACCCGACCACGGGCACCACGGCGCAGCCGCAGACCCTCGACCTCGGACTTGCCGGGGCACAGCTCGTCGAGCTGTCCCTGGCCGGACGGATCGTCCCGGAGGGAGACCGGATCGCCGTGGTGCTGCCACGGCCGACCGGCGACCCGACGCTGGACCACGCACTGGAGTTGCTGCGCCGACGCGGCAGCCCGGTTCGCGCTGCGCACTGGATCGGCGGGCCCCGGCTGGGGCTGCGGCAGACCTATCTGGCGCACCTGGAACGGTGCGGCATGGTGACCGCCGTGCCGGGCCAGGTGTGCGGGGTCCTGCCGACGACGCGCTATCAGGCGTCCGACGACTGCACCAACGCCGCGATAAAGCAGCGGCTGGACACCGCGATCCGCACCGGCGTGCCGCCGGACCCGCGGACGGCCGCGCTCGCGGCCCTGGCCCACTCGGTGGGTCTGGGCAAGCACCTGTACCCCGGCAACGAGGGGCGGTCGTCGCGGTCCCGGCTGCGCGATCTGATCCGCTACGACCCGCTGGGCGGGATGGTCGCGCACGCCGTGATGGACGTGCAGAACGGCCTGCCGGCCCAGCAGAACCGCTCGCCGCAGGGCGGCGCCCCGGCCGGCACCGGCCGTCCGGGTCAGCGCACGGCGGGTCGCGGCGCGGCCGGCGGGCGGGCCACACCGTCCCGCGTCGGCGTCCGCTGACGGAGACTCCCGAGGGCTCCGGCCGCACCACCGACGCCGACCGCACCGACCGCACCGACCGCACCGACGGCCGTGTCGACAGACGCACCGGCCGTCGGTCGTCGGGCCGGTCCCACGGCCCGACGAACCGGTCCCACGGCCCGCACGGCCCGTCCGGCGGCCCGTACGGCCGCGCAGGTTCCCGGCGGGAACGTCGTCCGGCGCGCGAGGCGGCGCGCGGCGCATCGCTCGCGCCGCCAGTCCGCGGCGGGCTCCCGAGTGAGTCACCCGGGTGAGCAACCCCGGTGACAGCGGCGGGACCGAGCAGTACCCAGCAGGGCAGAGGGGCGATCGCCCGCGACGGAAGTCGCCCGGCGACCGCCCCTCTGCCGTCCCCGCACCCGGCCCGGATGCCATGGCGGAGACCGGTCCACAACACCCGGGCACGTGCCATCAGCATGTGCCTCAGCGGATACCGTCTCCGCAACACCCGTTCACCGCCACCGCGGCCCGGCCGCGGCACCACCACCGCCATCGCACCACGGCAGCACCACCGCCATCGCACCATCACCGCACTACCGGATCGAGCCGCACCACCGCCATACCATCCGGAGGCACCCGCCGTCTCGCCGAAGCGCTTTTCTGATGATCCGATCTACCGCGCTCATGCGATTCCCCGGCGCCGACCTGATCCAAGGTGACATGCTGCTCCAAGTCAGGGGGGTTGGTCCCAATTTCAACAGTGTTCCGAGGGCTGCCGGTCCAACGATCACCCGAGGTCCGGCCGGAGGTCGACGTGTCCGCGAACATCAATCCCACCGTGCGCCGCAGGCGCCTTGGTTCCGAACTCCGCAAGCTGCGCGAGGGCCTGGCGATGACGGCCGAGGAGGTGGCCGGCCGGCTGATGGTCTCCCAGTCGAAGATCAGCCGCCTGGAGAACGGCCGCCGCAGCATCAGCCAGCGCGATGTGCGCGACCTCTGCGACGTCTACAACGTGACCGACGAGCAGATGCGCGCCAGTCTGATGGAGATGGCCAAGGAGTCGCGCCAGCGCGGCTGGTGGCACGACTTCAACGACATGCCGACCCCGTACAGCGTCTACATCGGGCTGGAGGCCGAGGCCTCCTCGATCCGCGCGTACGAGTCCTCGTTCGTCCCCGGCCTGTTGCAGACCGAGCAGTACGCGCAGGCCGTGGTGGAGGGCACCCAGCCGGACACCGACGCGCTCTCCGTGCAACGGCGGGTCCAGGTCCGGATGAAGCGCCAGGACCGCGTCCACGGGGAGAACCGGCTGGGCAGTCTCTGGACGGTGATAGACGAGGCGGTGCTGCGCCGGGAGGTCGGCAGCCGTGAGGTGATGGCCGGCCAGCTGAAGCACATGCTGGAGCTGAGCCAGCGCTCCAACATCACCATCCAGGTGATCCCGTTCTCGCACGGTGCCCACCCCGGTATGACCGGGACATTCTCCCTGTTGGAGTTCCCCGAGTCAGCCGATTCGACGGTTGTCTACTTCGAAGGGGTGACGAGTGATCTCTACCTCGAGAAGGACGCGGACGTGCGCCGCTATACCAGTCTCTACGACCACCTGCGCGCAGCGGCGCTCGGAGTGGCGGAGAGCCGGTCACTGATAGCCACGATTGAAGAGGGATACCACGAATGAGCACCACCTTCGAGAACAGGACGGCCTGGCGGAAGAGCAGTCACAGCGGCGGCAACGGCGCCTGTGTGGAGATCGCCACCCCGCTGGCGGACGCGGTGTCGGTCCGGGATTCCAAGGATCCGGAAGGCCCGCAACTGCACTTCTCGTCCGACGCCTGGAATGCCTTCGCCACCGCCGCCGGGACAGGGGCGTTCGGCGGATTCTGATCCTGGCCCGGTCCCGTCCGGGTCCGGGGGTCCGTTCTCGGCCCAGCTGCCCGTAGCGGTGCCCGTCGTCCTCCCCCGGCGACGGGCACCGCTACGGGCAACTGTGCGTCCTGGAAGCGGCGTTCAGCCCAGCACCGGATAGCGGGTGGCCCAGGCGGCGCCCTCCGGGGTCTCCTGGCCGTGCAGTTCGGGGCCGTGCATCAGTTCCAGGACGAAGTCGTCGGCCAGTTCCAGGATCGCCCCGCGCCCCTCCACACCGGCCACCAGGCCGGGCGGCAGCGCGGTGTCACCGTGCAGCACCCCGAGCAGGTTGCCGCAGATCGCGCCGGTGGAGTCGCTGTCCCCGGAGTGGTTCACCGCCAGCAGCAGGCCCGACCGCACGTCGTGGGCGACCAGCGCGCAGTACACCCCGATCGCCAGCGCCTCCTCGGCGACCCAGCCCTCCCCCAGCGCCTCGACCCGCTCGGCGGACGGCTCGCCCGCCCGGACGGCGTCCAGCGCGGCCCGCAGCGCGGCCGTGGTCTCCTCGTGCGCCGGCCGCTCGGAGAGCAGGGCCAGCGCGAGGTGGACGCCCTCCTCCAGGGTGCCGCCGCGGGCCACGGTCTGGACGATCACCGCCAGCGCCCCGGCCGAGAGGTAGCCGGTGGGGTGGCCGTGGGTGAGCACCGAGCACTCCACCGCCAGCTGGAACACCAGGCCCGGCTCCCAGGTGGTGAGCAGCCCGAACGGCGCGGCCCGCATCACCGTGCCGCAGCCCTTGGAGTGCGGGTTCTTGGGTGCGTCCAGGGTGCCCAGCCGGTCGGCGTCCGGCCCGGAGAGGCCGGAGAGGCAGGCCTGGCCGGGGGCCCGCTGGGCGTACAGCCACTCCTCGCGGCCGAGCCAGCCGAGGTCGGCCCGGCGCTCGTCCGGGCCCCAGTCGCGCTGGGTGGCGGCCCAGCGCAGATAGGCGAGGTGGATGTCGGTGGGCGGGTGCCAACTGCCGGTGTCCCGGCGGACATGGGCGCGGATCAGGCCGTCGAGGGTGAACAGCACCATCTGGGTGTCGTCGGTGATCGCGCCGCTCCGCCCGTACGCGGGGACGTAGCCGGTCACCCCGTGCGGGCCGTGCACCGCCCGTATCCTGTCCAGCGACTCGAACTCGATTCCGGCGCCGAGCGCGTCGCCGATCGCCCCGCCGAGCAGACAGCCCCGCACCCGGCTGCGGAAGTCCTGCTGCTGTGCGCGTGACCACAGTGGCATCACGACGAGGTGCCTTTCGTCCGGGGAACAGGCGCGCGACGCACGGCCGGTCGCGCGCCTTCGCACTGTATTCGAATGCCCGAACAAGTCGAGGGGTTCCCTCGGGCACCAGCACTTCCACGAACCGCCGCACAGCTCTGGCAGGTGCCCTACTCCAGCACCGGCAGCAGCTCCGGCAGGTGCCCGTCCGAGGCCAGCGCCGCGGCCCGGCGCTCGGCGGGCACCTCGCCGTAGGTGGTGGTGCGCTGGCGGTGCGGCCGGCCGGCCGCCTCGGCGATCGCCTGGAGGTCCCGGACGGACTTGTAACTGCCGTACGCGGAACCGGCCATCCGCGAGATGGTCTCCTCCATCAGGGTGCCGCCCAGGTCGTTGGCGCCCGAGCGGAGCATCTCGGCCGCGCCCTCGGCGCCCAGCTTGACCCAGCTGGTCTGGATGTTGGGGATGTGCGGGTGGAGCAGCAGCCGCGCCATCGCCACCACGGCCCGGTTGTCCCGGGCGGTCGGGCCGGGCCGGGCGATGCCGGCCAGGTAGACCGGCGCGTTGGTGTGGATGAACGGCAGTGTCACGAACTCGGTGAAGCCGCCGGTGCGCTGCTGGATCCCGGCGAGCAGCCGCAGATGCCCCAGCCAGTGCTCCGGGGTGTCCACATGGCCGTACATCATCGTGGACGAGGAGCGGATGCCCAGCTCGTGCGCGGTGGCGACGACCTCCACCCAGGTCGCGGCGGGCAGTTTGCCCTTGGTGAGCACCCAGCGGACCTCGTCGTCCAGGATCTCCGCCGCCGTACCCGGGATGGTGTCCAGGCCCGCCTCCTTGGCCTGCTGGAGCCAGTCGCGGATCGAAAGCCCGGTGCGGGTGGCGCCGTTGACCACCTCCATCGGCGAGAAGGCGTGCACATGGATGCCGGGCACCCGCTTCTTCACCGCCCGCGCGATGTCGAAGTAGGCGGTGCCGGGCAGGTCCGGGTGGATGCCGCCCTGCATGCAGACCTCGGTGGCGCCGACCTCCCAGGCCTGCGCGGCCCGGTCGGCGACCTGCTCCAGCGAGAGGGTGTAGGCGTCCGCGTCGGTGCGGCGCTGGGCGAAGGCGCAGAACCGGCAGCCGGTGTAGCAGACGTTGGTGAAGTTGATGTTCCGGGTGACGCAGTAGGTGACGTCCTCGCCGACCGCCGACCGCCGCACGTCGTCGGCGATCCGGCAGAGCGCGTCCAGCGCCGGGCCGTCCGCGTGGAACAGCGCCAGCGCCTGCTCGTCCGTCAGCTTCACCGGGTCGTCGGCGGCCACCGCCAGGGCCTCGCGCAGATCGCCCGCCGGCCGCTCGGGCGCGCCGTTCGCGCCCACCTGCTCGCGCAGCACCTCCCAGTCGCCGTAGACGTCCTCGAAGTCGGCCCGGCGGTCGCCGGTGCGGCCCTCGGTGTCGATGGCGGTGTGCAGGTCGGTCCGCCCGTAGGAGGCGGGCAGGTCCTCCGGCTCCTGCCAGGGCCGGCCCTGGACCACCGCGTCCGGGCGGGCCAGCCCGGTCTCCGGGTCGGCCAGCGCCCGGACGTGCGGCAGCACCCGCGGGTCCAGCCAGGGCTCGCCGTGCCGGACGTACTCGGGGTAGACGGCGAGGCGTTCCCGCAGTTCGAAGCCGGCGGCGGCCGAGTGCCCGGCGAGGCGGTCGATCTGCGGCCAGGGGCGCTCGGGGTTCACATGGTCGGGTGTCAGCGGCGAGACGCCGCCCCAGTCGTCGATCCCGGCGCCGATCAGCCGCTCGTACTCGCCGTCGACCAGGTTCGGCGGGGCCTGGAGGCAGGCGGCCGGGCCCATGATGTGCCGGGCCACCGCGACCGTGGCCACCAGCTCGTCCAGTTCGGCGTCGGGCATGCCGCGCATCGCCGTGTCCGGCTTGGCGCGGAAGTTCTGCAGGATCAGCTCCTGGATGCCGTGGTAGGCCCGGGAGACCCGGCGCAGCGCGAACAGCGACTCGGCACGCTCCTGGTACGTCTCGCCGATGCCGATCAGCAGGCCGCTGGTGAACGGGACGGAGCTGCGCCCGGCGTCCTCCAGCACCCGCAGCCGGACGGCCGGCTCCTTGTCGGGCGAGCCGTGGTGCGGGCCCCCGGGCTCGCTCCAGAGGCGGGTGGCGGTGGTCTCCAGCATCATGCCCATCGAGGCCGAGACCGGCTTGAGCCGCTGGAAGTCCGTCCAGCCGAGCACCCCGGGGTTGAGGTGCGGCAGCAGGCCGGTCTCCTCCAGGATGCGGATGGACATCGCCCGGACGTAGGCGATGGTGTCGTCGTAGCCGTGCGCGTCCAGCCACTCGCGCGCCTCGGGCCAGCGGTCCTCGGGCTTGTCGCCGAGCGTGATCAGGGCTTCCTTGCAGCCCAGTTCGGCGCCGCGCCGGGCGACGTCCAGCACCTCGTCCGGCGACATGAACATCCCGTGTCCGGCCCGTCGCAGCTTGCCGGGCACGGTGGCGAAGGTGCAGTAGTGGCACTTGTCGCGGCAGAGCCGGGTGAGGGGGATGAAGACGCTCTTGGAGTAGGTGATGACACCGGGCCGCCCGGCCGCCGCCAGCCCCGCGTCGCGTACCCGTGCGGCGCTCGCGCACAGGTCGCGCAGGTCGTCGTCTCTGGCCTGGAGCAGGACCGCCGCCTCGGTCGCGTCCAGCGCGACGCCGTCCCGGGCACGGCGCAGGGCGCGCCGCATCGCGTTCGCAGTCGGGGTGCTTGTTGCGTCCATGGCGCGACCCTACGCCAGTTCTCGTACGTCCGGAGGAGGCAGACCCTGAGGGCGTCTCAGGGTCGGCTGCGACACCGGGACTACCCCGATCTGGCCCTGCAGAGCGATGCCTCCACGGGCCGGTGGCCGTGTAATGGAGGGGCACAGGCAGTCGGTCACGGCTACGGAGGGGTTGCTCGTTATGACGGACGACACGACGACCGAGGACTACCGGGGCGGCGGCGCGCCGTACCGGTCCGGGCGGCGTACGGCGGTGCGGGTGGTGGTACCGGTGGCGGTGGCGGGGGTGATCGCCGCGGGGATCGGCCTGGTGCCCGCGCTGGCGGACGACTCCCCGCCGAACCTGCCCGCGCTGACGGCCGAGCAGGTGGTGGCGAAGGTGCTCGGTTCGCAGGCGCAGACGCTCTCCGGCACGGTCTCGGTCTCGGCCGACCTCGGGGTGCCCAGTCAGCTGCTGGGGGCGGCGGCCGGCGGCGCGATCGCGGGCGGCGGCGGTTCCGGGTCCTCCTCGGCCGCGCCGGGGGCGAAGCTGGGCGGTCTGCTCGGCGGCGACCACACCCTGCGGGTGGCGGTGGCCGGGCCGGACCGCCAGCGGGTCGACCTGATCGAGAACCTGGCCGGGTACACGCTCGTCCACAACGGTGACCAGGCCTGGGCCTGGGACAGCTCCACCAACGAGGCGGTCCACCTGACGCTCCCGCAGGGCGCCCACCCCCAGGGCGCCCGGCCGGAGGGCGTCCCGCTGACCGGGGTGCCGACCACCCCGCAGGAGGCCGCCCGCCAGTTCCTCACGGCGGGCGCGGGCACCACCGCCGTCACCGTGGACGGCACGGCGAGCGTGGCCGGGCAGAAGGCGTACCAGCTTTCGGTGAAGCCCACCCAGTCCGGTTCGACGATCGGCGAGGTCCGGATCGCGGTGGCCGCCGACAACGGAGTGCCGCTCGCGGTGGTGGTCAAGGGCGCCGACGGCGGCACCGTGCTGGACGTCCACTTCACGGACGTCTCCTTCGCCGAGCCGGCCGCCAGGACCTTCGACTTCTCGGTGCCCAAGGGCGCCAAGGTGACGGAGCAGAAGACGGACGGGCCGCAGGGCGGGCAGGCCGGCCAGGGCGGTCACGCCGCGCCGGACGCGCAGGGCGGGCCGGCGGGCCGGGGCGGCCACGCCGGGCCGGACGGCCTGAACGTGGTCGGCGAGGGCTGGACGGCGGTGCTGAGCGCCCAGCTGCCGACCGGCGAGGTCACCGTGCCGAAGGAGGCCAAGCCCGGGCGGCACGACGGCAAGAGCCAGGGGCAGAACGGCCACGGCGGGGGCCAGAGCCTCCAGTCGCTGGTGAAGGCGCTGGGCAAGCCGGTCGGGGGCGGCACGCTGATCAGCACCAAGGTGCTGAACGTGCTGGTCACCGAGGACGGCCGGGTCTTCGCGGGCGCGGTGACGCTCCCGGTGCTGCAGAGCGCGGCCGGGGTGAAGTAGGAGTGACGAAGACTCCCGTAACGGGGGACGTTACGGAGTCGGCCGGGGGCCGGGGCGCCGAGACGCGCCCGGCCCCCGTGGCCGTTCCCGCCGCCGTCCCGTCCGCTGCCCCGTCCGGCGTCCCGTCCGACGACGTGATCAGGACCAGGGGCCTGACCAAGCGCTTCCGGGGCGGCCAGCTCGCCGTGGACGGGCTGGACCTGACGGTGCCCAGGGGCTCGGTCTTCGGCTTCCTCGGGCCCAACGGCTCCGGCAAGACCACCACCATCCGGATGCTGATGGGCCTGATCGCGCCCACCGCGGGTGTGGCGACGGTGCTCGGCGAGTCGATGCCGCAGTCCGTCTCCACGGTGCTGCCCCGGGTCGGCGCGCTGATCGAGGGCCCGGCGCTGTACGGCTTCCTCTCCGGCCGGGACAACCTGGCCCGGTTCGACGCGGCCGACCCGACGGCCGACCCGCGCACCCGGCAGCGGCGGGTCACCGAGGCGCTGGAGCGGGTCGGGCTGACGGCCGCCGCCGGCAAGCGGGCCCGGGCGTACTCGCTGGGCATGAAGCAGCGGCTCGGCCTGGCCGCGGCGCTGCTCCAGCCGCGCGAGCTGCTGGTGCTGGACGAGCCGACCAACGGCCTGGACCCGCAGGGCATGCGGGAGATCCGGGCGCTGGTCCGGGAGGTCGCGGCGGAGGGCACCACGGTGTTCCTCTCCTCCCACCTGCTGGACGAGATCGAACAGGTCTGCACGCACGCGGCGGTGATGTCGCGCGGCCGGCTGGTGGTGCAGGGCACCGTCGCCGAACTGGCCGCCCGGGCCCAGGGCCGGCTGGTGGTCCGCACGCCGGACGTGGCACGGGCCGCCGAGGTGCTGGCGGCGCACCGGGTCGCGGCGGTGACGGCCGGGGAGGGCCGGGTGGACGGCGAGCTGGGGGCGCTCTCCGACGAGGTGCTGCCCGGGCTGTGCGCCGCGCTGGTCGGGGCCGGGGTGCGGGTGCGCGGCTTCGGGGTCGAGCGCGGGACGCTGGAGGACGCCTTCGTGGCACTGACCGGGGAGGGCTTCGATGTCGCGGGCTGAGCAGGCTGAGCAGGTCGGGCGGGCTGAGAAGGTCGGGCAGGTCGGGTCCGGCGGGCGGATCGGGGCGGCCGCGCCTCCGGTCGGCCGGCGGCCGCAGACGGCGGCCGGGTTCCTGGCGCTGTTCCGCAGCGAGCTGCGGCTGACCTTCCGCCGGGTCCGGACCATGGTGCTGCTGGCGATCCTGGCGTTGCTGCCGGTTCTGATCGGCGTGGCCGTCAGGATCGAGACGGACGGGTCGCACGGCGGCGGGGGCCCGGCCTTCATCGCGCAGGTGACCCAGAACGGCCTGTTCCTGGTGTTCACCGCGCTGGCGATGGCGCTGCCGGTCTTCCTGCCGATGACGGTCGGTGTGGTCGCCGGGGACTCCGTCGCGGGCGAGGCGGCGGGCGGCACGCTGCGCTATCTGCTGGTCGCGCCGGCCGGCCGGACCAGGCTGCTGGCCGCCAAGTTCACCGCCGGGCTGGTGTTCTGCCTGGCGGCGACGGCGACGGTCGCGCTGGCGGCGCTCGCCACCGGCGCGGCGCTGTTCCCGCTCGGCGATGTCACGCTGATCTCCGGGGACACCATCGGCCTCGGCTCGGCCCTGCTGCGGGTGGTGCTGGTGGCCGGTGTGGTGGCCGCCTCGCTGGCCGGGCTGGTGGCGATCGGGCTGTTCATCTCGACGCTCACCGGCAGCGGCATCGCGGCGATGGCCGCCACCGTCGGCCTGGTGATCACCGTCCAGATCCTCGACAGCTTCCCGCAGCTGCACGCGATCCAGCCGTTCCTCTTCACCCACCACTGGCTGAGCTTCGGGGACCTGCTGCGGGAGCCGATGTACTGGGACGGTGTGCTGAAGAACCTCGGGCTCCAGGCCGCGTACGTCGCCGTCTTCGGCTCGGCCGCCTGGTCGCGCTTCTCCAGCCGGGACATCACGGCGTAGGACGGCGGGGGCTTCCCGGCGCCGGGAAGCCCCCGCCGGGCGGTTCAGCGGGTGGCCGCCGGAGCGGTGGCGGCCTCGGTGCCGGCCCCCGCGGCGAGCCCCGCGGCGAGCGCGGCCCGCTCCGCGCGGTCCGCCCGCACCCGGCGCAGCGCGTCCCAGGTGAGCAGCGCCAGCGCGGCCCAGACCAGGGCGAAGCCGGCCCAGCGGGCGGGCGGCATGGACTCGTGGAAGACCGCGATGCCGATCAGGAACTGAAACACCGGCGCCAGGTACTGCAGCAGCCCGAGCACGGTGAGCGGCACCCGGACCGCCGCCGCGCCGAAGCAGAGCAGCGGGATCGCGGTGATCACCCCGCTGAGCATCAGCAGCCCCGAGTGGCCCCAGCCGAACGAGCCGGCCACGGTGTGCCCGAAGGTGCCGCGTCCGCTGATCTCCAGGTAGACCAGGTAGCCGACCGCGAACGGGAACATGAAGGCGCTCTCGGCCGCCAGGCTCTCCAGCCCGCTCAGCCCGACCTTCTTCTTCAGCAGCCCGTAGGTGGCGAAGGAGAGCGCCAGGGTCAGCGCGATCCAGGGCAGCCGCCCGTACCCGACGGTCAGCACGGCCACCGCGAGGGCGCCGACCCCGACGGCCGTCCACTGCGCCACCCGCAGGCGCTCCTTGAGCACCAGTACGCCGAAGGCGATGGTCACCAGGGGGTTGATGAAGTAGCCGAGGCTGGTCTCGACGACGTGCCCGGCGTTGACGGCCCAGATGTAGACGCCCCAGTTGACCGAGATCACGGCGGCGGCCGCGCCCAGCATGGCGAGTCGGCGGGGCTGGCGCAGCAGCGGGCGTATCCAGCCCCAGTGCCGCTGGGCGATCAGCAGCAGCAGCACGGCGACCAGTGACCAGACCATCCGGTTGGCCAGGATGTCGTCGGCGGCGCCGGGCTCCAGCAGCGGCCAGAACAGGGGGAAGAGCCCCCACATCCCGTAGGCGGCGACGCCGTACCAGAGACCCCGGCCGGCCTCCCGCTGATCTGTCTCCGGCATGACGGCCTGCCCTCCGAAACGCGCGCGTGTGTCGAGCCGACGGTAGCGGGCGGGAAGGCAGACTGTCATCTCCGTATTCGGTTTTTGGTCATGACATTGCCGGGCGGGACCTGTCGGGCGGGGCCTGTCGGGCGGGGCCTGTCGGGGCGGCCGGGCCCCGCAGGCGGCGTCAGCCCCGGAGCGCGGCGCTCACGCTCTCCGCCAGCGGGACGGTCGGCCGGCCGGTCAGCCGGGCCAGGTCACCCGGGGTGCCCGCCAGCTCGCCGCGCGCGATGCCCGCGTCCACGTCCACCAGGATCTCCGCGAAGCCCTGCGGCAGACCGGCGCCGACCAGCACCTCCAGGTGCTCGGCCGGGTGCTGGCCGCGCTGGCCGAGCGCGGCTACCGCTTCAGCGAGCTGCGCCGCCGGGTCTCCGGCGTCAGCGAGAAGATGCTCGCGCAGACCCTCCAGACCCTGGAACGGGACGGTTTCGTGCTGCGCGAGGCCCACCCCGTCATCCCGCCCCGGGTCGACTACAGCCTCACCCCGCTGGGCCGGGAGGCCGCCGGGCTGGTCGCCGCCCTCGCCCGCTGGTCCGAGGAGCGCGTCCCGGCCGTCGAGCAGGCCCGCGCGGAGTACGACGCCCGGCCGCGCTGAGCCGGGCCGCGCCGCCCATGAGGCGGCTGTCGATCAGTGTCCCGTCGGCCCGTTCTCCGCGATCCGGCCGTTCTCCGCGATCAGTGCCGCCAGCCCGTCCAGCACCCGGACCAGGCCGAAGGCGTACGCGTGGTCCGGGCTGTACGCACCGCCGTGGGCCTCGCCGGCGGCGGCGCCGACCCGGGCGGCGACCGGGTAGCGCTCGGCGTCGAAGACCCGGGCGAGCAGGTCGGCGTTGGCGGCCCACCACTGCCCGTCGGTCATCGCGCTGTCCTGCCGGGCGGCCCGCTCGTCGGCCGCCATCCGGGCGCAGGTCTGGACGAAGCCCAGCAGGTGGGTGAGGGCCGCGTCCAGCTCCACGTCGGGCAGGCCGGAACCGGCCAGGGCGCGCAGCTCGTACTCGTACTTGGCCATCAGGCCCGGGCCCAGCGGCGGCCGGCTGGTGGAGACGGCCGCCGCCCAGGGGTGGGACCGGTAGAGCGCGCGGTTGTCGTCCGCGACGGCGGCGGCCCGGGCCCGCCAGCCGTCACCGGCCGGGGCGGTCCGCGGCATCGCCGCGTAGACGGTGTCCAGCATCAGGTCGAGCAGCTCGGCCTTGCCGGGGACGTAGGTGTAGAGCGCCATCGGCGAGAGCCCCAGCTCCTGGGCGACCCTGCGCATGGTGACGGCGTCCACGCCCTCGGCGTCGGCGAGTGCGATGGCCGCCGCGGCGATCTCCGTCGTCGAGCGCGCCTGCCTCGGGCCGCGCCGGCCCGGCTTCTCCTCCGTCGCCAGCCCCCAGAGCAGGGCGAGGGTGCGCGCCGGGTCTCCTGCGCTGCTGCGGTCGGTGGCCATGGGGGAAATCCTTGCACGGCCGCCGCCCCGCTACCGTCTACCCCATGACCAGCCCCGGAGCCGAACCCCTGCCCGGCACACCCGCGCCGGAGCCGCTGCGCGTCCGCGTCACCTGCCGGCGCTGCCACCGGCCCCTGCACGACCCCGAGTCCCGCATGCTCCGCCTCGGCCCGGAGTGCCGCGACCCGGCCGAACGGGTCCCGCGCCACGAGGTGGAGCAGGACCCGCTGCCGGGGATCGGTTAGGGGGCCCGCGTCATCCGGACCGGCTCAGCGGGCTGTCCACCGGGCCCAGGGCGAGGATGCGGTCGGCCGTGCGGGCGAAGCCCTGGTCGTGGGTGATCAGGAGGGTGGTGCGCCCTGTCATGAGGTGGCGCAGCGGGGTGATCACATGGGCGGCGGCCTGCTGGTCCAGGCCCGCGGTGGGCTCGTCCAGGATCAGGACGGGGGTGTTGCGCAGGAAGGCCCGGGCGATGGCGATGCGCTGGCTCTGTCCGCCGGAGAGCTGGAAGCCGTCCTCCCCGATCTCGGTCCGGTAGCCCTGCGGCAGGGCCATGACGAAGTCGTGGGCACCGGCGTTGCGGGCGGCGTTCTCGATCTCGCTCCGGGACGCCTCCGGCCTGCCGTAGGCGATGTTGTCCCGGATGGTGGCGTGGAAGAGCGGCGCCTGCTGGGGCAGCAGGGTGATGGCCTCGCGCAGTGAGGCGAGGGTCAGGTCCCTGAGGTCGTGGCCGTCGAGGCGGACGGCTCCGGCGTCCGGGTCCAGGAAGCGGATCAGGAGCTTCGCGAGCGTCGACTTGCCGCTGCCGCTCGGCCCCGTGATCGCCAGGACCTCGCCGGGGCCGATGTCGAAGGTGAGGTCCGTCAGCACCGGCCGGCCGGGGGTGTTCGGGTAGCTGACACCGACGCCCTCGAAGGACACCCGCCCTTCGACGTCGTGCACGTCGCGGGCGGTGGGACGTTCCTGGACCGGGCTGCGCATGTCCAGGAGTTCCAGCACGCGTTCGGCCGAGGCGCCTGCCGCGCCGATGACGGTGGCCAGCCCGGACAGCTGCTGGGCCGGCTCGAAGAGCTGCGCCATGAAGGCGGCGAAGGCCAGCAGTCCGCCCAGGGTCAGCGCCCCGTGGTCCAGCTCGTAGGCGCCGACGCCGACGACGACGAGTCCGGCGATCACTTCGAGAACGCTGAGCACCGGCGGGTAGAGGCCGGCCACCCGGGCGGCGCCGAGTTCGCTGTTCAGCAGGGCCGTGCCTTCCCGGTGCACGCGCTCGACCTCATGCTTCTCCTGGCCGTGGGTGTGGGCGACGACCGCGTTGCGCAGGCTCTCCTCCAGCACGGCCGTGACGCTGCCGACCCGTCGGCGGACCTGCCGCTCCCGGGCCATGATGCGGCGCCCGAAGAAGCGTGTGGAGAGCCAGAACAGGGGTGCCACGGTCAGGGCGGCGAGCGTCAGCGGCCAGCTCAGGTACACCGCCGCCGCTCCGAACAGCACCAGACTGACCAGCGCCGTGCCCCCGGTGATCAGGCCGGAGGAGACCAGCTGCTCGATGGCGGCGATGTCCGCGGTGAGGCGGGACATCACGTCGCCGCGCCAACGGCTCTCCAGCGTGTCGGGGGTCAGCGTGTGCAGATGGGCGACGGTGGCCGTCCGCAGCCGCAGGATGTACCGTTCGGCCACTCTGGTGGCCGCGTAGCCGCCCGCGAAGGCGAACAGCGCCCCCACGACGGCCACGGCCACCATGGCCCCGGCGAGCGGCCAGAAGGCGGAGAAGTGTCTCGGCACGAGCACGTCGTCGATCAGGTACTTGAACAGCCAGACCGACACCACCTCACCGAACGCGCCCAGGAGGAGCAGGCCCGCGCTGACCGGCAGCCACCGCGCGTCGGGGTGCACCCACGGCCAGAAGCGCCGGAAGGCCTCCCGCAGCGGGACGGTACGTGCCGCCGCCACCGGTCCCTCGGCTCTCAACGCGCTCGAACCGCTCGATGCGCTCGATGGGCTCGACCCGCTCGATCCGCTCGATCCGCTCGATCCGCTCGATCCGCTCGCCAGGGGATCGGTCCGGGGTTCCAAAGACATCGCTTCGGCCACAGAATCACTGCCCAATCATGGAAGCAGGGACCGGCGGCGTACCGCCGGTCCCCGGCATGGGAGTTAATCCCAGCTCGACCTAGGAGATCAGTACCACCAACGGTCACGGCGTCCGTATCCGAAACCCCGGCCGTATCCGCGGCCACGGCCGAAGTCGCCGCGACCGAAGTCACCGCGTCCGAAGCCGCCGCGTCCACGTCCGAAGTCACCGCGACCCCGGCCTCGACCCCGGCCGAACCCGCCATCGAAGATTGCCATCATGGTGTCCTTTCTGTGATGGCACACTGCCGGACCCGCGTCGCCCCTGTAAGGCAGGCTGCGGCTGAACCGACAACATAGGTATGCCATTGATTGGAAAGGGGGTTCTTGCCACCCACACGCTTGGCGCACGGGTCGAACCCGTTTCCATACCTCCATTATCCGCCTTCGCCAGGAATGCGCGCCCGGGGCAGAGAGCGGGTGACGTGCACGTGCACGTGCACCCTCACTTGGTGGCATGCACACTCACTCTCGGCTGGTGACAGGCGTGTTCACCCTCGGTTGGCGATGGCCGCGGCCAGTTCGGCGACGCCTGGATGCCTCGGCACCCCGTGGTGGCCACCGGCCGGTTCGGTCACCGCCGGGGGGACGGCGGAGTAGCCGGAGTGCCCTTCGGTGAACGAGCAGCTGTCGCCCGCGGCCTTGCGGACGGTCACCGACGCGCTTTCCGACGTTCCGTCAGTTCTACGAAACCGTCATCGAATTCACAGGTCTCGCCGACGATCCCGGCGATCCGCCGGATCAACTCCTCGTCCGGCTCCGGAAGAAGGCGGTGGACGAAGGCGACGAAGCCGTCCTCGTCCCCGGCCTCGGCCAGGCAGCGCTCCAGCCCGAGGCCGCCGATCGAGCCGGTGAACACGGAGAAGGGGATCGCCACGTACGCCGGGACGCGGCACCCTGGCCTGCCCGGGTCCGTACCGGCGGGACGGGGCCCCGGGCTCAGGCGGGCAGCGGTGGGGGCCTGCTCAGCCGCGGCCGAGGAGGCGGCGGAGGAGGCCCGGGCGGGGTGCCACGGGCTTGGGCTCCGCGGCTTCCTCGGCCTCCGTGGCCTTCTCGGCCTCCAGGGCTTCCTCGGCCTCCTCGGCACCCTGGGCCGCCCTGCCCCCTGCGGCCTCCGGGTCCTCCGCTTCGGCGGGGGCCGGCGCCTTCGCCTGCTCGATCGCCTCCCGCTCGCGGTGCTCGTCCTCCTCGGTGGGTTCGGCGGCACGGGCGAGGTCGTCCCGCTCGATCAGGCGGCGGGCCAGGTCGAGATCGGCCTCGTCCAGCCACGGGCAGGCCAGCACGAGGGTGCAGACCGACCGCAGCACGGTCACCTCGCGCCGCTGGGACGCCTCGGCCGAGTACCGCAGCCGGGTCCGGAGCTGGGCGGCGATGTCGGCGCGGACCTCGGGGTGCGTCCAGCCGATCGCGGTCAGGGCGAAACCGGCCGCCTCGACCACCCAGTCCTCGGAGCCGAGCAGCAGGTCGAGCAGTACCCGGCGGCGGTCCGAGCCCTCCCACGGCTGGTCGGTGCGGTGGTGCGCGATGCCGAGGCAGGCGAAGGACTGGACGGCGCGCACCCAGAGTTCGGGCTGGTGGGCCAGCAGCGCCTGCCCCAGCTCCTCCTCACGCGGCGCGGGCGGGTGGGCGAGCACGCCGACCAGGTCGTCCAGCGGCAGCGCGGCGAGCCGGACCGCGTGGTCGTACGCGGCGGGCAGGCTCGGCCAGACGATCTCGGCGGTGCCCCGGACGAGTTCGGCGCCGCTCGCCGAGGGCGGCGCGACGGCCGGGCGCGGGTCGGTGCCGTCGTACGTCCAGACCCGGGTGCCGACCTCGCGCAGCGGCAGCCGGGGGTCGGGGTCGAGGACGGCCCGGTACTCGACGGTCGCCCGGGGCAGCGCCAGGTGGAGGGCCAGCAGCGAACTGGGCGGTTCCAGCGCCGAGACGGTGCACGTGATCTCGTTGTCCCGGCCGGTGTCGGACGACTTCAGGACCTGGTGGAGGACGTTCACCGTGGCCTCGGTCGCGCCGGGCACCATGCCCAGCCAGGGCTGCCGCCTGCAGAGCCGGGCCAGCAGATCGGGTGCGTAGTCGTGCTCGGGGTGGGCGCGGTAGTGGTCGACCAGCGCGACCAGGTGGGCGGTGCCGCCGTCGGCGGCGTGCCGCAGGCCGTGCAGCGCCGGGCCCGCCTTGGGGTGGTCCGGCTCGGTGGCGAGGACCCGGTCCAGCCAGGGCAGCCCCTCGGCGGGCCGGCCGGTGGCCCCGTACAGCTCGGCGATGTCCACGGCGAGGTAGGTGTCGGAGGGGTCGCGGGCCAGCTCCGCCTCCCAGACCTCCAGCGCGCGGTCCGGCTCGCCGTGGGCGCGCAGGGCGTTGCCGAGCATCACGGCGGGCAGGTACTCGGGCGCGAGGCGGTGGGCGTGCTCGGCGAGTTCCACGGCGCGCGCGGTGGCACCGAGGCGCCGGGTGAGCCCGGAGACCACGGCCAGCAGCAGCGGGTGGTCCGGGTGACGGGCCACCACGGCCTGGGCGAAGTCCTCGAACGGCTGGACGGCCGGGCGCAGTTCCTCCGGCAGCGGGTCCGGGAGGGTACCGGCGGCCCGCATCACCGCCTGGGTGACGGCGTCCGGGGAGACCAGCTCCGGCAGGTCCTCCCGGCCCAGCCAGGCGGTGTGCGCCCAGGGCTTGCCGGGCTCGTACTGGATCGCCGAGGCGAGCAGCGCGACGGCGGCGTCCCAGTCCCCCGCCGCCGCCTCGACGTGCGCCCGGCAGACCACGGTGCCCAGGTACACCTGCCCGTCGAGCGGGAACAGCTCCCGCGCCGCCTCCGCGCCGCCCGCACGGGCCCACAGCTCGGCCAGTGCCTCGTGCAGCTCGGGCAGTTGGGGGTCGGTGGTCATCGCGTCCGCGAGGTGGTCGGCGGCGTGCGGGAGGTCCCCGGAGTCCATGGCCAGCCGCGCGACGGCCACCTCCCCCTCGGCCGCCAGTCGCTCGTCGCAGCCGTCGGTGTGCTCCATGGTGTCGCGTCCCCCGTCGATCCGTTCCAGCCGTGCGCGGACGAGGCTATCCGGCGGCGGCGACGGCGAGATGATCACCCCCCGGGGTGGGAGCGGGGGTGCGGGACCGACGGCCCCGTTCCGCCACGGACGTTCGATCACGGACGTCCGCTCGCAGCCGGCCCAACCACAGGCCCGGACGCCCCCGAGCCGACCCGGGCCCGAGCGGCCGCGCCCTGCCGAGTCGCGCCCGGAGCCACCGGGGCTGGACGGGCCCGGCCTCACCGCACCGAACAGGAACGGCGCGACGCCCCCGCCCCCACGGGTCAGAACGTCTGGCCCTGGGCGGGGCGCCGCCGGGCGGCGTGGACGAGCAGGGCCAGAACGGCGGCGCCGGCCACCAGGAGCACCACGCCCAGGATGATGGCGAAGGGGGTGGACGCGTGCTGCTCGGCGGCGATGGCGTCGTAGTTGCTCGCGGGCGGCCCGCCGCTGCCGGTGATCACCCGCCCGGCGAGCGGTCCGCAGTAGTCGCCGGGGTACATGGTCGAGCTGCCGCACGTGACCGGTCCGTCGTCCGGCAGGCCGAGGTAGAGGCTCAGCCCGCCGAACCCCATGAGGACGAGCGGGGCGGCGAACGCCCACACGTCGAGCTTCTGCTGAGTCATCGTCACTCTCCTTGGCAAGCAGTCGATTTACCGAGTCATTACCCCTTTTCCCGCTCACTCTGTCACGCCCCCGCCGAATGCGGGGCGGCCCGGAGTCGCCGGTGTCCCACCACTCCCGCCCGCCCGGGTCGGTGGTGGACGAACGGCCGGACCGCTCGGCGCGCGGCCCGGTCGGGGAGGCGGGCACGAACGGCGAGCTTCAACTGGGCACTACCCCACCACCCGTAGGACTCGCGGGGTTTCGCCGGGCTGTACCGGTCGCCGCCGTGGAATCATCGGACGCCGGGTGGACGTGGATCGGGAGAAGGGTGGTGGGTGGACGTGGCCGCCGACTGGGAGTGGGACGACTCGTTGTTCTCGGGCACGGCCGCCTACTACCGGCGCGGAAGGCTCCCCTACGCTCCCGGGCTGGCCGATGTGCTCGCCGGGGTTCTGAGGCTCGACGGACGGGGGCGCCTGGTCGACGTGGGGTGCGGTCCTGGCACCCTTGCGGTGGGCCTGGCCGACTTGTTCGGCGAGATCGTCGGTGTGGACCCGGACGGCGGGATGATCGCCGAAGCCGGGCGCGCGGCCGCCGAGGCCGAGGTGGCCTGGAAGGCGCGGTGGGTGCGGGCCCGGGCGGAGGATCTGCCCGCGGGGCTCGGAACGTTCACCGTCGCGACCTTCGGCCAGTCCTTCCACTGGATGGACCGCGGGCCGGTGGCGGCGACCATGCGGGGCATGCTCCGACCGGGGGGCGCACTGGTGCACATCTCGGATCTGAAGACGGAGACCCGTTCCGTGGAGGGCCTTCCGCACCCGGCGGTGCCCGGTGCGGCCGTGGACGCGTTGGTCGGGCGGTACCTGGGGCCGGTCCGACGGGCCGGCCGCGGGGTGCTGCCGCACGGGACGCCCGACGACGAGGCCGCGGTGCTCGCCCGGGCGGGGTTCTCCGGCCTCCAGCGCCATGTCGTCCCCGGTGGGCAGGCGTTGGAGCGTACGCGCGACGAGGTGGTCGCCCAGGTCTTCTCGATGTCGTCCTCGGCCCCGCACCTGTTCGGCGCGCGCCGGGCCGGCTTCGAGGCGGACCTGCTCCGGCTTCTGCGGGAGGTCTCCCCGTCGGGCCTGTTCTCCGAACGGCAGCCGAGCACCGAGGTGTTCGTCTGGTGGAGGGACCGCACCGGGCTGTGATCGCGTCCGACCTCGGGATCGACGCCCCCGAGTTCGACGAGCCGCAGTCCCGCACCCCGCTGCCCTGAGGCGCCGCACTTCCCTCGCCCGGCCACCGCGGCCCGGTCGTGACCAGGCGCTGTCAGGAGCGTTAGTTCTCCTGTGAAGGTGATTGAAGACCGCCGGGTGCGCCGTACGCGCAGTGCGCTGGGTGCGGCGCTGGTCGAGCTCGTGCTCGAGAAGGGGTTCCACACGGTCACGGTGGATCAGCTGGTGGAGCGGGCCGACGTGGGCCGCGCCACGTTCTACGCCCACTACCGGGACAAGGAGGACCTGCTCGTCTGGGTGGTCCGCGACCTCGCGCTGGACCGCGTGCGCTTCATGCCGGCGGTCGAGCAGGCCGACGCCGGGGCCGAGGGGATCGCCGAACTGCCGCTGCTGCACCTGTTCCAGCACGCCGAGCGGGAGCGGCCGGCCTGCCAGGTCATCCTTCGCGGCGAGGGGGACGGCCGGGCGCTGCGGGAGTTCACCGGGATCATCGGCGAGCTGGCCGGGGACGTCTTCCGGAGCCGCTGCCGGCAGGCCGGCGTTCAGCCGCGCGTCCCGCTGGAGGTGGTGGCCCGGGCGTGGACGGGAGAGGTCGTCGGGGTGCTCTCCTGGTGGATCGAGGGCGGCACGGGTCTCAGCGCCGCCGAGGTGACCCGGCACCTGTGCGACTACTCGGCCTACGGCCGGATGTGGGCCTCGGGCCTGTCCGACGCGCCCGCCCTGGGGAGCCGGGAAGCCGCCGCGCCGCCGAGGACGTGAAGAGGAGCGGCGGCTGATCCGGTAGCCCCTTCCGCCGCAGGGTGGTTGCCGGCCTGATCAGTGCCCGGGGTGGGCCGCCGTGGCGGCGAGCGGCTCGCGGCCGGGCTGCGGTACGGGGGTCCGCCCGGGGGCGAGGTAGCGGCTGCGGACCGCGGTGACGATGTCGGCGCTCGCCTGTCCGGTGCCGTAGGGGGAAGGGAGCCTGGCCAGCCGTTCGGCAGCGGCCTCGTCGTCGAGCAAGTCCCTCAGGGTCCGGGCGAGTTCGTGACCGGGCCGGGCGAGGCGGGCGAAGCCGGCCTGCACGGCTTCGGGGCGCTCGGTGGAGTTGCGCACCACCACGAGCGGGCGCTTGAGCACGGTGCACTCTTCCTGGACTCCGCCGGAGTCCGACACCAGCAGGCGGCAGTGCCGGGCCAGGGCGAGGAAGGCGGCGTGGTCCAGTGGCTCGATCTGCCGCAGCCGGGCGATCGAGGCCCGCAGGCCGAACGCGTCGACGGCGGCCTGGGTCCGTGGGTGCAGCGGCAGCAGCACCGGTATGTCCAGGGCGGCGAGTTGGTCGAGGATCTGGGCGAGCCGTGCGGCGTCGTCGGTGTTCTCGGGGCGGTGGATGGTCGCGAGTACGTAGCCGCCCGGGGCGACGGCGTGCTCGGCCACGATGCGGCGGGCCTCGGCTTCGGCGGGCAGGGTCTCCAGGGTCGCCTCGACGACGGTGTTCCCGGTGATCACCACCCGGTGCGGTTCGATGCCCTCGCGCAGGAGGTGCGCGGCCGCGGTCGGGGTGGGCGCGCAGTGCAGGTCGGCGAGCGGGGCGATGAGGCGGCGGTTGGCCTCCTCGGGCATGTCGGGGTCGAAGGAGCGCAGGCCGGCCTCGACATGGACGACGGGGATGCCGGCGCAGTGTGCCGCCAGCGCGCCGGCGGCGGCGGTGTTGGTGTCGCCCTGGACGACGACGGCGGCCGGCGGGCGTGCCGCGAGGTGGTCGCTCAGCGCGCTGACCATGTGGCCGATCTGCCGGCCGCGCGGCTCGCCGCCGACGCCCTTCAGCAGGTGGTGCGGGCGGGGAAGGCCGTACTGCGCGAAGAAGGCGGTGGTGAGGGCCGGGTCCCAGTGCTGGCCGGTCCACACGACGCGGGCCTGGGGGCCCAGGAGGCGGACCACACCGGCGAGTTTGACGATTTCCGGCCGGGTTCCGAGGACCAGGGCGACATCGGTCGAGGACATGGCGCTCCGAAGGGGGCGAGAGGCGGGATGAGGTCGGTGCAGTAACAGCAGACGGTAGGGAGGGGATTCGAAGAAAAGATCAATACATGCCCCTAATGTCACCCAATTGGCCCAATAAAAGCCGGTTCACCCCGGGCGCTATCACCCGTTCGGCGGACAACGATCGGCCCGTCGGGCCGTCAAGGGCGAGGTCAGGGACGGGTGCCGGATGCGCACCCGCCGGGCGGCTCCGGTGCCGGATACCTGGTCACCAGCAGTTCGTGCTCGGCCAATTGAGGCAAATGAGTGATTTCCCCTCAGATGGGCGCGGCACCGGTCAGATCATCCGGCCGATGCAGCAACATACGGGCTGGCCAGATCGGAACAATCCGGTCAGAACGAGAGGAACTGTCCATGTACGGACCCATTACCGGCGGCCTTCCCCCGACTGCGGCCGGCGGCGGCATTCTGGCCTCGACCGGCTCGCCCGGCCTCGGCATCGCGACCGCGGCCGCCACGGCGCTGGTGCTGGTGGGAGTCGTGCTGATCCGGCGCAGCCGGCTGGCCGCCGACACCGCCGACACGGCGGAGCCGACCGATCGGAACCGCGGCGGGGCATAGCCGGCACCAACGCCCGGACACCGGCCACACCTTGTCGTTCCGCCGGGTGCCGGAAAACCGCCCTCGGCCCGCCCCGGAGCCCATTCCGGAGCCCCTACCGGATCAGCCGGCGGTACGGGCCGGGGCGCCGATTCCCGCCACCCGCCCTTCCCCCAGGGGGTTTTCCTCGTGACCGCAGACGCGTACCCGCAACGTTCCCAGCCGTCGCGGCCGGCCCGCTCGCAGGTGTCGCACCCCGGCCGCACCCCGCTGCCCGGCCGGGTGTTCGGTCCGCTGCTGCTGGGTCTGTGCGGGTTCCTGGTCGCCGGCGAGCGCTACTACCGCTTCCACGAGATCGCCGGAGCGCAGTGGCTCGTCTCCCACACGCTGGGCCTGAAGACCATGCTGCTCACGTCCCCCGACGCGCCGGTGCTCTACGCCGGCGACGACGGCGGCTTCGGGCGCGGGATCGCGCTGACCACCGGTTGCAGCAGCGCCCTGCTGATCGCCCCGCTCGCCCTGCTCTCCGGCGTCCTGCTGCTGTTCAGCGCGCGCAGGCCGACGCGGGTCCTGCTGGGCTTCGTCCTGGCGGCCGCCCTGATCGGCGCCACCAACCTGGGGCGCCTGACGTTGATCGTCGCCATGCAGCACCGCTACGGCGACGAGGGATTCGGCTGGACGCACGTCCTGTTCGGCTCGGTGCTGATGATGGCCGCCGCCCTGGTCGCCCTGCTGTTCTTCCTCCACATGATCACCCGAACCTCCACCCACGACGTCGAGGATGGCGCGCCGTGACCCTGCTCGACATCTCCATCTCCCTCTCCTTCGTCCTGGGGGTGAGCTTCCTCGCCTATGTCGCCGTCATCGTGCGCAACTTCCTGCGGGCCCGCCCGGACACCCCGGGTGACCCGACCCGGTTCAGCTGGCACTTCTTCATCCCCTGCCGGGACGAGGAGGCCGTGATCGGCACCACCCTGGACTACCTCGCCCGGCACTTCCCCGAGGCCCGCGTCTGGGTCGTCGACGACCACTCCAACGACCGGACGGCCGAGGTGGTGCGGGCCCGGGCAGGCGCGGGGCAGCCCGTCCAACTGGTCGGCCGCCGGCTGCCGCAGGCACGGACGGGCAAGGGCGACGCCCTGAACGCCGCCTACCAGGCGCTCGAAGCCTGGCTGCCCGGGAACGCCGACGCCGACCGGGTCGTCGTGACCGTCCTGGACGCCGACGGGCGGCCCTCCCCGGGGATGCTGCACTGCTTCGCCGGACCGGCGTTCTTCGGCGACCCGGCCATCGGCGCCGTCCAGGTCGAGGTCCGGATGTCCAACCGCGACGTGGCCGTGCCGCTGCCCGGCCGGGGGCGCCTCGCCAACCGGTTCGCCCGCCTGCTGGCCCGGTTGCAGGACATCGAGTTCCGCGGGCCGATCTCCGCCATGCAGATCACCCGCCGGTACACCCGGACCGTCAACGTGGGCGGCAACGGCCAGGCCAACCGGCTCAGCGCACTGCGCTCGATCGACCAGGGCAGCGCCGAGCCGTGGGGCAGGGCGCTGCTGGAGGACTTCGAGCTCGGCCTGCGGATGATGCTCGGCGGCTGGCGCAACGGCTACACCACGGCCGCCTGGGTGGACCAGGAAGCCCTGTGGAGCGTGCGGCAGTTGATCACCCAGCGGGTCCGCTGGGCACAGGGCGCGATGCAGTGCGCGCCCTATCTGCGCCAGGTCTGGCGATCGCACCGCTTCAGCACGACGGGCTTCCTCGAAGTCCTCTACTTCATGGTCCAGCCCTGGCTCCAGGTCATCGGCCTGGTCGTGTACACCGTGCCGATCGCCGCCTTCGCCTACAACTCGGTCGCCTACCCCGAGTTCGTCCTCTCCTTCCTCAGCCGGGGCGGCGCTCCGCTGATCGCGCTCTACCTGCTCGTGGGGGTCGCCGAGTTCGCCGTCTGGGGGCCGGTGTACCGGCGTCGCAGTGAACCGGGGATCAGCCGCCGGGCCGCGCTCGGCTACGGCCTCGCGCTCGCGGTCTATGCCGCGACCACCTACCTCGTCGCGGTCCGCGCCTTCTGGCGGATCGTGCGGCGCAAGAACTCCTGGCACAAGACGGCCCGCACGGCAGAGCCGCCGCCCGCCGTCCAGGAGATCGCCACCGCCTGACCGACGGAGCTTCTCCCCGGCCGGTGATCCGTGGCCAAAGCCACGACCGGTCGGCGGAGTCGATGACCCGCACCCCACCCGTATCCCGTGACAGATCCAGTGGTCTGCCAACCGAAAGGCCCGACCTGTGAGAACTCGCACCCACGTCCGCGTCCTGGCCGGCACCGCGCTCGCCGCCGGAATCCTCGCCTCCGCCGCCCCGGCGTACGCCGCCCTCCCCTCCCCCGAGGCCGACGCCTATGTCGTCTCCTCGGACGCCCTGAGCGGGCTCGTCGCCGTGTCACCGACGCCGCACTCAACCTACCCGTCGGGCGGCACGCAGACCCTCGTCGGCCTCGACCTCGGACCGTTCAGCACCACTTCCGTGCTCACCGCGACCACCGCCGGCAACCCCGCCGACGGCACCTCGACGGCCTCCGCGACGGTCGACAGGATAGGGCTCGACCTCGGCCTCGCCCAGGCGTCCCTGACCGGCATCAACACCACCTGCAACGCCACCCCCGCCGGGGCCACCGGCAGCGGCACGATCGCGGGCGGGACGGTCACCATCGCCGGGATCCCGACCACCCTCCAGGCCAACGCCCCCGCCAACACCAAGGTCAGCATCCCCGCCATCGGCACGATCATCCTCAACGAGCAGACCACCGACGCCAACGGCGTGCTGACCGTCAACGCCGCCCGCTTCGCCCTGCTGCCGGTCCTGAACGGCGCCAACCTGACCATCGGCCACTCCCAGTGCGGCGGGGCACAGCCCGCCGAATCGGTGCCGATGATCAACCCGGCCGTCGCCGGGGCGACCGGGGGCGTCGCGCTCGCCGGCGTCCTCGGCGCCGTCCACCTGCGCCGCCGGAACGCCCAGGGCACCGCGCCGACCGCCTGACGGGCGGGCGCGCCCGGCGCAGGGAGGGTGTCCGGCCTGAGGTCGTCCCCGGACGACGAGCCGGACACCCTCCCCGGCCTCCGCGTTCGGCCCGGCGGGCGCGCGTCAGCCGGCCGCGTTCCGTCGGGCGAACGCCGGTGCCAGGTGCGTCCAGACGACCAGGACCGCAGCGACCGGGATCATCGCCGTTCCGGCCGCCAGCCCGTCCGCGGCGGCCTTGCTCAGGTGCTCGCGCAGGATGTCCACGAGCAGGAAGGCCACGGCACAGCCGACGATCGTCCCGACCAGCCCTGCCCGGACCGATGGCCGGTGGCGCGCCCACCACCCCCCGGCGTACATGGTCGCCGGTGCCCAGACCGTCAGTCCGGGATCGTCGAACAGGAGCGCCACCAGGTAGGCCCCGCCCAGGAACAGCCAGACACCCGTCAGCAGTCCCAGCGCCTGCCTCACCGAGATCCGGCCTTTCACGGGCCCGCCTTTCTCAACCCCGCCAACGTGGAGGTGCCCAAGGCTACTCAGGGCCGAAGGACCGCACACCGGTCGAGTCCGTCGCAGTCCAGGACAGCGGTGGCCTCGACCTCGACCAGGTGCTCGGGCAGGTCCAGTGCCGCGACACCGATCAGGGTGGCCGGGGGTGCGGGGGCGGTGCCCGGCTTCCCGGCCGCCCGGGCGATGCGGACCTGACGCGCGCGGACTCGCTGGCACGGGAGATCTTCTCGGACGTCGCGAACAAGTGGGCGCTGCTGATCGTCGAGTCCCTCGGCGGCCCTCCGGCGCGCACTGATCTCCCCGCTGTTCCTTGACGTTCGGTTTCTCGGGCCCTCTGCGGGTACGCAGAGGGCCCGAGCAGCTTCAGGAGTGGGAAGTCGGACGGTCGACGGGCCGGCTTCCGGCCCAGAGGTCGCGCATGGCCCCATGCCACGCGTGCGTTCACTACCTCAGGAGTTCGGCGAAGCGATCCAGCGCACGATCGGCACGGTGGCGGTCGCCGGTGGCTGTGAGATCGAACAGCAGACCCCGGAGAACGGCCATGACCAACGTGGGTGTGACGGTGTCGTCAGGGCCGGTGGAGACGTCCCGGAATGTGGCACCGAGGGTGTCGAACCAGTCCGTGATCGCCCGCCCCTGGTCGGGATAGGCCTCGGGGTGGAGCAGGCCGTCGGCGTGCACCTCGAAGAACAGCCGGACGAACGGCGCACGTTCGTCCGCGCTGATCCACGCCCAGATGCCACGCAGCCGCTCCTGCACGGAACCCGTCTCCGGCGGAAGGTGCCCGGCCAGGCGCACCGCACCTCGGCGCCGGGCCTCGGCGAGGACCGCGGCGACCAACTCCTGTTTGCTGCCGAAGTCGTAGAGCAGCATCCGTGGGCTGGTGTCGAGGGCTGCGGCCAGTGGTCGCAGGCTCAGCCCGGCCAACCCGTGCGCCAGCACGTAGTCGGTCGCCCGCGCCAGTGTGCGCTCACGCCGGGTGGGATCTGCGGGTCGCCCCACGGTGGATCTCCTCTCGGAAACCTGAACTGAAACAGCGTCAGCAAATATATGGTACGACTGTTTCAACAACGAGGGGAGACCACCATGCCCACCTTCGACCGAGCACTCGTCCTGGGCCCAGGGAGTCACGTCGGCACGGCCTGGATGGCCGGCCTGGCCTACGGGTTGCGCCGCGACGGCGTGGATCCGGGCGAGGCCGATCTGACCGTCGGCACGTCGAGCGGCGCGATCGTCGGAGCACTGCTCGCCACCGGGCAGAACCCGGGTCGGCTCGCGACTTCGGCTCGCCCGGCAGCTCACCGGCTCAAGGCGGACCCCGAGCGGACGGGCGCGGTGTTCGCCGTGCTCGGCGACCGCAGCCTGGAACCCGGCGAGGCCAGGCGTCGCGTCGGCCGGCTCGCGCTCGACAGCACCGACCCCCAGGCCGATGAGGCGCTGATCGCGGGGCGCGCCGCCTTGATCGGTGCGGACGCGTGGCCGGAGCGGCGACTGCTGATCACCGCCGTGGACGCGACCACCGGTGAGCCCGTGGTGTGGGACCGCGACAGCGGAGTTCCGCTGGTGCACGCGGTGGCGGCGAGCAGCGCCTTCCCCGGAGCCGCGCCGCCCGTCGCCATCGACGGCCGGCGATACATGGACGGTGCGCTGCGTGCGGGCACCAACGCCGATCTCGCGGCCGGTGCCCGCACACTGGTCGTGATCGAGCCGATGGCCCACCTGTTCCCCCGAGAGCCACTCGACCAGCAGCTGGCGGCCGTGGAGGCGGACACCGTGGTGACCATCGGCCCCGATCCGGCCTCGGTGCGCGCTTTCGGCTCGAACCTGGGCGACCTGGCAGCCTGGGAACCGGCCTACCAGGCGGGTCTTCGCCAGGCCGGCGACGTCGCCGCGCGACTCCGCCCCGCGTGGAGGGCGGAAGCCAGTGCGACCTGACCGCCGATCAGGTCGGTGACACGTGGGCGGTGGCAGCCCGGCGGACGAGCCGCCGCGCCGGTCGACCCCTCCGGCAGCACAGCGGCGAGTTGGTCCCAGGGTGGTTCAGCCTGCCATGACGGCAGTACAGGCTCAGGTCTCCCAGGTGATCGCAGAGCGTCGCGACTTCGCGGTCGCCAAGACCGGAGCCCGCACTACCTGCCGCGCGCATCTGCGTGAGCCCTACGCGGGGTTCACGCCCGATCGGTGATCGCACGTTCGGGGCGGCAGCTGCTTCTCGGGCCCTCTGTGGATGCACAGATGGCCCGAGCGGCTTCGGGAGCAGGTGTCAGTGGCCAGGTCAGATTGGCTCTGGCGCGAGTTCCGTGAAAGCCGCCCATGATGATCTTCATTATGCGAGGAGTACGCGCTTGCGGAGGAGGTCGAGCTTGGCTCGGCCGAACATTTGACGCTTGATCATCTTGATGCGGTTGACGTGCCCTTCGACCGGGCCGGAGTTCCAGCGGAGCGTGAGGCCGGCCAGGACCGCGTCCCAGTCCCTGCGCAGGCCGGTCGCGAATCCGCGAAGTTCGGGGAGGTGGCTGGCCTCGGCGTCCGCAGTCCACTGTTCGAGGTCCTCATGGCCGCGGCGGTTGACAAGGACGGTGGCGAAACGGGCGATAAGGTCGCAGGCGTCATCCAGCTCCCGGCAGCGGTCGCGCAGTTCCTTTAACAGGACACGGCCGGCCTCGGGCCGGTTGTCGGGGTGGGTGAGGATCAGCCGGGTCACCTCGCGGATCTTGGGGACCGGCGGGCGGGTGGCTGGCTTGGCGTTGTCTCGCAGCCGGTGCACGAAGCGGCGGACGGTGCGTTCGCTGACGGTCAGGCCGCGTTCGGCGAGTTCGCGGTGGAGGCGCTCGGCGCTGTGGCAGCCTTCGTTGAACCGGGCGATCAGGTAGGCGGCGTGGCCGTCCAGGCTGCTCTGTCGGCCGGTGGGACGGTCGCCGATCAGCTCCTCCGGAGTGGCGGCTCTCATGAACTTCCGCACCGTCTTGGGGTCCAGGGCCAGCTCGGCGACGATCTGGCTGGGTCCCATACCCTTGGCCATCAGAGCGTGGACGAGAGCGTGACGCTCGCGGGTGCGCCGGGCCCGAGGTCCTTCGGGTAGCACCACTTTCTGCTTCGCCGGTGCGGGTGGGACCCACTGCGGGCGCAGACGGGCGACCAGCCGCTCGGCCGCCTGGCCGAGGTTTTGCCAGAGGTGGAACCGGTCGGCGACCTGGGTGGCGGTGCCGGCTCCACGGTCGGCGCCTTCGGCGTAGTAGCTGGCCCGGTCGCGACATATGACCTCGACGCCGGGGTGGGCGGTGAGCCAGGCAGCCAGGGCGTCGGCAGACCGCTCGGGCAGGACATCGACGGGACGGCGGCCCTGAATGTCGATCAGGACCGTGCCGTAGTGATGGCCCTTTCGCAGGGCGAAGTCGTCGACCCCGAGCACGCGAACCTGCCCAGTGAGCGGGTCCGGCAGTGCACGGATCAGGCGTATCAGGGCGTCTCGCCCTATCCCGACTGCCAGGTGCTCGGTGAGCCGGGCACCAGCCCGGCCGCCCAGCGCCAGAGCGACGGCCTCGCGCACCCTCCGCAGCCCCACCGTGCAGCGGCCGTATCGGAACGTCAGCCCCGGGATCTGCTCGGCGAAGGTCCGCTTCCCGCACTCGGCGTTGTCGCAGAAAAAGCGGCGGACCCGCAGGTGCAGTACCAGCTCCTGCCCGCAGACCGCAGTGTCGCCGACCAGCCGCTCGTAACTACTGTGCGCCCGCTCCGACCAGGCTCCACATCCCGCGCATGTCGCCCCTGACGCCCGGCCCCGGGCATGAACACGGACCGACCGGCCAACCGACCTGACCAACTCCACGTGCAGCAGCGCGAACTGAGGGAACAACATGACCAGAAGATCAGTGACAGACACCCGCCATGATCGCCAACCGCGGCCGCCCACATGCGGGCTTCACGGAACTCGTGCCGTAGCAGTCGGTGCCTGTTGGCATCGTGGCCGTTCACGCTCAGCCTAGAAAGGAGGCTGCCAGTCGCCCCAAGACATCGCGTGGCCAGGCGGAGGCCAGTACTCCGAGTAGCCCGCGTAGAACCACTGCCGGCCGATCCATTCGCACTCCGGTATCGGCCCTTCCCAGTCATCGGTGCACCGGTCCTCCCAGCCCCGTCCCACCATCACCGGCCGGGTCAGAGCATTGCCCGCGACCTCCTGCACCCGCAGGACCAAGCCAATGCCGGCGGCCCCGGGGTTGCCCCGCGGACCATAGGACACACCGAGCACCCCACACACGGAAGCGTGCAGAAGGAACCGCTCCAAATCTGCCGGCACGCAGGCCGTCAACTCCCTTCCCCAGAGTGTGACCTGGGGTCCGAAGGCCGCGTCGACCGCGACGCAGAACAGCTGCCCGCGGATGAAGTAGCCGTACACAGCAGGCTCCGCGGGCCTCTCGCCGAACGCGACGCCCAGGGTGTTCGGTTCCGACGGCCCGGCCTGGAAGCGGTGCAGCTCGCTCATGCCCGACAGCGCGGCAGTGACTTCGATGATCGGCATGCCGAACCGCAACGGCCCGACACCGTCCAGGGGCATCAGCTCCCAGTCCGCCCGCGCCCTCCTCAGCACGGCATCCCGGTGCTCTACCGCCGCCATCTGTCCGCCCATCCCCGCCCCACGCCGAGCCCCTGGCTTCGGCACTCTCTCACCCTGGGATTACACCAGATCCAAGATCGTTCACGGAACTCGCGCCAGAGCCAAAAGATCTTGGCCGCTGACAAGCAGGAAGTCGGACGGGCCGACTTCTGGCGCGGTGGGGCCTGAGCCTGGGTCTGGGGTTGAGGCGGCCCGAGTGCCGGGTGACACTGTTGTCGGCCAGGTCTCGGCCGGGGTCACTCACGCTGCGGCGCATGAGATCACGCGGGCCTGGGCGGTGACAGCAGGTGTCGGCCCAGGTGCGATGCCGTCCGCCGACAGGGCAGCATCGTGGACACCCCGAGGAGGAGTGGATGGCCCATCTGGGAGTGACGGTATGCCTGCCGCCCGAGGCCGCGGACGACATCGAGGGGGCGCTCGACGAGGCCCTCGCCCCCTGCTACCTCGACAACGACAGTGACGAACCCGGCGGCCGCGGCACGCCCCGCCCCAGCGCCCCGGGGGTCTGCGCCGAGGACCGCGCGCCCAGCCCGGGCACCGTGATCCCGTACAACAGCAGGAACGGCCGCAGCAGCCCCGTCCCGACCGCGTCCACCGCGTAGCGCGCCCCGCCGCCGGCCTGCACGAATTGACGGGGCGTCGGTCGAGGCATCGTGATCGTCGTCATGCCGCCCATCGCCTTCGCCCGGCCCTCGCGGGTCACGTGAGTTGACGGTCCTCGTCAATCGGGGCAGGCAACGTCGGGCGGTTCGGCGGCCGGGCGGGGGCGCGCCCAGGGGCGCGCGAAGGCGCGCTGGGGCGCGCGGGGGCGAGGGGATGCGCACTCGACAGGTGACGGGCGGCCGACCATTCTCGAACATGCGTGCGTGACCCGTCACCTCAACCCGTGTGAAGGAGCCCTCGTGGAGCGTCAGTTGGAGAACCGGCCGGCCCCGCTGAACCGCCCCCTGGAGTGTCCGGTCAACCGCCCAGTGCTCGTCCTGGACCCCACCGGGCGGGCCCGCGACGCCGAGAGCGCCGAGCTGATCGCGCGCGGGCCCGCCACGCCCGCCGACATCCTCGGGGTGCAGGCGTGGGCCGTGTCCGACCCCGACCTGCTGGAGGCGCTGCTCAAGGACCCGAGGATCGCCAAGAACGGCCCGCAGCACTGGCCCGACTACGGGTCGGTGGCGGCCGGCTGGCCGCTGGCCCTGTGGGTGACGGCCCGCAACATGTCCACGACGGACGTCGAGCACCACCGCCGGCTGCGCCGCCTGGTGAGCGCGGCCTTCACCCCCCGCCAGGTCGCCGCTCTGGCGGACCGGATCGAGGGGATGACGGCCGGGCTGATCGACACGATCGCCACCGCCGGCACCGGCGGGGCGCCGGTGGACCTGCGGCAGCACCTGGCCCGCGCGCTGCCGATCCTGGTCATCGCCCACCTGCTCGGACTGCCCGACGAACTGCGCGACGGCTTCAGCCGGCACGTCGACGGGGTCTTCGACACCACCCTCACCCCGGAGGAGTCCCAGGCCAACAACGTGGCCCTCTACACGGTGATCGCGACGCTGGTCGCCACCAAGCGCGAGCAGCCCGGCGACGACATGACCTCCCTGCTGATCGCCGCCCGCGACACCGAGGGCGACGGCAGCGCCCTCACCGAGGAGGAACTGCTCGACACCGTCATGCTGGTGGTCGCCGCCGGCTACGAGACCACCGTCAACCTGATCGACAACTCCATCTCCCTGCTGCTCACCCACCCCGACCAGCTCGGCCTGGTGCGCGCCGGCAAGGCGGGCTGGGACGACGTGGTCGAGGAGTCGCTGCGCCGGGAGGCGCCCCTGGCGCACCTTCCGATGCGCTACGCCCTGGAGGACATCGAGCTGCCGGGCGGGGTGACCGTCCGCCGGGGCGATGCGATCCTGGCCTCCTACGCCGCCGCCGGCCGCCACCCCGCGCGGCACGGCGACAGCGGCGCGGAATTCGACGTCACCCGGGACGTCAAGGACCACCTCGCCTTCGGGCACGGCCCGCACTTCTGCCTCGGCGCACCGCTGGCCCGCCTGGAGGCCCGCACGGCACTGCGCGCACTGTTCGAGCGTTTCCCGCACCTGGTACTCGTCCCGGGCGTCGAGCTGGAGCCGGTCGACTCGCTGATCTCCAACGGGCACCGCACCCTGCCGGTCCTCCTGGGTGGCCCGGACCGGGCCTAGCTTGATCTTGAGCACCGGCCTCGAACGGCCTGTCGAACTTGTTCACTCGTATCGTTGACTGCCCCAAACGGAAGCGGCCTTCGCCTGATCATGCGCTCCGGCCAAGGAACACACATGATCAGCACGAAGGCCGTGGAGATGAGTCTGCTGCACAGCGGCGTCCAGCAGGACGCGTTCGCCGAACTGTCACGCTTCCGATGTGAGGTCGTCACCGAGCGTCGCGGGACCACGGGGATTCTGCCGCCGGGGCGTCGTGGGAGGGAGCGACATGGGCCTGTTCGCTGTGCGGTCACCTCAGGAGCTTCGCCACGTCGAGCTCCGCCGGCAGCGGTGTTTCCTGGGCGCCCGAAGATGTGTCTGACCAGCTCGTCAGGCTCGGCACCATGCCTGCTGATCACCACCACACATGCGCGTGCCGCACAGAACACCAGGACGGCCCGCCGCTGTCCTATGGGGCTCCCGCTCCGGTGGTCTGGAAACCCCGGTACTCCCGGCGCCGGGACAGCGAGCTGACCGCCGACCAGTGCATGATCAAAGGTCGGCACTTCTTCGTTCACGGCCTGATCGAGATACCGGTGCGCGACAGCGGCGACACGTTCTCCTGGGGTGTCTGGGTCTCCTTGAGCGAGGAGAACTTCACCCGGACGCACGATTTGTGGGACGACCCGGCACGCGAGCAGGAGCCCCCGTACTTTGGCTGGCTCTCCACCGAGCTGCCCGTCTATCAGCACTCCACTCTCCAGCTCAAGACCCACGTCCACACCCGCGCCGTTGGTCAGCGTCCGCTGATCGAACTGGAACCCACCGACCACCCCCTCGCGATCGAGCAGCGCGAAGGCATAACTACCGGCCGCGTGAGGGAAGTCGCGGACTTGCTCCTCCGAGGCTGACAGTTTCCGGTCCGGACCCGATCGGGGGGCGTCGTCAGCAGCGGGTAGGCCGTGGAGTTCCCCATGCCCGAGGGTCTGCCGTAGCCGTGACCCGGGAAAGGCAGCGGACCGCCCTGACCTCGACGGTCAGTTCACCAATCGGTTGACGCACGGCTACGACGGGACGGCTCGCGTCGGCCGGAGTTCACGCCGGATCAGCGGTCGCACGTTCGGGGGGCGGCAGCGGTTTCCCGGGCCCTCTGTGGACGCGCAGAGGGCCCGGACGGCTTCGGGAGCGGGAAGTCGGACGGGCCGACTTCTGGCGCAGGGGCGCCTGGGGTCCAGCGGTCACCGACGGCGCGCCGATGACCCTGTGCGAGGAGCACGGCTCCGGCCTCGGCAGCTACTGCCGGGTCGCCGAAGCCGTGGTCGCGTTGCTGCACTGGTTCCGCCGCCCGCGCATCCGCCGGGGGATCCGCGACGACATCCACGAAGCCTTCCTTGCCCTGGGCTGCGCCGTCATCTGCCGGCGACGACTGCGCGACACGCCTTGCCAGGAACCCTTGGCACTTACTCGCAGCCGTTGGATCTCAGCACGTCGACCTCGCAGCCCGGCGCGGACGGGTCGAAGCCGTGCTCGGCCAGCCAGCGGACCGCCAGCAGGCTTCGCAGCGACCACCACGCGCGGATCACGTCGAGGTCGACGTCGGTGCCGTAGCCGGCGACGACGTCGCCAAGGTGCTCCTCGTGTCCGAGCGTCAGGACGGCGAGGTCGAACAGGGCATCGCCCCGGCTCGCCTCGGACCAGTCGATCACGCCGGTGATCTCGTCACCGTCGACGAACATGTGGGCGACCTGCAAGTCGCCGTGCGTGAACACCGGTGTCCACGGCCGCAACGCACCCTCGGCGACGCGGCGGTTGCGCGTGACCAGGTCGGCGGGAAGGACACCGTTCGTGACGAGCCAGGCGCATTCGACGTCGAGGGCCGATGCGAGTTCGTCAGGGCTACGACCGGGCCATGGCGGCAGCGGCGCGTCGTGCAGCGTCCGTGCGGCGGCACCCGCCGCGGCCCACGCCGCCGGCGACGCGGTCGACGGCTCGCCGAGGCGGCCGAGTGCCGTGCCCGGGAGGGCGGCGAGCGCGAGCACGGGCGGCTTCCGCCACAGGACCTCCGGAGTCGGGACCGGCGCCATGGCCATCGCCTCGATCTCGACGTCGGTGCGCATCTGGTCAGCGTCGATCTTCAGGAACACGTCGCCGACGCGCAGGGTCGCGCGCTCCTGATGGGCGACGACCACCTCGACCTTCTCCATGTCGACCATTATCGCGGGACGCCCGCCGATGTCACCGGGGTTTATCGCGGGCGATCGCACGGCTGACCACGTCCCGCCGCCCTGCGGCCTCACGCACGACACCGACCACGGACCAGGTCAAGTCCACCACCTGCCAGGAGTCCCAAGAGCGGTAGGGGAAGCTTTGTCTGACCCACGGTCATGGATGGAGCAGAGCGCGCTTTCGCAGGAGGTCGAAGCCCGCGCGGCCGTACGTCGGGCTCGGCACCTGTTTGGCAGAAGTCTGCCGCTCACACGATGTGCCGGCGCAGATCAACCGCCGGACGTGCAGACGCAACAGCGTTCGTCGGCCTACCCGACCGACGACATCCTCACGTCCGCGGCCGCCGGAAACAGCACCCCCTCCAGTCGGACCACCACCTCGTTCACGGGCCAGAAGTGTCAACGGCAGGACAGCCGGGGGGATCGGCCATCACGCAGCGCGAGCCTCCGCCCGCCGAAGACGGACAGCGGCCTCCCGGGCCCTCTGCGGGTGCGCAGAGGGCCCGAACGGCTTCCGGAGTGGGAAGTCGGACGGGCCGACTTCTGGCTCAGTGGGGTCTGGGGCGGGGTCTGGGGTTGAGGCGGCCCGGGTGCCAGGTGGCGTTGCGGCCGGCGGCTTCGCGGTAGGCGATGCGCTGGACGGCGGTGAGGAGGCGGTAGAGGTTGAGGGCGACGTCGGACTCGTCGGCCTCGTAACCGAGTTCGTACAGGAAGGCTTCGAGTTCGGGCCAGTCGAAGTCGTCCGGGACGACGGGCCCGCACGGGTGGTCGGCGTACGCGTCGAAGGCGGCGGCGACGGCGTAGTGCGCGGCGGCGAGGGCGTTGGCGAGCGGGGGCGGCACTTCGGGCATGAGGGTGCCCTTCAGGGAGGGTGGTGCACCGGGGGGGTTGGGGGGGTGAGGGCGGCTGGGGCGGCAGCCGCCCTGGGGTGGGGTCGATCAGCCCGGTATGCCCTGGTTGGGCTCGTCCTCGTCGGGCCTTGCAACGTTGAGGGCGGTGATGACGCCGAGGACGACGGTGAGGATGGCGAGGGCGAGGAGGACCGCGAAGGCGGTGGCGACGAGGAAGCCGGCGGTGCCGGGCCTCATCGGCGGATTCCGAGGACGCGGGTGCCGAGGTGGGCGGCGAGGCCGTGAAGGAGCTCTTCGGCCTGGTCGCGGGTGAGCGGGAAGGCGAGCTGTTCGCCGGGGCCCGCGTGGACGTCGAGGTCAACGGCGAGGCGGAGCTGGACGGTGGCGTCGGGGACGTGTTCGACGGTGAGGTAGGGGACGGTGGTGCGCTCGACGTGCACGGCCTGGGTGGAGGCGAGGGGGATCACGACTCCCACGGGTCACCGCCCCGCCCGGCGTCGAGGAGGAGGTTCAGGAGGTTGAGGAGAGTGGTGGACGGCGCGGTGCCGAAGTTGACGAGGACCCGGCCGTCCATGGTCCGGTCCGTGGTGGCGGACGGGAAGATGATGCCGAACTTGCGGCCGCGCTCGTGGACTTCGGCGATCAGGCTGGTGATCTGGGCCTCGGTGTAGACACGGGTGCGCGGGTCGGTGGGCTTGATCGGGTGGCGGCCGCGGCTGTCGTTCACGCGGCGGCGTCCAGCTCGAACCAGACGATTTTGCCCTTTTTGCGGGGGTTTGTGCCGAAACGGTGGGTGAGCTCGCGGACCAGGTGCAGGCCCCGGCCGGACTGCGCGTACGAGTCGGTCGGCTCGCGCGGCTCGGGGAGGTCCGGGCTGTCGTCGCAGACCGGGACGCGGAGGGTGCGGTTCAGGAGCAGGACGACCACGAGGGGCGCGGAGCTTCCGGCGTGCTTCCAAGCGTTGACAAACAGCTCATGAAGGGCGAGCTCGGCGTCGTAGATGGTGTCGTCCGGCCACCCGGCGCCGGTCAGGGCCTCGCGCAACTCGGTGCGGGCGGCGGACCAGTCGGGCGGTTCGGGCAGGTTGAAGGCACACATAGGGGACCTCCGTGGGGATGTGAGGGGTGGTTCACCGGCGGAGATGGGTCGCCGTGAGCCAGGCCAGGGCGGGACTGGCGAATGTCACGCGTGGCTGCTCTGCGGTGCGCGGGCAGAAGGCGCCTACTGCCCTTGTTACAGGCGTTACTGACGCTCCGTCGTGTGATCGGTGCAACACTGAGAGTAGGGCAGTAAGTTCCACGCGTGCAACACGATCGCGGAGAATGCGCCCCGAGGTTGGATAGTCTCACTCGTGCGAGTGGTGCTGGTGGGTCTCGCGACGCGAGACTGGCCCGACACGGAAGGAAGCCCCTTGGCACTCAGGACCCAAATCAGCGAGCGGCAGCGACGATTCGGCGCTGAGCTGAGGAGACTGCGTGAGGCCGCCGGACTAGCGGTGAAGGACGCCGGGGCCCTCATCGGCATGGGTGGCCCACAGCTCAGTCACATCGAGGCCGCACGCACGGGACTCGACCCGACACGGCTTGCGACTTTGCTGGATGGCTATGGGTGCACGGGTGAGACCTATGTCGCCATCCTGCGTGAGCTCGGAGCCGGCGATGGCAAGGGCTGGTGGACAGCGTTCAAGGGTCAGGTGCCGGGAGTCGCCCTCGACCTGGCCGAGATCGAAAACCGTGTGACCTACCTGTGCAACTACGAGACGCTCTATGTCCCCGGGCTGCTTCAGCTGCCTGGCTACGTGGAAGCCGTCTACGAAGACTCCTATCGTGACGGCAAACGGGACACCGCCGCTGCCGTCCGGTTCCGGGTAGAACGGCAGAGGATCTTGACCGATGAGAAGCATCGGCAGTTCCGGTTCGTCATCCATGAGGCTGCCCTGCGGATGAGGTTCCCGGGAGACACCGTGATGAGGGAACAACTGCTTCATCTACTTGACGTTGCAGAGCTTCCCAACGTCAGCATCCAAGTGCTTCCGTTCGCCGCAGCGAAGAACCCGCCATACTCGAACTCGTTCGCACTCTGCGACCCTGGTTGCACACAGCTCTCGACGGTCATTCTGGATGTTCCCGGGGGTACCGAATATCTTGGTGATCCGGAGGACATTCAGGCCTACCACAGAAGGTTCCAACAGCTCAGCGACCTTGCTCTTCCAGCTGTCGACACCAGGAAGTCCTTGCGTGAACTCCCGTCCCGTGACTCATGGGGGCTACTTCACCATCTTCTCTACCTGCTCCAGTCCTGAAAGGCGTTAGATGTCTCATCTCCTCTGGCAGAAGTCGTCGTTCAGTGGGCCGGATGACGGCAACAACTGTCTCGAACTTGCCGTTGGAGCAGGCGATGTCCGCCACCTCCGCGAGTCAGACGATCCTGGCGTCATCCTCACCACCAGTGCCGTCAAGCTTCAGGCCTTCCTCCTTGCTGCGAAGGCTGGCGAGTTCGACCACCTTGTCTGACCTTGTCGTTTTACCTCCGGTGATCGGCTTGAGGTTGTTCGATCTGGTCACCCACATGGGGATCTGCCGGACACGGCGACGACCTCCGTTTCAC